>JABDGH010000037.1 GCA_013286145.1 Verrucomicrobiota bacterium
ATTGCTGATTATTAAATCGCCATGACTGGGATCCAGGGGAACTCCCTGATAAAGCAATGTAGCTCCATATTTACGCGTGAATATATACCTTGCCGGAGTGGTAGTATCATCTTCTGTTAAAGTTTCAAGATTGGGCGTCTGTTGTTCGTTTCTGGCGCTCGGCATGGGGAAAAACTTGGTCGTGCCTCCACTATACCAAATCACAAATGTATGAACCGCTCCCGTTTCATCGGTGACGTAAGCCTGGTCTGGCTGCGTTCTCTCCGGATCGTTATTTTTTACTATCCGGATATTGGGAGCCAGGTTGCTGCTCCAGCACTTGCCGAAAGGACGATCAGGCTCTTCATGAGGTTTCAATCCCGAGCGATCACTCCAGACTTCCGAATGGAAATCCCGGCGCGCTGAAATTGCAAAGTCGCTACCGGAAACCGGCAGATAAACATCGGTCGTGCTATGGCGGAGCCCCACCGTCAGGGCATCAACATAGGTTTCCTCTTTTTCCTGATCGGTTTCACCAGATTGTTGCGGCTTTTCGTCCGCCATGGGCAAACCGTTTAGCGCAATTTTGCGATAACGCGGCCCCGAAGCTTCATCTATGGGGATTGATAAATCCTGAGATTGAGGATTGTTCAGAACAAACAGGCTCGAGTCCTGGCCAATTTTGCCGCCTTTTTCGTCATACGCCGTCATCGTTATGTTCGTCTTGCTTCCGTCCGGAACATCTTCATTTATAGCCTGGACGGTAAAGTTATTAGTGTCGCTGGCATTAAAACGTTGCCCACTGAATATGAGAGCGCCATTATCGTAAACTGCCAGATAGGGACTGGTATAAGAAATGGTAAAGGTGGCATTCGGGAATTCTCCTGAGTTAATATCCACGGTAAATTTGCCTTCTGCATCGGCACCTACCGATATTTGCGCCCCTGCACCGGCTTTTTCTTTTTGATCGAGATAGGCCTCTCCATTTGAATCCATCACATTCATGACAGGATCCAACGAAACGACATAAGTTGCAGTTGCGGACTCACCAGGATCAGGATAGATAAAGTATTGGGAAGTTTGCGAATCAGTTCCTGACCATGTTTCGTGGCTATAGAGTTTTGATCCGTTAAATATTACATTCCATTTTAACGATAAATTGGTTGATGGATAGAGTTCTAACTCATATATCGCATTCGTTATGGCTCTTTCGTGACTGTAATCATGACCATCGTCGGGGGGATGACATGGACTTTCTTCTGGTAAATTACTCGCAATTACATCCCCCAATTCTGCATGCATATAACTTCCGAAAGAGCTCTCTTCATGAAAATCATAGGGGAGATCATATATCCATTGCGCATAGTAAATATCTTTTATCGGATCAAGGTAGTAAGACACCACGTTTGAAGGTTTAGAATAGTGGCCGCCACTATCTATTCCAGTCACCCTATATTCGTATCGTTGCCCCGCCAAAACACCATCCGTCGTAGGAGAACTGCTTGTGGTTTTAAGTGATGTCCATCCACCACCGCTAATCTGTCTTTCGATCAAATAGTTGACAGCAGTGGTACCAGAGGTTGTCCAGGCTAAGTCTACCGTATTGGGGTCGGATTCTGCTGCGATCCTAAGATCAAATCCTGCTGGCGGAGTTAGCGGCGAGGGATCTCCATCGGCTACCGTCGTGCCATTTCCACCAGGTGATACTGTAGGAGGAGTTAATGACGTTACGGTAATCGCATCTAGATAGGCCGTTGCCTGGCCTACTCCGGTCGTCGCCACACAAGATGCAGTATTGATGTCCCCATCACTCCCTCCCGGTTTCAGATAAATAGTCGCCTGACCGAATATGTCGGTGGAAATGGAGATCGGACCACTACCATAGGTTCCACCGGATGTAGCGCACACGCCTCCGGTACCCTTGGTAATACTTATAGCCAGGGACAATGAACCGATTGGCTGGTTTTCGGCGTTGACGGCCTGAACGATATACTTTAGAGCCGATGAGGTAGTACCTCTCTGCCCCTCACCACTCACAACCGACAGGATGGGAAGATCGTTGCTTTGCCCGGATGTAGCCACGGATGTTTCCACAAAACTGATCGGCGTCGCTGTGCCTGCCGTGGCGGTAACCGTAGTCGTTAAAACAGTGGGTGGTAATTTCAAATAGACTTGGGCATCACCAGTGGTGCCACCGCTGCTATCGGTGACAATCGTCAAACTCTTGCTCGTCGTCGGTGAACCTGTATTGGTCGTGGCCAATCCTCCCTGGCTCGCAGTGAAAGTAACAAGAGTACCTCCCAAGGGAGTTCCGGTGTGGGTGGCCTGAACAGTCAACGGATTAGACAGGAAAGTACCCTCGGTTCCCACTTGATTGTTCCCAGATCCTACTATGCTTAGGCCATCTGCTGAAGTGGTGCTATCGATATTAAGCGTTACTGTTTGGTCTGGACCAGTACCCACGCCATTCGCCGCATGCACCGTGATAACATAACTACCCACTGCGGTTGGGGTTCCAGAAATAACTCCTGCCGATAAAGACAATCCGGCAGGTAGCGTACCTGATTCTGAAAATGATGTCGGTTGATTTGTTGCTGTTAGAGTATAGCTAAATGCGGTGCTTATTTTTCCTGTGGCCAGCGTTGGACTGGTAATGACAGGCGCTGATGTTGGGGCGCCGGTTGTGTACGTCACCACAAGTTTTGGATTTTGCGTGGGATCCGATGCATTAATGGCAAAACCTACATAGTCGGTGTTCGTTCCTGCCTCAATGCTGGGCGCAACAAGAGTCATATCCATTTGGCCCGATCCATTAAAAGCCTGTTGGACAGCCTGGGCAAACGCTGCGGTGCCGTTGAATGTCTGAGTACCCGAAATTGACGAGGGATTGCTTACCACATAGGAAGCAAAGATGCCTGTTTCATAAGCATTATCCGTTGTCCAATTGGCAACTGAGGAATTGAATGACTGGTTTTTTTGATGTACCTCAATCGGGAGCGATGTTGTGCCAGAAGAATGGGCGCTTGAGCCCGTCAATACCAACGAAGCGCTGGTAATAACTGTTCCCGGGGGAAGAGAAGAGACGTCGAAAGCAAGCAACCCGCGTTCGTTCCCGTTCGAATTATCCCGGCCCACGGGAAGATAGCTACCTCCACTATAGTTTTGATAGGCATTGCTTGAAGTGACCGAACCATCGATGATTTCGGTTGTGGGCACTGTATAACTTGTACTTGGGGTTACGCCACTCTGAAAATTAGCTATTTTATCCGAGGAATTCGGGGCAATGGTTATGGTAAGGGTTTGACTGCTTGTCAGCCCATAATCGGTAGTGGCAATTATAGTCACGGGCACAACATCGGCCGCGATAGGCGTACCGGAGATAACGCCCGTGGTCTCATCAATGCTCAAACCTGGGGGTAGGTTTGTGGCCATAAAATTCGTGGGATGATTGGTAGCCGTTGCGGTATATGAAAAGGATGTTCCGACCGTACCCGTGGCAGTATTGGCACTTGTGACCGCCGAAGCTGCTTCGACCGTTAACGACAAAGTTGCCGTACTGGTACCCGTGGAGCCGGTTGTGTTTAGGGTGATACTGAAAGGGGATCCTGTCGTGGACGTCGGAGTCCCTGAGATCGTGCCCACGCCTGAAGCGTTACTAAAGCTAAGTCCGCTAGGCAATGTTCCTGAAATACTTGAGCTCGTGTCGGCGTTAATTGAGCGGAATGTATATGAGTAGGGTTGTCCTACTACTGCTATATCCGACAACTGGCCAAGGCCATACCCTGAACTACTTATTCCCGGGCCTGTAGCAGGGTTGTAAATAGCAATCGTTACTTGCCCGGAACCCGAGCCAGCATCATCAGATACACCTACCGTATAAGTATAAATTCCGGTTGCGGCACTGCTTGTTACGCTGAAAGTCCCGTCACTGCTGTTAAAAGTTATCCCAGTAGCCAATCCAGAAGGGGACGTGTAACTTGTCGCTGGAACAGAGGCGCCATTTATGTTTGGAACCGAAAAAGATACCGCCTGACCTGTAATTGTCCCCCCATGCATCATCGCAATCGTCTGCGTTGGCACAACTGGAACGGACTCTGAAGAGATCAAAATCGCCAAAGGAACGGAAGCACTCGATCCTCCTGAATAGTAAGTTGCAGTAACTGTTGCGGCGTAAGTTCCCGCAGCACTGGGAGTTCCGGTAATATGCCCGGTTGAATCTATGGATAGACCTGTCAGCCCCGAAACCGAGAATCCAAAGCTGTAGGGAGTTCCTGTATGTGAAATAGTGCGCGTAGGTATCGCAATATGTTGATTGCCAATCAGTGGAGTCAGCGGAGAAGCGATAAGCGCAATGGTTCCACCCGAGGAAGGTCCAAAGGCATTCGTGGCTCTTATACCCAAATAGTAAATCCCGGTTAAACCAGTGGCGGGGATGCCTTCGATTTTTCCTGTCTGCGCGTTAAAGACAAGGCCCGGCGGAAGTGTACCTTCAATACTATAAGAAGTCGGACTATTTGTGGCCGAAACCGTGTAGCTAAAAGGAGCCCCTCCCACGATTGTTTGCGTAGCGCTTGTCACGACAGGAACCTCGCCTATCACAAACTGAAGAGTACCCGTGCCTGTTCCATTCGCATTAGTTGCTGAGATAGCCCATGAGTATGTACCCAGAGACCCTCCCGTTTCCGAGATAACGCCCGTAGTAAGAGATAAACCTGATCCGGTAGGAGCGGTCGGAGCTGAATAAGATGACGCTCCATTAATGGGAGAAACCGTATAGCTGAAACTGGTACCATGAACGATGTAGAAGGTGGAAGGTACGATGACTGGAGGAGCTTTCGTGGTATAAGTCACGCTAAGTAAAGGTCGGTTCGCCGCTGTGGGATCGCTTTCATCTGAAAAAAAGCCGAATTGTTGCGGATCCGTAGGAGTTCCCTCAATGGCGGAATTGATGAGCATGAGATTCAACCCATCCCCTCCACTAAATGCGCTTTGTAAATTTGCCCCGGATATCGCAGAAGATGTAATGGAAGTCGTCGAACTATAAAGCGGCGATAAACTGCACCAGGAACTGGTAGAATGGACATTATTTTGCGTCCAACTCGTCGCCCCGGGAACAAATGGGTTGTCAGCTTGATAAATGTCGATCGTCGATCCGGTAGAGTCATAGTGTGCTGATGCCGATACGCTATTGAGCGCTATGCTTCCCCCGCCCCCTGTCGCCGTAAATGAGGCATCTGGTGGTAATAAAGAGAGATCAAAGCCGACCAAAGCACGCTGAAGAACTACGGTGTCAGGATCCGGATCTCCTACAGATAATCCGTCCAGGGTAAGATTTGCCAGATTAGTTAGAACCGGTGAATCATAACTCCAATCCGATTCGATGGTGGCCGAACTGGTTTTATAACCCAGGAAAGGGCTTACTCCTGCCTGGAGTTTTGTGGTTACCAGATTCGCTGAACCGGTCGATTCAACGACAATAATTAGCGTGGAGTAACCGCTACCGTTGCTATTTGTCGCGGTCAAATTAATTAAAGGGGTGCCGACTGTGCCAAGTGTTCCTGAAATGACGGCTCCGGATAGAGCTATACCTGATGGCAGAGAACCGCCTGCATAGGTAGCAGCGAAGCTGGTGGGTGAATTTGTCGCATCAATGGTGTAACTAAAAGAAGTTCCCGATGTTACATAAATAAGGGGCGAACTCGTAATGACAGGCTTTAACGTGGGCGACACAACGGTAAGCGCCAGGCTTACTGACGCCGAACCATCCGCAGTTAATCCGAGCGTATAGAACCCAGGATCCGTAGGTATCCCGTATATTTCACCTGTAGCTGAATTGAAAGCAAGTCCCGCTGGCATCACCCCACTTACTCCATAACTGGTCGGACTACCTGTTGCCGTAATAAAATACTGAAAATAGGATCCTACCGTCGCACTTGCCGTGGTCGGGCTCGTGACGATTTCCGCAGGACTTGTGCTGACCGTCAGCGTCAGCGTAACCGGTGTGGCTGATCCGGCAGAGTTCGCTGCGTTAAGACTGATGGAATACGGTCCCGTGGTCGAAGGCGCTGTTCCGCTGATCTGTCCGTCAATCGTGTCAATAACCAAGCCGCCTGGCAATGCCCCTCCGCTATACGTTGCGCCATAGCTGGTGGGAACATTGGTAGCCGTAATGGCATAGAAAAAATTGTCTCCGGCAACAGCCGTCGCGGTGGTGGGACTATTAATCACCGGTACGACAGGATTAATTGTCAGGGTTAAGATGTTACTCGCTGCTCCTTCCGAATCGACCACGCTGACAACTACATAAAATGTTCCGGCGATAGTGGGCGTCCCGCCAATTGCTCCCGTTGAGGAATTAATACTTAAACCGGCAGGCAATCCGGTTGCCCCGTAGGTGGTGCCGGTGCCGGAAGAGGTAGCCGACACTGTATAACTAAAAGTGGTGCCCACGGTGCCAGACGTAGTCCCGCCGCTTATGGTTGGGGCGGAACCAAAGCCAGACGGTGCAGGATTGACGATCAAGCTAAGCGTCGCTGTTCCCGTACCTGAGCCGTTGGTGGCACTCAGGGTAATGGTGGAAGTGCCCGACGTGGAGGAAAGAGTTCCACTGATCACTCCTGAATAATGGTCGCATGTAAGACCAGAAGGCAGGCTGCTCGCGTCAAAATATGTTGGCGAATTAGTCGCGGTAATTTGATATGCAAAAGTCGTACTAACCGTCGCGACAACGCTCGTTGGACTGTTGATCACAGGGGCCGAGGCACTCGTTCCTATGCTAATGACAACTGTCCCGTATGCCGTGGTCGTTCCGTTGCCAGCAGAGATGCTAACATTATAAACTCCCGGGCTGCCCGCAGTGCCGCTAAGGATCCCGGTGCTTGCGTTGATAGACCATCCTGAAGGGTATCCACTTGCTGTGAAACTTGTCGGGCTATTCGTCGCGGTAATGGTGTAACTAAAAGAAGCCCCAGTCGTCGTTGTGACTGCCGATGGGCTTGTTATCTCAGGTGAAAAACTACTCAGGTCAAAATTAAAAACGGTTTTAAGCTGTCCCAGAGTTGCCAGTTGGGTGTCTGAATCTGGATTATAATAGATCCACGTAGGAATGGCACCCGTGTAGCCTTCGTTGATAAGTCGAGTCCAGACCAGGTTGGCAACGTACTTAAGCTGGCCGACATTCATGGCCTGATAATCATTGCTGGTCAGGCCACTATGCGCGGTATAATCACTGCTCCACTTCGTGGTCAGCGTAGTCAGATCCAGTCCCGCTCCTCCGGGCAGGTGGGCATTCAATTCCGACACTGCTCTCGCGGTAAAATGTTTGAGCTGCCCCTCGGTAACTACTGCATTGGCATTGGCCGTCGAAGCGTCAAGTGCTCCAGAATCCCACCATGCAGGATGCGCATGGAGGGGCACAGTAAAAATGCTCAGCGTTATTCCTACTAAAACGAAGAGCCTCCATGAAAAGCCCCCCCTCTGCTCTGTTTGAAAACGATTCATGACGCTTTATTTTTTGGAAAACCAAGTTTTGAAATACCCAATTACGCTCAACAGAGCGTGATGTTGACAACTAGCTCCCCTTCAATCCAATTTCCCGAAATCAAATGACACAAGTCTTTTTGCATAATTTCCTAAAATTTAAAATGGAATGATCTTGAATACACCTTATCGGTGAAGGACAGCTATAAAGAAAGATTACAATTTCACAAGAGTAATTTTATGAAAATTTTATGACTTGTTGAGTACTTGGATGGAATTCTCTCCTACATGTTACTTATTTGACATAAGAAATTAAATCTCCATACCAATTTGACTGGAGTCCCTTCTTTCCCACTTACTTGCACTCCTTAACTCATGTACCTACACCGACTCAATCTGCCCTGTTCTTTTATGTGCCCGAACCGTCTTTGCTTTCCCTTTCTATTGGCAGCGTTGTACCTGACTTTCGTTTCGGCTCAAGCGCAGACTCCCCAAGCTTCACTGATTCCCGAGGGTAGCGCCATGGCTGCCTGTAAGCCGGAAATGCCCCGCATCCTACTCAATCCCTGCGAAGACGGCGGAGCGCTCCTCACTTCTGGTATGTATGGCCGACAAAGAATGATGGGTGCCTCAGTCGAGGTTTACCACGGTCTCGAACCAAAAATTGGGCGCGATGTTTTAAAATTTAAAAGTGATACTTTTCCTTCTGGCAATGGCAGGGCCGATTTCATTCTCAGCAAATCGCCCCCCGGTCACATTCAATACCTTGGCGCATGGATCTATCTCGCAGCCGATTCGAACGTATTCCAGCTAGGCTTTCAGGTTGAAGATACCAAGGGAGAAAAATTCGAATCCGAGGTTGCAGCGAACTGGAAAGGCTGGAAATGGATTGAGTTTAACCTCCAAGATCCGGCATTTAAGCCCGTAGATCCCAAAAACAGCAAAAATAAAATCGACTTCCCTCTCCAGAATATTCACTTCGTCTGGAATACCCAGAAAAGCGGGGCGAATTTTATGGGACTCGACGGACTTGCCGCCGTGTTGCAGTCCTATCCCGGTGACAAACCTTACACAATCGAAGTATCGGGATCCAATGATGGCGAGGCAAATGCCAGCTTTAACGGACAAGCTGTGGTCAACAATTTTAGCGACAAGCCTGTCGACGTGGATGTCACCTATTCGATTCAAACCAATCCTCTTCTTTATGATCTCCCACTGATTGATCCGGCCTATGGCGACGATCGCGCCCTGAATTGCAAAACTTGGATTGAAGTCGATGGCAAACGGATTGAGGACAAGAGTCTAACCGATGGTGAGTCGGGGAGTTATTTTAGCACGACCAACTTCGTTCCAGGCGGAGGCATGGAAGGGTTTCAATTTCTCGACTTGGGCCAGGAACGTAAAATCATCCGTATCGACTATTGGGGTGGTGATGCCAAATGGCTCCACAAAGTTGATTTCTCCGCTTCTCCCGATGGAAAAAATTATACGCCAGTGGAGGGATTGCAGGAAATTGATATCGCCAATAAATTTGGAGGGCCCAATACGATCCGCATCTTAAACTCTTTCAATGCACGCTACCTCCGCCTGCGCTACCATAACGACGGCAATAAATTGAATGGTAATGACCCGAAAAATAAAGATTCCATCGCCTTCTACACTCTCAGCAAGCTCACCGTTTACGATGGTCTTCATCCCGAGGAACTGGAGATACCCAAAGTGGGCGAGATCGTGGAACAAAAAATTGTCCATATCACAGCGCCACCTCATAATTTTGCGCTACAATCGCTACCAATAAGTGTACCGCTCAAGACTGGCAGTTATTATTTTGGAGCGGTCATCAAAGGCCCATCCAGACCTCAATTCTATTCCAACGATTATTTCGCAAGATCGGCTGAGGAAATCAAAACACGGCCCGAGTCGCGCTTTGGCATGGACGCAGCCGTTCCTGGGTATGCTTCCGAGCTTAAACGAATGGGCATCGGCTGGGTTCGCTTTGAAAACATGAAGTGGGTCTTTTTTAATAAAGTACCAAATCAGTTTAATTACGAAAGAGACGATATACCGCTGGACACTGGCATGAACGACTATCATAACGCGGGTCTGTCGATCCTGCCCTATATCTTTATAACTCCAAACTGGTTCAGTTCAGCTCCAGCAGATACCAAAAACAAAGGAGTCTATCCTCCAAAAGACAATGACGATTATGGGAAAGCAATTTTTGAGACCGTCGCACGGTATGGGTTTACCAAGCATCCCGATGCCGATTTGCACACGAACGATAAAAAGAGTGGTCTCGGCTGGATCAAGGCATACGAGCTTTGGAATGAACCGAATCTGAATAATCCCAACTGGGGCACCTGGGCGGCACCGATTGAGAAATATCTCGATCTTTTCCGGGTCGGAGCCGAAGCGCTCAAACGCGCCGATCCGAACTCGAAGGCCAGCACCGCAGGGTTATCTGGACTTGGGATGAAATTGATCGACAAGTTTCGTACCTATAAATATCCGGATGGCAAAACCGCGCTTGATTTCGCGGACATCCTCAATGTTCATTTCTACAGCAGAAAACAAGAGCCGGAATGGACGACAGCCGATCAGAACATTAATAGCAATGCTCCACCTTCCAATGAAGTCGTAACCTACGAAAAACAACTGATCAACATCGCTGACTGGCGCGATACCTACAAACCCTCGATGCCTATCTGGATGACTGAAACTGGCATAAATGTCGGTGGCCCCATGGGATGTACGGAGCGACTTCAAGCCGCCAAGATTCCGAGGAGCTTGATGCTCTGCCTGGCCAATGGGATTGAAAAAGTCTTCCTCTACCGTGAGGTTGGCTCGACTCCGGCCATGCATGCTGGCTCGGGCATCATCCGCGAGGATAACACGCTTCGCCCCTCTTATTTCACCATGGCAACGTTAACCAGGCAGTTGGACAGCGTGACCGATTTGCGAACCCCGCGGCTACAAACATCCAACCCAAAAGTTTGGATGTATAACTGGAATCGAGGCAAGGATCACGTCCTGACCGCATGGACCCCGCAGGATACCCAGCCTCTCGGCCTTGACCTCGGCAAATGTCATGTTGTCGACTCCTTCGGCACGGAGAGCGACATGGAGGTGGATAAAAAATTTCAGCTAAGCATCTTCCCTGTTTATATCACTCAGATCACCAACACCACGCCGGTAGAGCAATTGGAGAAGGAAGCTGCTGCGCGTGAGGATCTGCGCAAGAAGGAGTTCGCCTTCCTCCTCAACAAGGCCCACCTCTACCTCTACGACTTCGGTTCCCATCAAAATGCCGCGACTCTGACCCTCGCGCTGCCAAGAGCAGTCGTACCAGTGGAAGCCGCCGATACTTACACCGCAAAAAATGGGTATGGCTTCCTGGGCAAAGACGGAAAAAACGAATGGGAGAAGATGGAGGGTAGAAACCCTATGGAGAACGGGTCGGTCTATTTTACTGCTCCTGACGGTTTTCAGTTTCAAGTCGATGCCGCGCCTGGCGTTTACAATCTGGAACTTAAGGGAACCCATGTGGGTAAGGATGCAAAACTTACCATCAATGGTTCCAAGGAAGGCGATATCTCCATTCCGCTTGATGCCGATAACCTGACAAAAGCCCAAGTTACCGTCACAGCAGGACATCCCTTACAATTAAAAGTCACCGAAAATGTCGGAATCCAATGGCTCACTTTAGTTGAAACTCCGCCTCAGATGCCCTGAAGTACTACCAATCTGAATATACTCCAGAGCCGTTGCTGGCATCGCGTAACCTCAAGCACGGCAGCGTCCGCCAAATGTCGAGTCACGGCGAACCGCGAAGAGAAAGCGCGAGTTTACGATCCTGAGTACATCGGGATGTCGCCGCCCGCCACCGCGGTAATGACACCGCTCACAGTCAGATTTCCGCTCTTGTCCAGAAGCAAGGCGTCCTTTTTATGAGAGCCATCCGTTCCATTGCCGACCTCAAATATCGGATCGGTCGAGACCCATGAACCGCTGGTTCCTCCGCCAGTGTTATATCGCCCAATAACAAAGTCGCCGTAGGCTGTGGATGTCGTATAGAAACCGGAAGCTGTTGCAAAATACCCACTAGCCGTATTTCCCTGTCCAAAGCTCAGCGAATCGTATCCCGTAGCTTGCGTGTAAAGTCCCATGGCTGTTGCATAATGCCCACTCGCCGTATTTCCCTGTCCCAAGGCAGTTGTGGCAGGTCCAGAAGCTGTCGTGCTGTTACCGAAGGCCGCTGCATTAGTGCCTGAAGTACTGGTGGAGTTCGCGCTAATGAATTTGACGGCCTTGACGGTGTTCACCGTCAGGTTGCCGCTCTTGTCCAGAAGCAACGCATCATGGGGCGTGCTATACGTTCCATTGCCGACCTCGAACAGCGGGTCTGTTGAGACCCATGAACCGCCGGTTCCTCCGCCTACGTTCCAACTGCCAATCGCAAAGCTGGCATAGGCCGAAGCTGAGGCATAGTTACCGGAAGCTGTTGAATATAATCCAGAAGCTAGTGTTCTTCTACCAAAGGCCGTGGAGTAATATCCGGAAGCAGTGGAGCCTTCCCCAAAGGCCGTGGAACAATAGGCAGAAGCAGTGGTGCTACTCCCAAAGGCCGTGGATTCAGATCCATAAGCTGACGTGCCTACTCCAAAGGCCGTTGAATGATCTCCATAAGCTAGTGTGAAGCGCCCAAATGCCGTGGAGTAATATCCGGAAGCAGTAGTACCATTTCCGCCAAAAGCCGTGGAATAATCTCCAGAAGCTGTTGTACCATGGCCAAAGGCCGTGGAAATATATCCATGAGCCGTCGTGCCACTTCCAAAGGCCGTGGAACCACCTCCATAAGCTGTCGTGCCATTTCCAAAGGCCGTGGAATAATCTCCAGAAGCTGTCGTGTTATAACCCAAGGCCGTGGAATAATCGCCGAGGTTGACGAGGCTGGTTCCATCCCACTGCGCGCCGCTAACTGTTCCTGCACGAAAAGCCGATTTTTTGGGAAACCAGAACATCCGGGTTCCTGCTCCGGTTGTAAGTAAAGAATCGCCTCCCCCATGGGCACCTGCGTCAACGAACTGCCCCGTGCTGCTTATTTCAACCAAGACCGGGCTTGTGCCACTTGGCCCAAGAAACTGCGCCCGCAATGCCTGTGTGTGCAGCGCAACCCAAAAGGTGAGAAGTAGCGCTAATCTTTTAAGTCCTCGTGTGCTCATAGTTTATTTCCTCTAGTTGGTAGCCGTTGATGATAAATTTGTCGCCAGCGTTTGCATCTGTTGAAGCTGTGCCGCGTTTTGTTTCCGCCACTGCGCCATCGCTGCCTGTCTTGTTGCCGTGTCCGCTGAAATATTCTGGTTCCTGACCGCGATGCTTGCCCGCATAAGCTGGTCGCGCAGGGTTAAAAAAGCCTGCATCTGTGGAGTCGCGCCAGGAGGCACCTTCAGCGGCGGCGGCGCGGGGCGCGCCACAATTTCCGTTTGCGCAGCGATCACCTGCGCCCGTTGCGCCTGTGCCTGAATCTCCGCGCTGTTCTGCTGCTGGAATACCGCGTTGGCATGCGGCACCTGCGCGTTGTGCAGTTGCGCCATTCTATTTTGCAGATCAGCCCGCGTTGCCAGAAAATCGGACATCTCCTGCGTCGCCCCCTCCGGTACAGTGACCTCGCTGATGATCGGAATTTTGTGCGCTGCCCACGCCGCTGCCGAAGCCGCTGCCATGTCGTTGGCCCGTTGCAATTGCGCCGCAAAGCGTGCCGCGTTCTGCTTCCGCCATGCTTCCAGTTGCTCTTTAGTCGCTCCTTGCGCGACGAGAGCTTGCTTTTCCTGCATCAACGCCCGCTGCTCTTGCTGGAAAGAGGCAAGTTCCGCTGACTGATCAGCAGCGCTGACGGGCTGGACGGATGCGCCCGGTTGCGCTGTTGAATTATCCTGCCCAAAAGACGTGCTCACATACGCCATGAAAAAAATCACGCCGCCTATCAATCCCCACCAGGCCTTGCATGAAGTTGTGTTCATCACTTGCAGGAAAAGATGAAGTCTAAATTTATTATGTCGATCAAATATTTATGATTTTTCGAGAAACTAGACTGGACTAACCCGATAGCCGAAGAGAGTAAAATACCAGGCATAGTTGGCCTGCACCATCTGGATGACATCACTGCCCAATATGCTGAGATAATCATTCTGGAGAGGCTTCACCTGCGGTCGAATTTCATGGAGTCCGGGGGTGCCAAATACCTGGTCATCTTCCTGGGTCACCTGCGCGACATTCTCGAAGTTGTGCTTGAATTCCGGCACGCCGAGATACTGGTAAACCTTTTGCAAGGTTTCCGCAGGCTGTGTTGTCAAATCTTCGAAGCGAAGGAAAAGGACCTTTTTGTTCCAGCCCCGCTGATGAAGCTCAATCAGGCGATCCAAGGCCAGGCCGACCGGCGGGCTTTGCAAATGGATGAGCGCCCGCTTGAACGTGGTCGTGCCGCTGAGGTTGGAGTGATTTTCGATGGGACGGTGCTTGTCGGGATTCTGGCGAAACTTCTTTTCCATCGAGGCAAGGATTTGCCTCAAGTCCCGCACCATGCAGATGATCTTCGGTTCCTCGTTAAAGATCATGCTCAGAAGATCGAAGTGGACGCCCCAGCCGCGTGATTTATCCAGGACGTAAGGCTTATCGGTCAACGCCTTGAAATAGGCTTCCATTCCCGCCCGGCTAAAAGCCAGGAAAGCCTTTTTCATCGAGACAGCATCCTGCGCCTTGAACTCGGGATTGTTGGTGTAGTTAAGCCGTGCGCCAAAGATCAATTCCAATAAGCCCGACGTGGGCGTGACATGGAAAGCAGGGTTTTGCGCCACGATGTTTTGCAACAGGGTCGATCCCGCTCGCGGCATGGAACTCTGGTAGAATATCTTGGGTGTCACGTCAGTGGGCATGGCGAAGCGTAACCTTTTCGAAAAATACTTCGATTACTTTTCTTCTCATCCAAAATCGAGTCGAGCACTTATTTAGGCCAAGTATTTGGGAAAGGGGAGAAGGTGACAGGTATGTTTTATGAAATCCGAGCCTTGAACTCTGCGCCACTACCCAAAGATACTTTTAAGAGGGTGCCCGAAGAGACCGGAGTTCATCTGACTCGCCATAGAGTACCTTCCATTTTTATAGTCAAAAGAGGCGCGGACAAAGACTTTTGATTCAAAGAAATTGACGGTAGCGGCTCAACCAGTGTCCTCCAATCGCCGTTCTGGTACGAGATGTCGCCCGGCAGCCGTCCCAGCCATCCGAAGCCGCGCCCCGACCAGAGCCACGCGCCGCTCACCGCGATGAGCAGTCCCACGATCACCAATAGTTTTCCAAGATCCTGCATGGTTCAAATAACGATACCCGGATTATCGCCCGCTTCAATTTTTCAGCGACTCCGTTTCGACCGGCACCGGATGTCCCCAGCGTTGTTGCGCGCTTTGCGGAAGTTCCTCCGGCTGGATGTCGTAATCACGCTTCATCGATTCAAAAAGCTCGCGCCACGCGGCGGCGATGCGATCCCTCAATTCCTCGCGTGAGGCATTTTTATCCGGCGGTAACGGCTTGCCCACGCGCACAAAAATACGGGGACGACGCAGATAATTCTTCCAGGCATAAATTTGGTCCGACCCGAGGATCACCATGGGAATCACCGGCACATCGGCCATTCTCCAGAGGGAGGCCGTGCCGATGGGCAACTCAGCCCCGCCCAAGACGGAAGTCACCCCGTGTCGAATCCCCTTCTCTGGAAAGATGCCCACGAGGTTCCCGGCCTGGAGCCGCGCCAGGGCGGTCTTGAGCGCGCCGCGATCATTTTTCGTCCGGTCGATGGCGAAGACGTGCCCCCACTCCATCATCTTTCCGAGGATCGGAATTTTGAGCAGCGGCTTGTCGGCCATGAAATGAATCTCACGCGGAAACTTCGCCGTCATGAAGGGCGGATCGAAATGACTGATGTGATTCGAGATGACCAACCCCGGCCCAGTCTTCGGCACGAGATCCATCCCCGAATAATGGGCGCGCGAAATCGGGCGCAAGGGCACCAGGAACAGATCCCGGCAAAAGTAGTAAAAAAAGTTGCCCATGAAAAAAGACTTTAAGCAGGAAACCTCATTTTGCTTCAAAAAGCCAGTTATCCCGAGCGAGTCGAGGGATCAGATGCGGCCTTCTTATCCAAAAGCCAGGCGATCACGGAAAGATATCGGGTTCAAACTGTCCGACTGTTCGATTAGCCTTTACGTGTCTGATCCCTCGACAAGCTCGGGATGACGGCTGTCCTTCCTATTTCTGGCAATTTATGATGGGACGCGAAGGGACTCGCGTCCCTACCTTCTGATCTACACCCATCCGTGCGTTTGCAAAACTCCCGTCAGCCGCTCCGTGGGAAGACCGATCACGTTGGTGCGGGAGCTTTCCACCCGAGCCACGATCCACTCCCCCCGTTCCTGCAAGGCGTAGCCGCCCGCCTTGTCCAGGACGTTCACCTCCGCGAGATACCGCTCGATCACCTCGCCGGACAAATCCCGAAACGTAACGCCCGAGACTTCATGAAACAGCTCCTCCGCGCCATCCGGAGCCAGCAACGCGCAGGCGGTGATCACCTCATGCGTATGTCCGCTCAAGGCTTGAAGAAATTCACGCGCCTCCTCCATCGAAGCAGGTTTTCCGAACAGGCGTCCCTCCAAGGCCACGACCGTATCCGCGCCAAGCACCCAGCGTCCGGGTCGTAGTTTCGCCACCGCCGCTGCTTTGCGACGCGCATTTTCTCGAGCCAATTCCACAGAATTAAGCTGTGGAGATGAAATCGCATCCAACTCCGGCACCTCCGCCGTTACCACCTCAAACGGAATTCCGAGCTCGGACAATAATTCCCGACGACGCGGGGATGCGCTCGCCAAAATGAGTTTTTCACGCGACACAGAGCCAGTTGTAGCGACGTTTACGGCTATCTCACGCAGATTTTTGCTGGGCGTTCGTTCTTGGCAAAAGTCGCCATTTTAAGATTCTGTCATCCTGAGCTTGTCGAAGGATCAGCTTCCTGAAAGTGTACACTTTACTCTACAAACGTATACTTGCCGGGGGCTGATCCTTCGACAAGCTCAGGATGACGGATTGCTTGGAGAAAGATTTTTCCCTAGGATGTCACATGCCCTCCGCCAGCAAAGAAGCCCGCAGGTTCCTCTTTCCCCTGCATCTCATCAACGTCCTGCTCTTCATCACCACCTGGTTCTGGCCGTGGGTCTGGCCTGAGACGGGAAGCCTTTTCGTTCTCTTCCTCGCCCTCACTTTTTTCATCGCCTATTTCTTTCGCGATCCGGAACGCGCCGTCCCGCCGGACGAAAATCTCATCGTTTCCGCCGCCGACGGCCTGGTCGTCAGCGTGGAGGAAATGGAGGAACCCGATTTTCAATTGGGCCCCATGCGCCGCATCGCCGTCTTTCTCTCCGTCTTCGATGTCCACGTCAATCGTTCCCCTGTTGCGGGACAGGTAAAAAAAACCATCTACAAGCCGGGCGAATTCCTTGATGTCCGCCATCCCGAATCGAGCACACGTAATGAATGCCTCTCCTGGCGACTGGAAACCTCGCGCGAACCGATTGCGGTACGACAAATTGCAGGTCTCGTTGCCCGGCGCATCGTCCCCTGGGCAACCGAAGGCGCAACCTTGTCCCGGGGAGAACGTTTCGGTATGATCCGGTTCGGTTCGCGTACGGAAGTCTTCGTCCCGCTCACATGCACCGTCCTCGTCAAACCCGGGGATCGCGTGGCGGGAGCAAGTACGCCCATCGCTCGCTGGCCTTGATTGGCTTATTATCAACCGCCCATGAAAACCCCGCCCCAAGCCCAGAATAATCCGGCCAAGATTTTTCTGCTGCCGAACTTGATGACGGCGGGAAATCTCATCTTCGGCTTTCTGGCGGTGCTCAAAATTTTTGAAGGTTCCATCGAACGGGAAAAGGGCCACGCAGACTGGATGCATTTTTATGTCATCAGTCTCCAGTGCATTCTCGTCGCCTGCGTGTTCGACCTGCTCGACGGTCGTCTGGCGCGCCTCGGCGGCAAGGAAAGCCCCTTTGGCCGCGAGTTCGATTCGCTGGCCGACATCGTGAGCTTCGGCGTCGCGCCCGCGCTCCTCGTTTTTAAAATAGTGCTTTACGATTTGCCCCACCAGTTTGGCTGGCTCGTCGCCGTCTTTTATCTTCTCTGTGGTGCGTTACGCCTGGCCCGGTTCAACGTCGTGGCCACTTACAATCTTGGCACTGGCACCCGCAATTTCACCGGCTTCCCCATTCCTGCCGCCGCCGGGCTGATCTCCTCCATCACGCTTCTGATGCTTTCGCAATACCAGCAGGAACAGGACCTGACTCTCGGCTATGCTAAGTATGGCCTGGTGGCGCTCATGCTTTTTCTCTCCTTCATGATGTTCAGCAAATTCGAGTACCCGAGCTTCAAGGGCGTGAATTGGCGCACCCAGTTTTCGTTTCCCAAATTTCTTTTGGTGGTCTTCATCCTGGGACTCAACATCATCTATCGCCAGTGGATGCCCGCCGTGATGTTCGTCTCGTACCTGCTCTACGGTTTTCTACGCCCCTTCCTCTCCCGCGCCTGGCGCCGCGAAATCGAGGAAGATGAAGAGGATGAAGAAGAGGAGACTACGGAACCTTCAGATGGGTCATCTCCTCACGATTTGTAAGTTAAATAAATCAGTCATCCTGAGCGAAGGTGAGCCAGATAGTATCTTTTCTCACAAAATTTGCCCGAGCCGAAGTCGAAGGACCTATGTGGCAATCACGACAAACGTAAATCTTCCCACCCAGGATTCCTTTTAAGAATTAGTGCGATCTTCTTTGCCCGAACCCAGCCTTTCAGTTGTTTCTCGCGCGCAATCGCACTCAACATATCGGGATAATCTTCGTAATGGACGAGTAGATTGATTTTATACGTCTTCGTGAAACCTTCGATCATACCGTGCTTGTGTTCCCAAACACGGCTTTCAAGGTTGCTGGTAACGCCAATATAAAGTCGTCGTGACAGGCTGCTTAAAATGTAAACGTATCCGGTTTTCATTTACGTTTTCCTCGTCCGATGGAAGGTCCTTCGACTTCGGCTCGGGTAACCAAGCGGTAAAAGCTACCTGCTGGCTCACCTTCGCTCAGGATGACCGACCTAACCCAAACCCAACCGTGCGCGCTGGTAGGTTCCCTGCGTAATCGCGTCGCACCAGGCGCGATTTGCCAGGTACCAATCGAGCGTCCGACCCAAACCGGTGGCCAATGTCTCACGTGGTGACCAGCCGAGTTCACGCTTTGCCTTGGCCGCATTAATCGCATAACGACGATCATGGCCGGGACGATCCTTCACAAAGGTGATCAGGTCTTCGTAACGACCCTTGGCTCGCGGACGACGCGTTTCCAGTCCTTCGCACAGCATTTGTACCAGCGTGAGATTCGTCATCTCGTTGTCCCCGCCAATGGTATAGACTTCACCCGGCGTACCCCGGGTCAGCACCGCCACCAACGCCCGCGCGTGATCCTCCACGTAGAGCCAGTCCCGAATCTGCTTCCCATCGCCATAAACCGGCAACGGCTTGCCTTCAAGCGCATTCAGGATCATCAACGGAATCAGCTTTTCGGGAAACTGATGCGGCCCGTAATTGTTCGAGCAATTCGAGGTCAACATGGCGAGACCGTAGGTTTCGTGATAGGCACGCACCAGATGATCACTGGCCGCCTTCGACGCGGCATAGGGACTATTCGGAGCGTAGGGCGTTGTTTCACAAAACGCCGGATCCTCCGGTCTCAAGGTGCCAAAAACCTCATCCGTCGAGACATGAAGAAAACGGTTTTTCGTTCCCTGGGGCCACAAGCGGCGCGCTGTGTCGAGCAGGCGGTAAGTCCCCTCCACGTTCGTCTTGATAAACTGGCTCGGATCGTCGATGGACCGATCGACATGCGATTCCGCAGCGAGGTGAATCACCGCATTAATTTCGTGCTCGCGGAAAACCTGCTCCACCAGTTTCACGTCGGTAATATCGCCCTGCACAAAGCGATAAAGCGGATGGTTTCGTACCGAATCGAGGTTGGCCGGATTCCCCGCATAGGTCAGTGCATCGAGATTAACCAGATGCTCCAGCCCCATCTTTTCCCGTTCCGGCCTGGCTTCATCCGAAAGCAGCCAACGCACCAGGGCTGATCCGATAAAACCCGCCCCTCCCGTAATCAGCAGATTCATAAGTTGTGAGGTTGTATAACAACCTTTGGACAAAATACCACTTCACAACTTTCTACCCGGTGACTCTGCCTATATTTAATCATCTTAACCATCCGTATAAAAAAGGTTGCAGTCTGTAACAAACCCGTTACGGTTTTCGAATCGCGCGAGATGCGATACATGTTCTTGGCAGCCGGTAATTCTTAGCCGGTTCCCCAGAATCAGACCTGAGCCGGAGCCTTCGCCTATCGACAGGCTCTTCATTGGCAAGCGTCTTAGATTCCTCGAAGTCCTATTGACTCCTGGCATGTATTCGACTCGTTATCAACAACTTAACATAAAATGATGCATTATTTATATAGCGCCGGATTTTTGATTTGCTGCATGGGATTGCCCCTGCAGGCCAAAGATATTTCGCCTTCGATTCCTTCACCTTCATCCATCCACGCGAAAGACCGAAGCGAGAAGACCTCGACTGCTTCCAAGCAAGAGAGCAAAGCCCCGACAACGGTAGCTTCCACCTCGACGTCCAAAAAGCCCAAGGCCCCGGCTCCCACAACTAAAGTTTCTTCAAGTTCCACAGCTTCAGCATCTTCAGATAAAAAGAAGAGTGTTGCATCCAAGGCCAAAGATGGCGGACGCCTGGCGCGCCTGACCGCCTATTGGGCGGGAGAAGGCGACTACTATACCGGTCATGGCCTCAGTTCGACAGGTTGCCATCTCCATGGCGGCCACTGTGCCGTTGATCCCCGGATCATCCCCTACGGCAGCACGGTAAAAATCGACGGTTTGGGTTCTTACCTCGCCGTGGACACTGGCTCCGCCGTGATTTCCCGCGAAGCCGCCCGCGAAGCCGGACATACGGACGCGGAACGCAGTGCGCTGGTAATTGATCTCTTCTTCGAACATCGCAAGGATGGGGAGAAATTTGCAGCCAACGGCCCGAAGTTTGCCTCCATCAGTTGGCAGGCTCCCCGCTCCGCCGATAACGAACCCAAGCATACGTCCAGTCTCTATGCCCAGCAGAGCTCGGATAAGCCTCACAACAAGCCGTTGTAAGCCCCAAGCCTGGGTTTTCCAAGGTAGCCACCTCCGAGGTAGCCGTCGCTGGGACAACGGCGGCTACCTGCGACGAGCAAGAACAGAGTGATTGATCTGACGGACTTCCGAGCGTGCCTGCTCAATGCTTACGGCTTGGCCACGCTGCATGTCTTCGTCCGAACGAATGACGGCATGCTGGGCCTGAGCTGCGGTAATGACAAATCCGCCCATCGCGGCTGCACCCTTGAGTCGGCTGGCCCGGTACTCCATGGTTGTCTTGTCCATGCCTGAAACATACTCTTATCGGAGTGACTTTCCAGCCAAATTCTCAAAGCCAGTGGAGGAAAATTCAGCAAGTGGGTCTTTGTCCTGAAATCACCAGCTTTGAAATTTATACGGAGGCCTACACCAAGCAACTCGATAATGCCCTCGTGGAAAGCATCCGTTTCGCCAACAGCGCGCCCGGCCCCGAAGAGGTTCTTATTTTTCACCGTCTCATTTTCAGGAACATTCATCCCTGGGCGGGAACATTTCGAGCGGCTGGAGAGGTGGTTCATTTCGACGGCGGACAAATGGGTGCGGATGCCAATCGAATTACTCCTGCCATTGAGCATGTTCAGAAAGTAATGCTGGAAAGATTACAAACCGCCGCGACACCCCAACAAAAGGCATTGGCGATAGCTGGTTATCTGGGAGCCTTGCGGATGATTCATCCTTTCCGTGACGGCAATACCCGCACGGCGGTGGTTATTCTTGAAGGACAGGTCACGGCACTTTTTGGAGAAAAGGAACGTCCCGCTTTGACGGAACTGGATTTCAAGCACCTTCTGCAAGACGCCTATCGCGGTCATTTAGGGGCGCTGGCCAATCGGATTTTAGTGCGGGAAGAATTGCTCCCGATCCCCGAGACCGAATCAGAAACCGAGAGAACTCGTCCCTTCCTCGATCCTGACATGGAAACGGTCTGGTTTCAGCAACGCGAAAACATCTTACGCCAGCAGCAGGGCGACGGAGTTTCTTAATGTAGCGGCGGGCAGAGCCTGTCCTGAGAAAAGAGGACAGGCATGCAGCAGCCTTGAATTCCACCTATGCTCTGTGATCTTGTCTCCGTGCCCGTCCCCTTTTCGCCACATTGTTGATGTTGGTTAAGGCCGAGAAGCTGACTTATCAGGAGTTGACGATGGCGAAATAACATCGTGTATAGCAGAAACCGAAAATATGAAGTCCGATTCCCGAGCGGGACTAGATGTTAAGAAGGCAATAGAATGCTCTACGATAGGCAGCGAGCCAGCAGCACCACCCGTCATTTGTCCTGAAAATAACTGTCCCTCATCTATAACAGATATTATTTCTGGTGTATTTGTGTACTCTATTTTCATATCAGATACTGGATTCGCTACCGTTACAGTGAATTTCGTTTGATAAAAGCCGCCGAGGGGAACATTTATTGACTTAAGACTCCTCTTATAGATGTATGGCTTTGGCCCCTGATTAATAATAGTCTGCGTGGCATTTGGACTACCCACAGCAACATTACCGTTATTATTATTTATTCCAGAGATTCCACTATCATGGCTGTTGGCGTTTTCAGCAATGTGAGACTGCAATGAATTTATCGTCCGCTGCCTGTCATCATTGCTCTGAATTAGTTCTGTAATTGTTTTATCCTTATCATCCCCACTTTTTTTAATAATCCCCATTTTTTCTCTAGCTGAGTCTGCATCTCGTGTGGCGGCTTGATATTGCAGAAAGGGAGCAATCAAAAATAATGAAAGTGCTATGCTTGCAAGCAAAATAACCACTGCCGACTTTCTCACGATTTTCTCTTTCCCAGCCCAAGCATCCTGATGTCTTTTCTCTCTCCAAAGCATAATTGCTGCGACGAGAATGCAAACTGCATCGATCCAGCAAAAAACACCGTAACCAAAAGTGAAGGCATCCCAAAAGCATCTCCACCAAAACGAGAAATAATCCTGCAATAAATTCCACATAGTTCATCATCGTGAACTAAACTATCATTTGCGACAATCCCGCAAAAATCCTGTAGTTCAATCAGCGGGACAAGATAAGCAATGGAATACATCTGATGATTTGGCCAGTGAAAAGCCTCGATAAGCCAAGGACGGGTATAGGCATCTTTTCGGCTTTGGAGCGGGACGCCATTTGCCACCGTAAAACAGGCTTGTCCTTTTTTTGTCATGCCGTCCGATTATTAATGGGACGCGAAGAGACTCGCGTCCCTACCGGGAAGGCACCGCCGCTGGGCCAGCGGCGGCTACCTTAATTACGGCGGCGGCAATTTACATCTGATTGGCTTTTTTGCTGATCTGGGCAAACATGGTCGTGTGAAAAAGGATGAGAATCAGGTCGATCTGAGCATTGACCATATTTTGGCCGATCAGGCGCTGCGCCATCGGCTCTTTCCTGTCACGCGCGAACGCATTTTTCTCGCCCATGCCGGAGTGGCGCCGTTGCCCGGCCCGACCGTGGACGTGCTCAAGCATGAAGCCGAGCGGGCTTCGATTGCCCAGGAAAGCTCCGACTTCATGGCCGAAGTTGAGGCGATCCGCCGCGTGGGCGCGCGCCTGATCAATGCCCATAGCGATGAAATCGCCCTGCTCGGCCCCACCTCGCTCGGGTTGAACCTGGTGGCGAATGGGATCGATTGGAAAGAAGGCGATGAAGTCGTTTTCTATCCCGACGACTATCCGGCCAACGTCTATCCCTGGCAGGCCCTGGCGACAAAGGGCGTGCGCGTGATTCCCCTCCAGCCCGAACGCCTGGGCGAAATCACTCCCGACCTCGTTTTGAAGGCCCTGACGCCGCGCACCCGGTTGGTCGCGCTCGCCTCCTGCCATTTCCTGAGCGGATTCCGGCTCGATTACGAAAGCATTGCCGAGGAACTGAATCGGCGCGGCATTCTTTTCTGCCTCGATGCCATTCAGTCGCTCGGAGCCACGACGGTCGATGTCCGCTATATCGACTTTCTCGCTGCCG
>JABDGH010000038.1 GCA_013286145.1 Verrucomicrobiota bacterium
ACGGTGTATTTGGATTGTTGGAACTTAAAATCGGCGCCACAGACCGGTCTTGCGGGACGTTCATGATCTGTGCGACCTGCTTGGCAAGAGAGGCAAAAACCGGCCCGGAAACTTCAGAACCGTAGTACTTCGTTGTTTTAGGCTCATCAACCATCACCAGAGCCACAAACGCAGGATCCTCGGCGGGCAAAAAACCGATGAAAGAAGAAACAAACTTGGTGTGGGAATAGGCACCATCGACAAACTTTTGCGCGGTGCCGGTCTTGCACGCCCAGGAATAACCATCTATGTGAATTTTTTTTGCCGTACCATCAATGGTCACCTGTTCCAATGCCTTGGTAACATCATGGGCGGCATCAGGCGAAATTACCTGTCGTACAATTCGCGGCTGGAATATCTGCACCACTCGACCCGATTCATCTGTCACCTGTTTCGCCAATTGTGGAACCATCAGGCGTCCCCCATTGGCGATTACGCTCATCGCCATCGCCATCTGCAAGGGCGTCGCTTCAACTTCCTGCCCCATCGGAATGCGGGTGATGGAAAGCGCGCTCCACTTGGTGAGTGGCCGGAGAAATCCTGGTGATTCGCCCTGTTGATCAAAAAGTCCCGTGCGCTGGCCGATGCCAAAGGCCGTCGCGTATTTATAAAGTTTTTCTTCGCCAAGATAGTTAAGCGCGATTTTGGCGCACCCGATGTTGCTCGACTGCGACAACACCTCCATCGCGGACAGCGTGCCATTGGGTTCATCATCCTTCAGGTATTTCCCTCCAAAATAAAATGAGCCATTCTCGCAAAAAATTGGGGAATCGAGGTTGATGGCATGTTCGTTAAGCCCCGCAGACAGCGTGATAATCTTGAAAATGGAGCCGGGTTCCACTGGATCGGTGATGCAACGATTCCGTACCGCTTCCTGTTGAAAAGTTTTCCGATTATTGGGATCGAAAGTCGGTCGGGAACTCATCGCCAGGATTTCCCCGGTATGCGGCTGCACCACGATGATGTAAGCCCCGTTGGGCTGATAAGTCTGGACGATCTGATCGAGCTCATCTTCCACGACATGCTGAATCGCCGTCTTGATCGTCAATGTTACATTGTAACCGTTAATCGCAGATGTTTCGCGGTTTTGATATCCGGGGATCTCCTTGTGTTTGCGGGAGCCGTCTAGTTCAACCCATCGCTTACCCGGCACACCGCTCAACAACTTGTCCATCTCTTTCTCCATCCCCGTCAGGCCACGATCATTATCGTCAACAAAACCGAGGACGTGGGCCAGCATCTCATTATTCGGATAAATCCGGCGGCTGTGAGGCTCCAGGATAAGACTGTCGATCTTAAGGGCACGCAACTGCGCCACGACGTTGTCATCCACGTTCTCGGCCAGTAATTGATAGCGATTGCGCGGATTGAAATTGTCCTTGAGGCTCGATGGTTGCACCTGCAAGGCCTGGGCCAGACGCGGAAGATCAATCTCGGGATGATTGAGTTTCTGGCCATCCAAACGAACATCGTAAACCTGTTGCGTTTGAGCCAGAAGAGTGTCGTCCCTGTCAAAAATTGAGCCGCGCGTGGGCCGGATTGTGACGAGTTGCAGATGGTTCTTGATCGCCGCCTGCTCAAACTCGTCGTGTTGGACAAGTTGAATCTGGATCAACTTGAGCGAAATGACCGTAAATCCACAGGCCAGAAAAACCAAAACCCAAATGGCGCGGATACGATGTTGCATGGCACGAGAACTAGTGTTGGATCGAATGAATGTCCGTTGTCGCCACAGGCGAATCGAGATTAATGGTGTGATTGGGATCGGCCATCTTCACCAGGCGCATACGCGTACTTTGATCCATGGGAATGACGGTCAAATTACCCACCCAAACGAGTGTCGAATGCATTTGAACCAGGCGACGTTTTAATTCGTCCGGTGACTTCATCCGCGCCAAGTCGAGTTCCAATTGGGTGTTGCGATTCTGAATAATACCGAGCTGTTTCTTCAAATCGCTCGCTTCCTGGGCCACATGAAGATTCTTGTTTTTGCAGAGCATGTAGCTCAACCCCAAAACCGACATCAGACCGATGATCAGAATCCATTTCAAGACGCCCATCCAGTGCAGCGACTGACTGTTTTTCATGCGATTGCGGCTCATAAAAGGATCTCCTCGTTTCGAACCGCAACACGCAGACGGGCGCTGCGCGCGCGTGGATTTCTTGCGATCTCTTCCTCACCCGGCAGATAGCGTTTCATGTCGCGCAAATGGCAGATCGGATTGCGCAGCGTATTCGGATGCCTCGGCGTATCGAGCCATTCGGCGCTCCGTTCGCGTAAAAATTGCTTCACCACGCGATCCTCCCCCGAATGGAAACTAATCACTGCGAGCACTCCCTGGGGTTGCATGATTTCAATCGCCTGCGGCAGGGCCGCTACCAGCGCCTCCTGTTCTCCGTTGACGGCGATTCGTAAAGCCTGGAAGACCTTCGTTGCCGGATGTATTCCCCCAGCTCGTCGGTGCGGAAGCGTTTCGGCCACCACCGAAGCCAGGTCGGTCGTGGTGCGAAAAAGTGCGTGCCTGCGCCGGGCCACCAGTGCCCGTGCCACCCGCTTTGCTTCTCTTTCTCCGCCGTATTCATAAAAAAGTTTTGTCAGGTCACCTTCAGAAAGTTCGTTCACCAAGTCGGCTGCTGTCGAACCGCTGCGCTGATCCATGCGCATATCGAGCAGTCCCTCGCCGCGAAAACTGAAACCACGCCCCGGCGTCTCCAGTTGAGGCGACGAGACGCCAAGATCCAGAAGCACTCCGTTGACCTTGTCCCATCCGTGCTCGTGGCTGCATGTTTTCAATTCCTTAAAATTTCGCTGTTTCCATTTAAAAGTTTTCGGCCATCGAGCCTCCAACGCCCGTGCCGCCGCTTCTGCTTCACTATCCAGGTCCAACCCGAGAACCTCTGCACCCCGTTCCAACAACGCGCGCGTGTGACCGCCGCGTCCAAATGTTCCATCAATCCATCTCTGCCCCGGCCGCACCCTCGATGCCGCCAGCACCTCTGCCAGCAGAACCGGGATGTGCCCACCCTCGACTCTCGTTTCCTCTACTTCGCTGCCACCCACAAAATTCAACTCATATTCCAACGCCAGGTGGGAGCCAGTGCGGGCCTCCGCAAACCCACAAGTTCAAAGGCGTTACGCCGGGCCAACTTGACCACAGACGCCCCAATGACCTGCCCCTCCCCATCTTTTTCCGCTTCGAATCCATAAACCATTTGCCTGCGCACAAGACCTTTGATTTTGATTTCCATATTCCTCGTTTTGCCTCCGCGGTGTGACAGTGAACAGGCCACTGCCGATGCCGTTGATGGGGAACAAGGAGTAGGGCATCATTTACATCCTCGTTGGTTTTTGACCCGAACCGGCACTCACCGGCCAGGTCCTCAATAAAATTGGTGGTGAAATCATAGGCCCAATGCGCTCAGCGCCTCCTCCACGGTCATTGCCGTGCTCTTTTTCTTTTCCCAGGTGGCCTTGTCCCAAATTTCAAAATGCGTCGCCAACCCCACCAACACGGCTTCTTTTTTCAAGCCCGCGCGCTGACGAAGTTTCTCCTTAACCATGATGCGTCCCTGCTGATCCCATGTCGTGCTTTGCGCGATGCTGGCCAGCGCCTGCACCTGTTGGCGAACCGGATCGGCATCCTTGAGATCTTTCATTTTTTCCTGCAAGCCACTCAACCACGACTCGGGATAGACCCGCAGGCATGTCGCCGATGAAGGCACAACGAAGAGGCGCGACTCGAAAGAATCGACCCGCCACTCCGAAGGCACGGTGATCCGGCCCTTGGCATCAAAGGCATGACCAAAGGTATCCGTGTAGGATGCACGTGCCTCAATTGACATAATTTTTGTCCACTATTCTATTTTTCTTGCCACAACAACCCACTTTTAGACACCAAGCCGCCTTGGGGGTCAATCTTATTTTTTAAAAAAACCAACGGAAAGTGTAGTCCCCAAAGGCCTTACTCAATTTCAAATGAAACAAAATCAATCTGATTATCGTCCCTCCAACCCGATTCAAACCCAGAATTATTCTATCCTGCCCCCGCAAGAGTCGTTAAGGTGATTTCCCTTTCCCACAACATTATGGCCAAGCACCTCGCGACCATTACCCTGATTGGGCATGACAAAGCAGGCGTCATCGCCCGGATCACCCAGCTCCTTTTTCAATTGGGCGCCAATATCGAAGCGATGGAGGAACAGGTCACTCGCGGCCAGTTCAGCATGACTCTGCAAGCCTCATGGATTCCGATCCGCTTCGATCACGTCAAAATTCAGCATGGTGTAAAAGATGTGGCCCGTGATCTGGACATGGAAGCGAAGATCCATTTCGCGCCGCTGGGACCGCAACGACTCGCCATCCTCGTCACGCGCGAATCTCACGTGCTGGAAGGTCTGCTTGCAAAATCGGCGAAAAGTCTTGGAGCAAAACCCGTCGTTGTCATTGGCAATCGTCCCAACCTCGCTCCGCTGGCACGCCGCGCCAAACTTCCCTTTTATCACATACCTTTTAATGATCGCGCCAAAGCGGAACAACAAGTTCTCGCTCTGCTCGAAAAGTACGAAGTCGATTTCATTGTACTCGCCCGGTTCATGAAAATTCTTTCGCCCAACTTTGTCTGGCGCTGGAAAAACAAGATCATCAACATCCATCCTTCGCTGCTACCCGCTTTTCCCGGCGCGAATGCTTATCGCCAGGCCTACGAACGCGGCGTGAAAGTGATCGGAGTCACCGCCCATTTCGTCACGCCCAATCTCGACGAAGGCCCGATCATCGCGCAGGAAGTCTTGCGTGTCCGCAGCGATGAACAACTCGGCAGTATCGTGAAACGGGGACAGACCCTGGAAACTCGATGCGTTCTCCGCGCTGTCCGCACCTACGTCACCAAGCGACTTGATGTCCACTGGGGCCGCGTTTACTCATAAAAATCCGTCATCCCGAGCTTGTCGAGGGATCAGACGCGTCCTTTTTGCCCAAAAATCAGGTGATCACGGAAAGTCATCGGATCAAACTGTCCAACTTATCGATTATCTTTCACGCGTCTGATCCCTCGACAAGCTCGGGATGACGGACACTTTGCAAAAAATATATCAAAGAATGACTCTTAACAACGCCTTCGTATCGGCCAAATTCGCAAAAGTATGAGTCGGCTTCTCCGCTTCCAATTCCGCGACCGTAAACGAACCTGTGGCAACCGCGATGGTCTTTGCTCCAATGGCCTTACCGCACGCGATGTCATGCGGTGTATCGCCGATGATGTAAATATTTTCGGGCGCAAAATCGATACCCAATTGTTGACGGGCACGTTTTAAAGCAAAAGGCCCGAGTTCATTTCGATTGGAACTGTCATCGGCAAAAGCGCCGAATTCAAAAAAGTCCCAGATACCGAGATGGGAAAGTTTCAGCCGCGCCCCTTCCTTAAGATTTCCCGTGAGCAGTCCCTGATGAATTTCCGCATGCGCATGCACGGCGTCAAGCGCTTCGCGGATACCGGGGTGAAGCTTTGCTTTCCCTGCGGGCAATGTCTTGGGTAGTAGCGACAGGTAAGCGGTCTTAAGACGATTTTCCTCTTCGTGTCCCAATTCGCGACCGACGTGGCTCAACAATTCGCGCACAATCCATGTATCGGTGCGTCCCCGCAAATCGACCGGCAATTGATTTCCCCATTCGAGTTGATAGAGATCACGAATCGCATCGAGTAATGCCCGCTCGCCCGCACGATCCGTGCAAACCAGCGTTCCGTCGATATCCCAGAGTAGAAGAGAGGAACGCATTACATCGCCATGACCGAAAAGCCCGAATCGACATAGAGCGTCTGCCCCGTCATGGCAGCCGCGCCGTCCGAGGCGAGGAACAAGCCCGTGGCCCCCAACTCGCTCAGCTCAACATTGCGACGCAAAGGCGCATGGCCTTCATAATGTTTCAGCATCTCGGTCAAACCGGAAACACCGCGCGCAGCGAGCGTATTCACCGGCCCCGCACTGATGGCATTCACCCTGATTTTGCGCGGGCCAAGATCATAGGAAAGATAACGAACCGACGCTTCAAGCGAAGCCTTCGCCACGCCCATGACATTATAATGAGGCACCACGCGCGCCGCACCGAGGTACGACATGGCGATGATACTGCCGCCATTTTTCTCCATGAACGGCAAAGCCGCGCGACTGAGCCCGACCAGCGAGTAGGCGCTGATATCGTGCGCGATGGAAAAAGCCTGGCGGGTGGTCTGGAGGAACTCGCCTGAAAGTGCCTCGCGCGGAGCAAAGGCGACGCTGTGCAAAAGCAGATCGACACGATCCGTCTTCTGCCTGATCTGGTTGAAGAAGCTTTCGATCTCGGCATCGGAACCGACATCGCACGGAAAAAGCGGCGTATCCGCGCCAAAGGTTCCGACCAATTCCTCGACATTATCTTTCAACCGCTCACCTTGATAATTGAAAATAAGCTTCGCCCCGGCCTGATGCCATGCCTGGGCAATCGCCCACGCAATGCTCCGCTTGTTGGCGACGCCGAAGATGAGGCCGGTTTTACCCGCTAAAGGAAGATCACTCATGGTTCGCCATGATGCCAAGCCCGCGAATCGAGAAAAGCGTTATTATCATTCCCATTGAAGAGGGACGCGAATTATTTCGCGCCCCCATGGATAGTCGGAGGGCAAATTTTTGGCTTTCCTGCCAAAAAATCAGAACGAATAACCGAACGAGAGCTTCGGTCCCAAGGCATCAATCGGATGATTCGGATTCGTTGGCTCAGAAAGACCGGCATTGGAAATATGCTGGTACTCGCAAGCCAAGCGAACAAAGAAATCGTCGCAGATATTGTATTTGGCGCCAATCGCCGCCTCGAAAGCGAAGTTGAAATCCTCGCCAAGGCCTCCTGCGGCAGGTTGGGAATCGGCAAAACCAAATCCAACGCCGCCTTCGGCAAACGGAATGAGCTTCCAGCCGGGTTGCACAAAGTTATAGCGAGGCCCGACCATGATTCCCTCGTAATGATTTTCCGGGCCATGAACGATGGCGTTATAGTCACCGCGGAAAAAGAACTCGGTGTTACCGCGCAGCCAGCCGCCGATAAAATTATCCAGGCTCACGTCATCGACCTTCAAACTCGCCGTCAAAGTGATCGGAATAATTGTGTAGGCCGCGTTGGGTGCGCCGCTGCGCACGTTGGACCACATCGCTCCTGAACCGAGTTCGATGCTCCAATCTTTATCATTGCAAGTGCATGCAGGGGGAGTGATTTCCTTCATTCCCTTCGAATCGGTTCCCGCCATCACGTGCGACAGTGGCAGAACCATGACCGCAACGAGGCAGGTCACGAGCGTTTTCAATGTTTTTCCAATACCAAACCGAACCTGAATCAAGTGACTGACTTCATAAATTTTCCTCATAGTGTAAGAGGCTAGTGAAGAGGTTTTCTTTGGCAAATGCTTTTTTCGCCATTATCGCCCTTTTTTCCTTTTATTTTAGAGCAATAAAATCTCCCCGGGCTTCTCCTCTGCATGTAAATCCATTGTCTTTTCCCCCATCCCCTCTAAGGTGAAAAAACCTCCGATATTTTCTTATGAAACAGTTCTTTATCACGTTTTTCGCAAACCTGGCTGCGTTGCTTTTTGTTTTAGGGGGGCCGCTCCTTCTTTTCATCATTTTGATCATCGCCTCCTTTTCAATCTCAAGTCCAACCAAGCACACGATCTTGATTGGGCGCGATTCGATTCTCGTCTTCGATCTTTCACTGAACGTGACCGATGCGCCCGAACATGCCACTTCGACAAATTCGCTGAGCGCAGCCTTGAGCGGAAATCAGAACAGAAGCGTTACCCTGCACCATCTCACCACAGCCCTGGAACACGCCGCGACGGATAAACGTATCCAGGCTCTTTTCCTCGAAGGCTCGTTTCAACCGGCTGACTTCGGCACCGGCTACGCCTGCCTCAAGGAATTACGCACAGCGATCCTCACCTTCAAGAAAGCTGGCAAACCCGTTTACGCCTACATGGAAGCACCCACCACGCGTGATTATTATGTCATGTCAACGGCCTCCAAAATCTACATGAATCCCTACGGCGAGATGGAAGTGCCGGGCTTGGCCAGCGTGAAAATGTATTATACCGGGCTTCTCCAGAAATATGGCATCGACGTGCAGGTGACCCGAGTCGGCAAGTACAAATCAGCCGTGGAGCCATTCATTCTCAACAAAATGAGCGATGCCGACCGCGAAGAGACACAAAAACTCCTGAAAGACCTGTGGGGCGAATTCGTCACGACCGTAAGCCAGAGCCGAAACATTGATGCTGGCGCTTTCCAACAACTCGTTGACACGGAAGGTTACATCCTTCCCGAATCGGCCAAGACGGCAGGGCTCGTGGACAAACTCTCCTACTTTGGCGATGTCCTTAACGATCTTGGCGCAGTGGCCCCGTCGAGTGATTTCGCCACGATTCCTCTCCCTTTCAAGCAAGTTGCCATGGGCGACTACATCAACGCCACCCAACCCTCTTCATGGCACAATACCGATAAAGTCGTGGCCGTGCTGTATCTCGAGGGGGAAATTGTCGATGGGGACGGTGAATTGACCAATATCGGCGGGGATCGTTTCGCCGCGGAATTACGGCGGTTGCGCAAAGATGACAAGGTGAAAACCGTGGTGCTCCGCGTAAACAGCCCCGGCGGCAGCGCCTTCGCCTCCGAAGTAATCCAAAACGAAATCATCGCCCTCAAGGCCAAGAAACCGGTCATCGTCTCCATGGGCAACTATGCTGCCTCTGGCGGTTACTGGGTCTCGACTTACAGTGACCGGATTTTTGCAGAACCCAACACGCTTACCGGTTCAATCGGTGTCTTTGGCCTCTTCATGAACGTGCAAAAGCTGGGCAATTCCTTTGGCATCACCTGGGACTCGGCCAAAACGGGGAATTACGCCGATTTTGAAACCATTTCACGCCCCAAGACTCCGGAAGAATTGCAGATTGCCCAGGCGCGGGTCGATGATCTCTATGCCAAATTCCTTCAGAAAGTCTCTACCAGCCGAAAAATTCCGATTGAGTCACTCGAACTGATTGCCCAAGGCCGGGTCTGGTCCGGTGAAGAAGCGCTCCGGTTGAAATTGGTCGATGAAATCGGCGGTCTGGATAGAGCCATCTCTTACGCCGCCACGCGCGCCAAACTTGGAACCGAGCTGAATAAAGACTATCGCGTGGAGGAATATCCCCAGCAATTGAGTTTCGCCGACACACTGACACAACTCCTGAGTAACGAGCAGCAACCGACGAGCAAGATGAAAGCCGATCCCCTCACCGAGCAGTATCTCAAGATGAAAAACGATCTAAAGGCACTCCAGGGTTTCAATGATCCCCTGGGTATGTACGCCCGTATGCCGCTCGGCTGGGAGATCAAGTAATCATCACCGCGTAACGACGGCCTGTCCTCTTACAGTTTTCCCAACTGCTTCAAAAAACCGATAAACCCGTCGGCCTGCTTTTCAAGCCGCTCCACGAGATCGGGCGTTTTCACCCGCCCCTTGTCATCGAGATGATTATTAATGCCGGAGATATTGACCCGCTCGGGAAAGATCACCGCATGGCGATAAATCAGAATATCCTCAATCTGTTCGACAGGCCGTAACGCACCCCAGATACCCGCAGCCAGTCCGACGAACGCAACCGGCATCCCGTTAAAGCTCTCGGGAAATTTAAGCATGTCCAGGAAGTATTTGAACACACCCGGAATGCCGCCGTTGTATTCGGGCGTAACAATAACAACGCCGCTGGCGTTGCTGATCGCCTCCTGAAAAGGGGCGAAGCTCGCTGGCTTTTCCGCATAACTGGAAGGCGAAAAAATTTCAGGCGGCAACTTGTGGAGATCGACCACATGAAGTGTCTGCCCCTTGGCCTTGTAAATATCGGCAACATGCGCGGCGACCTTTGCCGTGTTGCTGCCGGGACGATTAGTGGCAATAAGAAGAACGATCATAGGAGCTTAAAGTGGCTCGAAATCATGATTTGGCAAGCGACACTTGAATTTGTCCGGATTAAAATCACTTACATTTGTAGTTGACACTATCTCTTACGAGCGTAAGAGATAACCTAATGAATCGGCTTCCCCGAATTTCAGAAGCAGAATGGGAAGTAATGGAAGTGCTGTGGCGGCGCAGCCCGCTGACCGCATTGGAAGTCGTCCAACAACTCGGGCATCGCAAAGAATGGAAAGACCAGACGATCCGGACGATGCTGGGCCGCCTGGTACGCAAAAAGGCCGTTACCTTTAAAGCCGAGGGGAAAATTTATCATTACCGCCCGATGGTCAGCCGCGAACAATGTGTGCAGCAGGCCAGTCAATCGTTTTTGGAGCGTATCTTTGAAGGAGCAACCGCTTCAATGCTGGTGCATTTTGTGAAGAACAAGCCGATGACGGCGCAGGAGATGACAGAACTGGAAGCCATCCTGAGACAAAAAAAGAAAGGGAAGTAACTCATGTCACTTTTTATATTCAATCTCTTTCACTTGGTGCTGGAAGCTTCCTGGCAAAGTTCGGTGATCATTCTTTTGATCCTGCTTGTGCGTCCCTTGATGAATTCACGCGTTCCAGCCCGGTGGCGTTATTTACTCTGGGGACTCGTTCTTATCCGCCTCCTCGTGCCAATTTCTTTTTTCCCACCGACTCCGGTCAGTCTGCAGAATCTCGAGGTGGTGGAAGTGCCGATGCTGCAGGTTGAGAGGGTATTGTCACCGCCTCAGAGAATAGAGCTGTTCTCCATTCCCATCCGCGAGGAGCGCGACCAGCCTCCAGCAACTTTCGTAAAATCAACTCCCTTGCTGGCGAAAAGGGTTCCCTCGGCGCGGTGGCACTTGGTCTCAACGATCTGGCTCATCGGGGTTCTCCTCTCGCTCGGTTTTATGATTTACGCCCAGGTACGTTTTTGGCGGCGTCGGAATAAAAATTGGACTCAGGTTGATGCAGCCATCATGGCCATCTGGGAAAATTGCTGCCATCGCCTGCGAATCAGAAACATACCGGCTTTGCACACCAGCCCGGATGTGACCTCGCCCGCCCTGGTTGGCTTTATCCGTCCCGCTTTGCTGGTGCCCCAAAAGAACCTCAACTCATTTTCCAAGGAGGATTGGGAAAATGTTTTTGTCCATGAACTGGCCCACTACCAGCGCGGCGACTACTGGATCAACGGACTGCACCTCTTTGCTCTCTCGATCCATTGGTTTAATCCGATAGTCTGGATCGGATTGCGGCAATTGCGCGCCGACCGCGAATTGGCGGCGGATGAATGGACCCTGCAACACTTGGAACCGGAAAAATCGGTCGCTTATGGCCAGACGCTGCTGAAAGTCATCAAGGCGCAATCCTCCGGCAATAACCTGGCCATGGCCGCAGTCGGTCTCGTGGAAGATCACGTCCAACTGAAGCAACGCCTGCAACGAATCGTAGCGTTTGGGCCGCGCACGCTGCTCGGCACATTGTTGGGCTTGGGGATTGTCGTTGTCATGGCCATGCTGGTTCTAGGCCGGGAGTCCCAATTTCCCTTTCAGCTACAACGCACGACGATTCGTTCCATTGCCTCGGTATTAGGAAAGTTGAATCCTCAGGCAGCCATGGCTTTGGCGAAACAAATTCCGCCAAATCTGGGGCATGACATAGCCGTGAACGAAGTGATCAACCAATGGATTTTAAAGGATCCTCAGGCCGCTGCGCCCTGGGCGCAAAATTTACCAGCTTCCACGCAAAAAACTTACGACTTGCAGCAAATTGCTTCAGGATGGGCGGTTCAGAATCCGAAAGCGGCCATCGCTTATGCCAACGCCATAGCCGATAAAACCCAGAAAGAGGCCTTCATTCGAAACATTGCTTTTGCCCTGATGCCAACGGATGGTTTGGCGGGCATGGCTTTGCTAAATGGACTTCCTGATTGCGAACAAAAAATTAATGACTTGGACAACGCCATTGGGATTTGGGCTCAACACGACCCGAAAGCGGCTGTCAATTATGCCATCAATCTTCCATCTGCCGGAAATATCGGTCTTCTTCCCGAAAACGGAGAAAAATGGATGCTGTTTATGCAAGCCATGGGCACATTTGCGAACACCAATCCGGATGCGGCCTTGGCCTTTGCGGAGAAACTTCCCTCCCAAGATAAAGACATAGCCTTACGTGAAGTAGTTGATATCTTGCTTGAAAGGAATCCGAAAGCGGTTGAGGCTCTCGTTAAAACATTGCCTGAGGGAAAGGCAAAAAATAGGGCCATAAGTGGTTTCATTGGCAGGTTGGCCAATACAGACCTCCCTGCCGCCTTGGAGAGGCTCTATCAATTGGCCCCGGGCGAAGCAAAGAATGACGCCCAGTGTTCTTTGGCCATACCGTGGAGCCAGAATGATCTCACGGCTGCCACTGCTTACGGGCTGAAAATCCCCGCTGGAAGGGAGCGAAGGGATTTTTTTCAGAACATCGCCGCGCAATTGTTTAGCGCAAATTATTCAGCTGCGGCAAACTGGTTAAGCAAGCTTCCCGATGTTGAAAACAAAAATCAGCTCGTAAAGATATTTGCTCCCACATGGGTACAAAGAGATGTTGCTTCCGCAGCAGCCTTTGCCCCGACCTTGCCCCCAGGCTCGGGCCAGACCAGGCTGGTTAATGACGTAGCCTATCAAATGGCTGGCACAGATCCGGCCAAAGCCATGGATTGGGTGCGTCAACTCCCGGACGGTAACGCCAGGAATGCGGCGGCTGATATGGTTCGCGCCGTGACAACAGCAAACGACATTCGATCGTTGCCCGATGGGACAGCCAAGCAAAAGGCGATCATCGAGCTTGCGGATAGGTGGTCCCAAAATGATCCATCCACGGCCGCAAAGTGGCTGAACACCCTACCCGAAAGCCCGGAGAAGGCCGCTGCCGCGGCAAATGTGATCACGAATTGGTGCAAGAACGATTTTGACCATGACGCTGTTTTTTGGATCTACCAATTGCCAACTGGTTCCACCAAGGACTCAGCGATGACTGCCTACAGTAACAATCTGTTTAATGTCCATCCTGAGCAGGCCGTGCGAGATGCTCAATCGATTGGCGATCCCAAGGCCCAGCAAGCGCAGGTCACCACTCTTTTGCGAAGATGGATGCAGACCGATCCAGCCAAAGCCACGGCCGCCGTGCAAGGCTTATCCCTGCCCGACGACGTGAAAGCTCAACTCCTGCAAACGAAGCGATAAAGCAACACAAGGATTTCCATGAAACTTCCAGGCATCATCCTGCTCTCGATTCTTCTCCTAAGTCTGGGTTTTGCAGCAGGTGCTTATTTTGCCCCCGAAGCGTTTCGCCATTCGGAAGCGATTGCCCCTTCTTCCTCCAGCAGCATCGACGTTTCCAATCCAAATGCGCAAACCGGCATGCCGGGGCATGGGACTTCAAATTCGTCGGCGGGCAAAGCCGGCGATTTGGCCTCCATTCTCCAGGAACGTCCCGGCTTTCAACAAACCCGTGATCTTGCAGCCTATGCCGATGGTCTTCGTGTTGAGGATATACCGGATGCCATTGCGAAAATTGAATCGGACGTAAATTCAATTTCAACAAAAAATCAGATCGTGGCGCTATTAATGAGTAAATGGGCGGAAATCGATCCGAAGGGCTTGGTCGAATGGTTGCAAAAAAATAACTCTAAGCCAGGAATGATCGGATTGGGCTATGGTGCCCTGGCGGAACGCAATCCCAGCACTGCTTTCCAAGAGGCCCAGCAATTACCCGCTGGTCAAAAACGCGATGAAGCCTTGATGGCGATAGCGGACAAACTCCCTGAAAGCGACGATCTTACCAAGGCGTGGGAGGTGGCCAAAAATATCAAGGTTCGAGGATTTGGAGGCGGTGGAAACAGTCCTTATTCCATCTTCGGTCGATGGGCTGAAAAAGATCCTACCCAGGCGATGCAGGCATTTCTTCAGCTTTCCGGTGAACAAAAGCGGCTGGCTGTCAACGGCATGGTTACGACTTTGGTTCGAAAGGATTCCCAGGCGGCAGTGGCTTTGCTGAGTCAAATGCCTGCGGGCAAAATACATGATTCGGTTCAGCAAGCGCTCATCTCCACCTGGGTCGGGTTGGATCCCCAAGCTGCCTTGGCCTGGGTGCAGAGCCTGCCGTCTTCGGTGGAAAAAGATAAAGCTTTTGGACAGATGGCCGGAAATCTCAATTTTGCCGATGCTCAAGCCGCCTGGACGGTGGTGCAGAGTCTGCCGCCCTCCCAGGCAAAGGATGATGCCATTCCCCAAATAATCGGAAAACTGGGCCAAACCGATCTTGCGGCCGCTTTGAATTTGGTCAACCAGATGCCTCCCGGCCCAGTGAGTGACCGCGCGCGCCTGTTTATTGCTTCTTCATGGACTCAGAGCGATCCGCAGGCTGCGCTGGCTTACTGGCAAACGCTGCCCCCCGGAGACATGCGAAATAATTTTTTTGTGGATGCCACTGACGCCATGTTCGCCAAGGATCCAGCCTCGGCGGTCGATTTTCTGAAAAAATTACCCGATGAGACGAGAAATCGGCTTATCGGTTTGTTTGCCCAATCTTGGACGAGCAGCGATCTCACTGGCGCGACAGCTTATGCGACCACCATGCCGCCCGGCCCGGCTCAGAACAATCTCCTGCGTGCTGTGGCTGCCCAGTTGGCCTTCGATGATCCAGCCAAGGCCATGAACTGGATCAATCAACTTCAAGACGGTGAGGGCAAGATACAAGCTGCCAGCAATGTCCTTTCCCAATGGGCGCAAAATGATCCGACCACTGCGGCAAAATGGGTGACTGGGCTTTCGGATAGTCCGCAGAAAGACAACGCCTATGCCAGCATCGCACAGGCTTTTGGAAATAATGATCCCGTCAAAGCCGCCAACTGGCTCACACAATTGCCTGCGGGTTCTTCACGGGATGCGGCGGTCATACCCTTCAGCAACCAGGTTTTTAATACCGATCCCGAACGAGCCGTGCAATGGGCCGCTTCGATCGGCGATCCCAAGGTTCAGCAGACACAGATCACCACTCTTTTGCGAAGATGGATGCATACCGATCCAACCAAGGCCACGGTTGCCGTGCAAAGCTCATCCCTGCCCGACGACGTGAAAGCTCAACTCCTGCAAACGAAGCATTAAAGCATCCTAGCAATCAAACATCTTGCCGGGATTAAGAATGAGATTCGGGTCGAAGAGACGCTTGAGCTTGCGCATGATCTCGACGTTCAAGCCACCCACCGATTCGGGCAGGAATTTTTTCTTAGCGAGGCCCACCCCATGTTCGCCCGTGATGGTGCCGCCACGACGCACCGCCTCGGTCACAATCTCCGAGAAAGCCAGCTCCACGCGATGCATTTCGGCTTCGTCCTTTTCGTTCGTGAGAAAAGTGGGGTGAAGATTGCCGTCGCCCATGTGACCAAAGATACCGATGCGCAGATTGTGCCGCTTTGCGAGTTCCTGGATGAAACCGACCATCCCGGCCAGCTCGCTCCGGGGGACCGTCACATCCTCGAGAATTGTCGTGGGCGCTACGCGCGCCAGCGCGGCAAAAGCGGAACGGCGGGCGGTGGCGAGCCTTTGCGCTTCCTCAACGGTTTCCGCAACGCGAACCTCAAGCGCGCCACGCTTGCGGGCAAGTTGCGCCATGATCTCCGCTTCCTCGGCGATGACCGCCGGATGACCGTCGGTCTCCATCAGAAGAATCGCCTCCGCTTCGAGCGGCAGACCGACCTTGGCATAATCCTCCACGCAATGAATGGTCGTGCGATCAAGAAACTCCAACGTGCAGGGAATAATCGGGTGCGCGATAATGGCGGAAACGGTTTCAGCGGCGTCTTCCATGCGGGAATAAACCGCGAGAAGCGTCCGCTTCGCGGCAGGCTTGGGCAAGAGACGAAGAAGGATTTTGGTAAAAATACCGAGAGTTCCACCAGAGCCGATGAAGACCTCGCGCAACGAATAACCGGCGACGTCCTTCACACATTTATTGCCAATCCAGACCACCTCTCCACTGGCCAGGACCAGTTCAAAACCCATCACGTAATCCTTGGTGACGCCATATTTCAAACCACGCAACCCGCCCGAGTTGCTGGCCACATTTCCCCCGATGGTGGAAATTTTCATCGAACCGGGATCAGGCGGATAAAGCAAACCTGCTTGATCCGCACGGTCGAAAATCGCCTGCGTGGTGACGCCCGGCTCGACCATCATCGTCAGATTACGCCGATCAAGTTCGAGTATCTTGTCGAAGCGGCTCAGGCAAAGCACAACCGAATCGGGACTCGGGATGCTTCCTCCGGCCAAACCCGTACCACTGCCACGCACCACAAGCGGCGTACGGGTCTCGTTGGCCCAACGCACCACCCGCGAGACCTCTTCCACATTTTCCGCGAAAGCGACAGCCCGTGGCCTTTGTGAAAGCACCGCCGTGGCATCGAAGGAATAGGGAATCAAGTCTTCCGGCGAAGTGAGAACGCGATCCGGAGAAAGAATGGCCCCCAATTGGCTGAAAATGGATGTAATATCTGCCATGGAAATGAAGATTACCATGAATGCCGCAATCGACGCGCCAAAAAATCGGGCCGGGAGGGTATAAAATATGCTTAAACCCATTGCCTCAACCCATGCTTGCCAAAACCGCTCCACTTCGCTTGAGTCCCGCTACTGACTTTATGAACCGACGCACCTTGCTGGCGCTTGTTTTGGGATTTGCCGCCATTCTGACCACCCTTCATTTGGCCGCCGCTCCCCTGGCTGCCAATCAAAAGATCAAGCTTCCCGATGGACGCATCGTTAAAGTACTGAGCGTCTCAAAGGTGGAGTCTTCCAAGGGCGTGATGGCGCTGATGGTGCGTTATCAGACGAATCTTTCGATTGAAGAACACAAAGCCCTCGGTGATGAAGTCGATGATGTCTGGAAATTTGCCGTGAAGGATGTGGAGCGGGACGGATTCACCGAAGCCATCATCACCCCCAACGAAGTACACAAAGGCATTTTCCTGACTTCCAACCGGATGTTGAATTTTATTTTTGAAAAGAGCGCGGATGGCAAATGGACGCGCCTCAGTCGCACCGAGTTCATGGCGCGGCAGTAATCGTAACATCAGCGCGGACGACAGCGGTGGTCTATGACCGCCGATGCGATTGCACAATCTTAACGAGAACAATTGTGACAGTACCGTCGTCCTGCGATATACTCCCATGATGATCAGGAATGCTTTCTTGTTTCTGATCGCCTGCAGTTTTTTCCTCCGGGCCTCCGAACCGATTCCCGCACCCAAAGAGGGAAACAGCGTGGCAATCACCCAGCCGCATGTGACGGCGGAACTCATTCCCGATTATAACTCCATTAATTCGGACAAGTTGGATGTGGCGCTTCATCTCCACATGGATCCCGGCTGGCACACCTACTGGATCAATCCGGGTGATGGCGGACTTGCCACCACAATCGATTGGACATTGCCGCCCGGCTTCACCGCAGGGCCGATTCAATGGCCGACGCCGGAGCGCCATAACATGGGGCCGCTCGTCATCTACGGTTACGAAGGCGATGTCTATCTGCTCACGACGATCACTCTGCCACACGAAAGACTTAGGTGGCCTATCGATGTCAAAATCAAAGCACACGCCACCTGGCTCGCCTGCCAGGAGACATGTATTCCCGGCAAGGCTGATCTTTCATTTCGCCTGGAAGGTGGAGTGTCCAAGCCAGCGCGGGCAGAAGACGCCTTTCGCGCCAAATTTTTCACCGAAGCCCGCGCGCGCCTGCCCGTGCCGAACACACGGTGGGAGGTCACTGCCACTTATGGTCCGGTATCAGGTGTGCCTGATAGTAAAGCCAAGGAGGCACTTTGGATCCAATTTGCAGACAAAACAATCGTTCCAAATCCAATTATTCCCAGCGAAGACATTTATTTCTTTCCAGAACAAGGAAATGTCTTAAGTCCAGAGGAGACTGGTGACTTCGGCACCCTTCACCAAAAGGTGAGCGCCTTTTGGTGGATAATTGCGCTGCAGCAGAACGGTGAAAAACCATCGCGACTCAGTGGCGTTTTGGTTTATGATCAATCAATAATCGAAAAGTCCCGAGCAGTTTATATTTCTGCGTTTCCAACCGATGACACGAGCGTTCTGACGTCCCATGCTTTAAATTACAAGTCGGAAGAAAGCGATTCATCGCAGCCACCTGCACCGCCGCTAGGGACAGCGGCGGCTACCCTACAAACTGGTACCTCAGATCAACCGTGGCTCATCGCGGTTCTGGGTGCGGCGTTTGTGGGCGGACTGATTCTGAACCTGATGCCGTGCGTGTTACCGGTACTTTCGCTGAAAGTTTTCTCTTTAATACGCCACGCCGGAGAAAATCGTCGCGCGGCCTGGATTCAGGGTGTGGCTTTCACGGTGGGAGTGGTCATCTCGTTTTGGGTGCTCGCGGGTTTGTTGCTTGCCTTGCGCGCAGCGGGAAATCAGATCGGCTGGGGTTTCCAGATGCAATCATCCGGATTCGTCCTCACCCTCATCTTTATCTTTTTTCTTCTCGCCCTGAATCTCTTAGGCGTTTTTGAATTGGGCACCTCATTGGTGGGAGTGGATGCGAAAGCCACAAGTAAAACCAGCGGACTGGCTTCCTCTTTCCTGAACGGCGCGTTGGCCACCGTCGCCGCCACGCCCTGCACCGCTCCGTTCATGGGCTCATCGCTCGGATTCGCCGCACAGCAGCCGCCATTCGTGGCCATGCTTATTTTTACGTTTTTGGCTTTCGGGATGGCCACGCCTTATCTCCTGCTCACTATTTTTCCTGGTGCGTTGCGTTTTGTTCCCAAGCCCGGCGCGTGGATGGAGACCCTCAAGCAATTCATGGGGTTTCTGCTGATAGCCACGGTTATATTCCTTGTCTATGTCTTCGGCGCATTGGTGGGACAGGATCAGATTCCGTGGTTACTCGTTACGCTGTTACTTGCTGGAATAGCTGCGTGGGTTTATGGACGCTGGGGAACACCCGCGCGTTCTTTGCGTGTTCGCGTTGCGGCCTTGATTGTGACGCTGGGCTTGCTGGTCTATGCGCTCAATTGGGGCATCACGCTCGCCCAGGTAACTCCCCCCGAAACCACAATAGCTTCCAATTCCAACAGACCGGGAGATCTCAACTGGCAGCCCTGGTCGCCTGCCACCGTTGAGCAGGCACTGACGCAGGGACATCCTGTCTTTATCGATTTCACAGCCGCGTGGTGTGTCAGTTGCAAGGTTAACGAGCAGGTGGCACTTGAAAATAACGCCGTAAAGAAAGCCTTCGCCGAAAAAAATATCGTTCTTTTTCGCGCCGATTGGACTCATGCTGATCCTGAAATCAGCAAGACCTTGCGCCAGTTCAATCGTGATGGCGTACCGCTTTATCTTCTTTATTCACCCAAAAACAAGGACGCGCCGCAGGTATTACCGGAAGTCCTCACGCCGGGCATCGTCCTGGAAGCACTGCAAAAATTATGACGCATGACAGGAGTTTAATGAAACCGCAGGCGTTTTCTGGCGTCTAATATGGGTATGCGCAATTTTCTATTTTTAACCATCTGTGGAGCAGCCCTTCTGGGCCTGACGGTTTCTGCTAAAAACACCTCGGGTTCGGCCACTATCGGACAACCAGCGCCAAATTTCACCTTGCAGGGTAGCGACGGGAAAGAACACTCGCTGGCCGATTACAAAGGCAAATTCATCGTGCTGGAATGGACCAACCCGAATTGCCCCTTCGTCCATAAATTTTATGATTCGAAGACGATGCAAAATCTCCAAAAAGAAGAGACGGCCAAGGGTGTCGTCTGGCTGCGGATCAATTCGAGTGCAGCCGGTCACGAAGGCTCCCAGATGCTGTCTGATCTTGCCGACTACGTGCAGTCCCAGCATGTTGCAGCCACGGCCAGCCTGCTCGATCCCGACGGTAAGGTGGGACACCTGTACGGCGCACGCACCACACCACACATGTTCGTGATCAATGATAAGGGGATACTCGTCTATGCGGGTGGAATTGATAACAAGCCCTCGGAAGATGCTGCTGCCATTTCCACGGCCAAAAATTACGTCACGGCAGCGTTGACTGAAACAATGGCAGGCAAGCCGGTTTCCACACCGAGTGCGCCTCCCTATGGATGTCCTGTGAAGTACGCAGGCGATTAAGCGAAAATACCCTCTTCGCTACGACGTCCTACAACTTGATTACGTTGGAAGCCTTCAGCCCTTTGTCGGACTGGGCGACCTCAAATTCGACGCGATCACCCTCGTCGAGCGTTTTGAAACCCTCGCCACCTATCGATGAGAAGTGCACGAATACATCCTGGCCACCTTCATCCTGGGCGATAAATCCAAAACCTTTTTTATTATCGAACCATTTGATTACACCTTGAGCCATAAGACCCTCCCTGCTGGTGGAACTGAACTAAAAATGTACAACGTATTGTCTTTCAGTTCCAATTGTGTGTGTGGCGTGAGCCTCGACTGAGGTAATTTCATTCTCTGTCGTACGCCTTTATGGAGATGATTATGATCGCATGTTTTTTATCACGTCAATAAAAAATATTTAGGCACCTACAAGGCCTCTTTTCCATCCATACTAAATCGCATAAAAAAACGCTAAAAGATGATAAGTAAAACGATTTGAACGAGTAAATTGTTTAATCTTTTGGATTGAAATCAAATCACAATTTGCTGCCGGAATTTGAAGATTACCGCAAATCTTCCACGGCCAATTCCCAAGAGCCTCCGGACGCTTCGATTTTCAGGTAGTAATTTCCAGGCCCATCAAGTTCCGTGGCGTCTCCACCGGAACCGAGCTTCGAGCAGACCTTCTGGGGAATCGTATCGTCCTTGGGAAATGCGCTGATAAAGAGTGCGCTGGTGTTTTGATAAGCTTCGCCAAATTTATCCTGATTGTGCCAAAGCACCCGCCATTGCCTTCCCTGGATGTGAAAAACATCCGAGGTTTTGGGATCCGTTCCTGAAAGCGTGAGGAGCCGATGCCATGATTTGGTTCCGGGTGCGCCTTCCGATTCGGGCGGCGCGAGATAAGTGGATGGAGGTTTGGGTGGAGTCTGCGCATTTTTCGGAATAGGTGCTTGAACCGGGGCGACATTGGTAGCTGAGGCATTCGCTGATCCTGCGGCAAGCGTCGCCTCAAGCTTTGCGATCTTGACCTGAAGCTGGGCATTCTCCTGAAGAGAATCGGTCAGGCGTTCTTCGACGGATTGGATTTGTCGGCTTTGCAGTCTGCGGTCGAGTTGAATATCTTCCAACACGGCCTGTTGTTTTTTGAGTAATTCAAGGAGATCGTGATTCGACTGCGTCAGGCGATCAAAAGCGCTTTGGGTGAGTGGCCCCGATGCGGGTGGTGAAGCGGCGTTGGTTGCGGGAGCATCATTCTGAGCTGAGACAGTCAGGGTCAAAAGGCTGAACAAAAAAAAGAGACCAGGGAGTGATCGCATCATCTTATCCTCGTATTTTAACCACCCGCACCAAAAAATAAATCAGTGAACCGAGCACCGGCGCAAGCACCACGAGGAGCAACCACAGAATTTTCTCCGTGCTGTTGCGTTCACGCGTGGCGCATTCGTAAATCATCCAGATCCAGAAAATGAAGCCGAGTATTGCCAACCCCCGAAAGCTCTCGAAAAAATAAGGCAGTGCCAGGGGCATCATGACGGGTTCGCGTTAAATCTAAATCGAAGGCACTTCCATCTTGAAAGGCGGGATGCGGGTGAGGACGCGCTCGCCATCCTCGACCTGCCCGAGATAAGCGCCTTCCGCCACGCTATTCGAGGCGATCAGATGGTAGCTCTGGTAATGAAATTGCGTTCCGGGTGTCAGGCGCGGGCTTTCACCCACGACGCCGTCACCTTCGATCACCAATTTTGAGCCGTCCTCATTGGTGACAACCCACTTGCGACCTTTGATCGTCACGACTCGTGTGCTGTCATTATGGATCGTGATGTGATAGACAAATCCGTAAGGCCGGTCGGGTGTGCCCTCTTCGTGCGGATTGTATTCCACACGATCAAGACTTACCCAAAGACCGGGTAATTCGCGAATCGGTTCACCTGCCATGCTCTATGAATAAATGATTACCTCCTCCCGGCAAAGAGAAACTTCGTCGATACCTCCCGGCCACGCGCCAGTGGTGCTCACGATTGCGGGTTCGGATAACAGCGGCGGGGCGGGCATTCAGGCCGATTTGAAGACCTTCACCACCCTCGGAATTTACGGCACGACGGCAGTGACGTGCGTCGTGGCGGAGCATCCGGGGCGTGTCCTGAACATCACCCCCATTCCCCCGGAACGGGTGGCGGATCAAATCCGTCTCGTGCTCGAAGCTTTTCCCGTTGCCGCGATTAAAACCGGGATGCTCTACTCGGCTGAAATCATCACGGCGGTCGAAAAGGCGCTTATGCCCGCGTTGAAACAAGGCATCCCGCTGGTGATCGATCCGGTTATGGTGGCGAGCACGGGGCGCATCGTGCTCAAGAAAAATGCCATCCGCGCGTTGCGACATTTCATTGCCCGCGCGACGATCATCACGCCCAACCGCGATGAAGCCGCGCTTTTGTGGGGCAAACCGATTTCGAATCTCCAAGCCCTCGATGAGGCGGCGTTGGGCTTGGCAAAAAAATTTCGTTGCCCTTATATCCTGGCCAAAGGCGGCCATCTCAAGACAGGGCAGGCTGTCGATGTGCTGGCGTCACCGAATGGAACCTTGCGCCATTTCAAAGCGAAGCGCATTCCCGGCATCGATCCGCATGGA
>JABDGH010000039.1 GCA_013286145.1 Verrucomicrobiota bacterium
TCATCGAAAATTTTCCGAAGACAAACTGGGAGGCTTATCTCACCGAGAATTTTCCCGCGCTGCCTAAAATTTCGGTCGATTACGCGATCATGGAAAATGCGGAGCGGGTCGCGATGGCTGAGGCGCGTTTCGATTGGGACGATATTGGGAGCTGGACCGCGCTTCCGGCGCACCTGCCCGCCGATGCCCACGGCAATACCTTGCAGGGAGCCGTGACGATCCACGATGCGCACAACAACATCGCCATTTCGAAAAAAAGGCTCATTGCGCTGTGCGGCGTGCGGGATCTCATCGTGATCGAAACTGACGATGCGATCCTCGTTTGTCATCGCGATGCCGCCGAGCAGATCAAGCATTTGCAGCCCAACCTGCCCGACAACGTGCGGTAATGGAGAACCCCGGAGCAAGCTCTGAGGCATTCATTTCAGAGGCAACCGCCACGGCTACCGAAGGATAACGGTTCGTCATGAGAAAATGTTACGGCTGCCTCCTGTGGCCTTCGGCCACCCGGACAACACACGCACGCGTGGCGTTGCCGGGCCACCCCGAAAAAGGAACCGCCGCTCGGGACAGCGGCGGCTACCCGTTGGCCTATGGCCAACGACTAACATCAATCCTAAACGGAAATCTTAAAATGAAATTTGGATTCCGCCGTAACCTGCGATACTTGGCGCGAGAAATCCAAGCGCAGGCTGGTAATTGCGGTCCGTGAGGTTCTCGCCGCGCACCCACAAGGAGACGGTGTCATTGATGCGATAACTGGCGCTGGCGCGAATCACGAAGTAGTCGGGAGCGTCTTCCTGGTTGCCCAAAAGCGCATCAAGGTCCTCACGGCCCACCACCCACGTACCGCCCAATGTCAGGGTCAACGGTTCGATCGGCTTCCACGTACCGACAGCCACGAGACTGCTGCGCGGACGTCGTACCAGACGCATCTGGGTCGTGTCATCCACCGCGTTCAGGTAGGTGTATCCGATATTGATCGAGACGGTGGAGATGGGATCAATCTTCAATCCGATTTCGACACCGTCGGTGGTGACGTGATTGGCGTTTTCGTTGATGAAGGCCCCGCCGGGAAGACGAGTGTTGACGATGGCGTTGCTCACGTCGTTATGAAAGTAAGTGGCGCTGGGCGTGATCCGGCCATCCCAAAGCGGTTGCTCGACGCCCGCTTCCCAGCCCAGATCCGTTTCTGGTTGGAGAGTAGGATTCGGCAGGAAAGGCCCGAAAAAAGGACTGCCCGCGTTAAAGATGTAGAGGTCCTGCAATGGCGGTGGCGTGAAAGCGGATGAAACCGAGGCATGAATCACTGTTTTTGTGGGAGCGACGAGGTAGGAGGCGCCCTGTCGCCATGAGAAACTTCCGCCGAATTGCGAATAGGAATCGTAGCGTCCGGAATTGAGAATGTTCAGGCCGGGCAGCGGCTGCCATTGGCTGGAAATATAACCGCCGATATTGTTGTCATGGCTGTCGAGCGTGCGGAAACCAAGCACATTATCGTTCTCATAAAAATGGCGGTTATCACCCTGAATGCCTGTCGTGACGCTCCAGTTATGGGCGATTTGAAAATCGTTCTGCCAATCGACCGAATCGGTGTTGATTTGCAGGCGGGTGATGCATCCCTGCGGAGACGAACCGAAAGAGATCAATTCATCGGCGAGGAAAGGATCGTTGCCTGCCTGACGCTGCTGATCGTGCGTCACGTACAATTTGGTCGTATAAAAATCGGTCACTTTCGCAACCACCTCGGGCGAAAGATTCCAGTTCTCGATCAACAGGCTTGCGGAGGGATCGGGGGTCAGATAGATGCCGGGCGCACTCGTATAGGCATTACTGTAAGTCGCATGAAGATCGACATAAATATCGGGGCTAACCTGGTACCCCATATTGCCGCGGAAACTGCTGTTGCGATACTGGTCGGCCTGCGCTGCAAAACCGGGAATGAAGAAAGGATCGTAACCGGGACTGAAAGCGGGATAAATCGAATCCTGCCGGGAAGCCGAAACCGCGTAATCAAAATTTCCATCCGCGCCGCGTGATTGGATATTTTCGCGGAAGGTATTGAACGACCCTGCCTCGAATGAGGCGGAACCGACCGGCTTTTCAAGACCGCGACCGGAAAGCGTCACGAGATTGATCACGCCGCCCATGGCGCTGCCACCGTCGAGGGAGGAGACGGGGGTTCGCACCACTTCGATACGGTCGATGTTATCGAGCGTGAGGTTGGTCAGGTTATCGTCCGCTCCCGACAAGCCTACCGCCTGGCGACGGCCATCGACCGTTACCAAAGTCTGGTTGCTGTTCAAGCCGTGGATAAAGACGGATGTCTGGGCGCCTGGATTTCCGCTTTGAACCAGTGCCAACCCGGGAACCAATTGCAACGCGCCCGGGACATCGACGAAGTGATTGTCTTGGAGGTAATCGTGCGTCAGGACGGTGGTGGTGGCTGCCGTTGTATTGGGGGGCTGCGGGTTACGGGTTGCCGCCGTGACCACGATGGTCGGAAATTGCTTGGCCGAGGATTGCGGCTTGGCCTTGTCGCCAGCTTGGGCGGAAGTCGTGGCGGGTTGCGGGGTCGTCGATGTCGTCGTTGGTGCCGGATCGGCCCAGGCGATTCCAAGAACGAACTGTGTGAGGAGAAGAACGAGTAAAAATCCTCGTAGTAAGCTGAGAGGATTTAAGGACTGCCTCCTGTGGCCTTCGGCCACCCGGACAACACACGCACGCGTGGCGTTGCCGGGCCACCCAAAAAACCAAGACAAGCCTTGGAGAGTGGAATCTAAAGTAATTAAAAGGGAGCGATATCCCTTCCGGTGGAGTGACTGAATAATCTGCATGGTGACCTGCTTTCATTGGCAATGCGGCACGCCAGGGCCGCGTTTTTTCGTTGCGAAAGCACGAAAGCATAAAAAGGCCTTCGGTCTTCCGCAGAATCAGGAGACGAAGGCTGTAGGGCCGATAACAGGCACCGAAGAGACTCCACTCCCATCCTGTCTTTGGCGAGACAGTCGCCCGGACCACACGGCACGGGACTTGATGAGCGCAAGAAAGCAGGTCTTCTGACTTCGGGGTCGTCCTACTCGTTCCGCCTTACCGCGCGCTTTCGCGCAGTGGCTTCATGGAACTTTCGTCGCCCGTTACAGCGGCGCTACCGCACAGGATTTTCACCTGTTTCCCTATTCTCCCCCGGCGTGAAACCGGGGGCACTCTCTTGCGAGTTGGTCCCGCCGAGGCGGGACAAATATCAAAGAACTGGAGCGTGAATACGGCGTTCCCGCGAAGACGTCAAGGGCTGAATTTTTGACGGAATTGACGAAAGACAGACGGAATTAACGGAATTTTTTGATAGGAAAATAAAAACTTCCTCCAAGAGCTTGCCGAAAAAACCAGTCATTCTGAGCTTGTCGAAGGATCAGTTCTGTCTCTCTGGGAAAAGGCAGACTGAACTGATCCTTCGACTGCGCCTCGGGTAAGCCTTACGATCAATCTACACTTTTCCGCTCGGCTCCGCTCAGGATGACGGGCGTTGGAAAAGAAGGCATCTGCGTTTAAGTGAAAATGCATCCACTCCATTTTCTGAGAGCTTTCGTCTTTCGCCCGGGCAACAAGCGGGAATCCCTTCTGGGGTTTGAAAATTTTGTGACGCGACCTTCACGTTGGGTTTATCGAGCCATGTCCTTCGACTGCGCCTCGGGTAAGCCTTACGATTAACCTACACTTTTCGACTCGGCTCCGCTCAGGATGACGAGCGTTAAAAAAGAAGAGGATAATTCGGCCTTATTCGGGGTAATTCAGGCTCGCGCAGATTCCAAAGACTTATCAGCCAACTGACAACAACAGTGAGCACCGTGCGGAGTGAGGGGATCGAACCCCCGACCTTGTCCGTGTAAAGGACCTGCTCTACCGCTAAGCTAACTCCGCGTTTGGGACAACTCTATCTTGCCGGATCTTTTGTTAGCGCGCCAGCTTGCAGATGGAGAAAGATTCCCTCACTCTTGTCGGGATGACTTCTGCCAAAATCGTAACCCTTCCCGAAGTTGCCGCATGGCGGGCTGAGTTGCGCCGTGAAGGACGTAAGGTCGTAGCTACCAACGGTTGCTTCGATTTACTGCATGTCGGTCACTTGCGTTATCTCACCGAAGCGCGGGCCTTTGGCGATTTTCTTTGGGTGGGACTGAATGGCGATGAGTCGGTGCGTGAGCTTAAAGGTTCGCCACGTCCGCTTGTGCCGCAGGACGACCGGGCGGAACTGCTCGCAGCCTGGCGCATCATCGATGCCGTGACGATTTTCCCCGAGGTTCGCGCCACGGCTTTTTTGCGCGCCGTGCAGCCCGATATTTACGTCAAGGGCGGCGATTATACCACCGATTCGCTTAATCCCGAGGAAGCTGCGGCCCTTCGTGAATGTGGCGCGCGAATCGAGATTGTCCGCTTGATTCCGGGCAAATCGACGACAAGCCTGGTCAAGAAGGTGACGGAAAATAGTTAGAGATCCCTCGACACGCTCGGGATGACAATCTTTTGAATATGATCCGCGTTGAGAATGCCACCAAGCTTTATGGGCGGCCAGATGCGAATGGCACCGCCGTTCACGCCCTCAACGGGGTCAGTCTTCACATCGGGCATGGTGAGTTTGTGGCCATCATGGGTCCGAGCGGTTGCGGCAAAAGTACGCTCCTCCATGTCTTGGGCGGACTCGATGTCCTGACCAGCGGCGAAATCTATCTCGATAACGAACCGGTTCACCAACTCAACGAAGAGGGGCTTACGCGCCTGCGCCGGTCAAAAATCGGATTTGTCTTCCAGTTCTTTAACCTGCTTCCGACGCTGACCGTGGAAGAAAATGTCCGTTTGCCCGGCGTGCTGCAAAACCGGCCGGCAAATGAATTCGCTGCACGTTCGGCGGAACTTCTTGCCGCCGTGGGAATGGAACATCGCGCACATCATCGATTGCATCAGCTTTCCGGTGGCGAAATGCAACGGGCGGCGCTTGCCCGGGCATTGCTCATGGAACCGTGTGTTTTATTGGCGGATGAACCGACCGGCAATCTCGATTCGGAAGCAAGCGCACGAATCGTGAAACTTTTCCGCGAGATCGGGGAACGTCACCGCACGACGATCGTCATGGTCACCCATAGCCGGGAGGTGGCTGCATCCGCCCACCGCATTGTCGAGATGCGCGATGGGCGGGTGGTTACTTCTTAATACGATCTAAACGGATGAGTCCCGTCGCCAATCCGGTGCCAAGTAAAATGATCGCACAGCCTACCATCATATTTAATGTTACGGTTTCTGTTAAAAACAGGTATCCGAATACCATGGCGAAGACGGGGATGAGAAAAGTAACCGTCATCGCTTTGGCGGCTCCTGCATTCGCAACCAGCTGATAAAACAAAATATAGGCAATGCCTGTACAAATCACGCCGAGGGACACAACGGCCATTATGGCTGAAAAAGAAGGCATCTTTGCAGGGAGCAACAATAAGGCGGGTGGTAACAGGAAAAGGGCGCCGCCCAACTGACTTCCACATGCAATGATGAGAGGACTAACGTTAAATAGTTTTTTCTTTGAATAGTTGCTGCCGATCCCATAGAGCAAGGTTGCCGTTAATGCAGCGAGTATTGCCAATCCGTTACCTCCGGGTTTGAAAGAAGCCTTTCCCCAAACAAGTAAAACAACTCCAGAAAAACCTATCACGAGTCCGATAATGCGAATGATGGATATGCGTTCTTTTAACCATAAAACGGCAATGATGGCCCCAAAAAGAGGGGTAGTTGCATTGAGGATGGCTACAAAACCAGCCGTTACTGACAAGGTCGCATAAGCCAGTAATGTAAAAGGAAGGGCAGCATTGATAATTCCTACGATTACAATTTGAGCTGCATTTTGGCACAGGGCATTAAAATCGCCTCTAAGAAAAACGAGGGGCATTAAAAAGACGGTTCCAAGTATCAGACGTAATTCAATCAGAAGGACGGGGCCAAATTGTGAAACGGCCATCCTCATAAACAAAAAAGAACCTCCCCAAATTGCGGCTAGAAACAGTAAATCCACTGCATCTCGTTTTTTCATGGAACATGCGCACCTGATCCTTCGACAAGCTCAGGATGACGAGCTGAGAATTGTGGGGATGATTGACTCGCTACGCTTCGGGTTCGACGGTCATAGACCGCCGCTACATTAGAGGGATGGGGCCTGGCCCGCCAGCGTCTCACCGACCTGGAAGCGGGTGAAACGGCGGATCACGATATTCTCGCCGAGCTCGGAGATCTTTGCGGTGAGCAGGTCGTTGATCGTCTTTTTGTCGTCCTTCACGAAGACCTGTTCAAGCAAACAGACTGTGCTGAAATACTTGTCGAGTTTGCCTGCGAGAATTTTTTCCACGACAGCTTCCGGCTTTCCCTTGGTCTGGACGCTGGCTACTTCGCGTTCCGTGGCGATGAGACTTTCCGGCACTTCGTCACGCTTAACGTAGAGAGGCATGGCGGCGGCGATTTGCAGCGTCACATCCTTCACGAAAGATCGGAAACTCTCGTTGCGCGCCACGAAATCAGTTTCGCAATTGATTTCAACCAGCACACCGACCTTGTCACCGACGTGGATGTAGGAGCCGATCACGCCTTCCTTGGCTTCGCGGCCAGCCTTCTTCGAGGCGGAAGCGGCGCCCTTTTTACGGAGGATCGTTTCAGCGGCGGCGAGATCGCCCTTCGCCTCGACGAGTGCTTTCTTGCAATCCATCATCCCCGCGCTGGTTTTATCGCGGAGTTGTTTAACCAATTCAGGCGAAACGACATCGCCTACGGGAGTAGTCGTGGACATAATTAAAATTTGGGTTGGAGATTAAGCCGAAACGCCGGTAAGCGATTCTTCAACCTCGGGTTTCACGGAATCCTTGCCGAGCGTACCTGACTTCGTCGATCCCTCGATCACGGCATCATTCAACGCCTCGAGAATGGTGCTGATCGAACGAATCGCGTCGTCGTTCCCGGCAATCGGAAAATCGACGAGATCGGGATTTGAATTAGTGTCTGTAATGGCCACGACGGGAATGTTCAGGCGGCGAGCTTCGGCCACGGCGATGGATTCACGGGGCACGTCTACGATGACGATGGCCGCCGGATATTTTTCCATGTCCTTGATGCCATCGAGATTCCGGTGCAGCTTCGCGTTTTCGCGACGCATGACGGAGACTTCCTGCTTGGGCATCTGGTTCACCGCGCCACTGGTTTCGAGAGCGTCGATCTGCTTCATGCGCGCGACGCTCTTGCGGATCGTCGTCAGGTTGGTGAGGGTGCCGCCGAGCCAACGCTCAGTGACGTAAAACGAATTACTGCGAGCGGCCAGTTCCTTGATGGTCTCCTGGGCCTGCTTCTTGCAACCGACAAAAAGCACCCGCTTGCCGCTGGAGGCGATACCTGCCAGGAAATCCTGGGCCGCTTCGAGCTGCTTGACCGAGTGTTCGAGGTTGATGACGTAGATGCCGTTGCGCGCCTCGAAAATATAAGGCTTCATCTTGGGGTTCCAACGCTGGGTGCGGTGACCGAAATGGACACCGGCGTCCAGCAGTTCCTTGATATCGACTCGATTCATGATGGGTACTTTCTTTGGTTTATGACCCGGTCGGCTTTTCAAAAGCTGGCGCAGGCTTCCGTTTCTACGGAATAGGTTTTCGTTGGGGTGCCAGCAGAACCGGCGTTGACTCAACTTCCTGCCGACCGGACAAGCCGATCAACGGGAACAGGGATCATGGACACTTGCCTGTTAAAAGCAAGCGAAAGTAAGCTACTTATGCGCAGCCGCATTGCCTCACAATAAATGTTACCGTGGGGTCAAGCCAGCCCATGATTCACAACGCCGATTTGAATCGCCACAATTCTTCCGTTCTGGCCTTATAAAAGCCTCCTATGCCTGCCGTTAAGAAACTTCCTGGCAAAAAATTCCAGACGCCCAAAATGCTCAGCGCCGTGGCGCGTCAGCAGCTTCTACTCATCAACGGTCTCCTGGATGAGGTCGCGCGTAATTATCTCGCCCGCCTCCGTCGCGAAATTGCCGAATTGATCCGGATCATCGAAAGGAAGCAGGTCGCCCCCGGCTTTTCGCGCAAGGAATTGAAAGAGCTGCGTGGAATCCTCAAACAGATCGCAGATCTCCAGATCAACCCGGAGAGAGGTCGGCGCAAAGACTTAAAAAAAATCGACGCGCTCATCGGCGAACTCCAGTCCACCGTCGAAAAATGGTAGAATAACCGTCCCGTTATATATTGTCTGTCATGCGTTACGCCGTCTTCGACATTGGCAGCAATTCGATCAAATTCATCGTCGCGGAGACGCGTCAGGGCCGTGTGCGTATCCTGCGCGAACAGAGCATCAGCACCCGCCTCGCCGAACACCTGATCGACACCTGCGAATTGCGGCCTGAAGCCATCGCGCGAACGCTTACCGCCCTGCGCCAGCTCCGCGCGGAAGCCACCACGCTGCGCGTGGAGCATTTCCGGGCGGTCGCCACCAGCGCGGTACGAGACAGCCGCAATCGCCGTGTATTCCTCAAGGCGGCACGCGAAATCCTCGGATTTCAGGTGCGCCTGCTTTCCGGCAATGACGAAGCGGAAACCATTTTTAACGGGGTAAGCGCCGACCCGTATTGGCACGGGAAGGATATGCTTCTTTTGGATATCGGCGGCGGCAGTGTCGAATGGGTCCAGGGCCATCAGGACAAAATGGAAATGCGCATCAGCCTGCCTCTTGGCGCCGTGCGTCTGCGCGAACGGTTTCTGCATCATTATCCGGTTGTGGCCGACACGGCGAATCTCCTGGTTGAAACCGTGCGAGCTCAAATTGCCCACCCCCTGGTTCATTATTCCCTCGGATCCCGGCGTCTCATCGGCACAGGAGGCACGATCACCTGCCTCGTCGCAATCCACAAAAAGCTGATGGAATTTGATCCTCGTAAAATTGATCGCGCGACCCTGACCATCGACCAGATTCGCGGACTGATGAAACATTTTACCGGCCGTACGCTTGATGAACTTCGCGCCCTGCCCGGCCTGCCGCCCAAACGCGCGGATTTAATCATTCCCGGAACGGCGATTGTACTCGCCACCATGGAACTGCTCGGTGCAAAGCGGCTCAATGTCAGTGTGCGCGGTCTTCGCTATGGGGTGCTGACTACGGCGATTGGCGAAAATGAATCGTTTCACTCCCCTCCCCAATCCCACACCAAAAACCATGTACCTTCAAAACGATGAATGCCCTGCTTCAAGAAACGCTCTCGTTGCGCGCACGTTACGATGAAGAGCCGAGTCATTCCGACCAGGTGACCGTACTCGCGTTACAAATTTTCGATGGCCTGGAAAAATGGCACGGCTTGACGAAGAGGCACCGCGATTTTCTCCAGAGCGCGGCGCTTCTGCATGACATCGGCTGGTCGCAAACGCCCGATGGCAAAGGGCATCACCGATGGTCCGCTCGCATGATCCAGGAACATGCCTGGGAAAATTTGAAAAAGGATGAGGTGCCCGTTGTCGCCCAGATCGCCTGTTACCATCGCAAGGCTCCTCCGCAATCCGATCATGTCGATTTTCATGAGCTTCCGGTTTCCGCGCAAAAAATTGTCATGACCCTTGGGGGTATTCTGCGTCTCGCCGATGCGCTCGACCGGACTCACACTTCAAAAATTGAGCGTGTGGAAGCTTCCTTCACCAACGAGGCTATCCTGATTCGGGTAAAATCGACCGGAACGTGGGAGGCCGAGCGCACCGCATTCGAGACCAAGCGCGACATGCTTCGGCTTGCAGCCGACCGCATGGTGCTTTGCGAAGAATTACCAGCGGATTAATTCAAGCCGAATTCCGCTGTTACCACGGCTTTGACACTTTTTTCCCGCGAACGGGTATCGAAGGAACCCTCGGACGAAGTTTCGGTCTGGTAAATCGCCGTAATCTGAAAAACACCTTGATTGGCGGAACGAAGCCCGCCGATTTTGCGTCCGCTCTTGCCTGCAATTTCGGTCGCGCGCCGCTCCGCATCCTGAACCGCATCGCCCAGCATCGACACCTTAAGATCGGCCAGCTTGGTGCAGTAATACTCGGTCGGATTGAAATTAACCTCGATCCCGTTGCGGAGAAGAACCGGCGCGGCACTGGTCAACTTTGACATGCTTTCGACATCACTTGATGCCACCTGAAAACGCCGCTCCAGTTTATAACCGTCCAATTCTCCGATACCCCCATCCGCCCCTTCATTGGATTTGCTCAACGCCGTGGTGGTAAGATCGGACACTTCTATCTTTTCCTTCGGCACTCCCTGCGCAAGGAGGAAATCATTTACCGTTCTACTGTCCTTCTCCATCTGGTCGGCAGCGGCATTTACCAGCTTCCCACGAGTCGTTATCGTCGCCGACCAAAGCGCAAAATCTGAATCGACATGACGCTCGGCATAGCCTTTCACCGTGATGGCGTGGTGGGCCTGCACAAAATCATGAAGCGGCCCGGCCAATGCTAGGGCGCCAAGCAAGATGCCAATGGCGAGGATTATCGATGGAACAAGTAAACTGCGGGAAGGATTGGAGTTATTCATGGTATCTCCACTCCTATCGTAGCCACCCGCAACTTTCTTACAATTTCCTGCCTAGGGTGCCACACTGATCCCGATGCTCTCCGGCGCTTCTCCACCCTTAAGCTTCTTCAGCGTAGCGGTTTCGATCTTCCCGTAGAGTTCCTTGTTCCGCTTGAGTTCTTCCTTCGCGGCATCGCGACCCTGGGCTACCTGAACGCCCTCGAAGTAGAGCCATGCGCCCTTTTTCTCGACCACATTCAGTTCCACGGCCAGGTCGAGCAGCGATCCTTCGCGTGAAATACCCTCATTGTACATGATGTCGAATTCAGCTTCACGGAACGGCGGCGCCACCTTGTTCTTTACAATTTTCACCCGGGTACGATTACCCAGCACGGTGCCATCGGGTGTCTTGATTGCCGCAATGCGCCGGATATCGACGCGAACCGAGGAATAAAATTTGAGCGCCTTGCCGCCCGGTGTCGTTTCGGGATTACCGAACATGACGCCGATCTTTTCGCGAATCTGGTTCGTGAAAATTGCACAGGTTTTCGCCTTGCTGATGAACGAGGTCAGCTTGCGCATCGCCTGGCTCATCAAGCGCGCCTGCGCTCCCATGGTGACATCGCCCATGCCACCTTCCAGTTCGGCCTTGGTGATCAACGCCGCGACGGAATCAAGCACAACGACATCGACCGCGTTGGATTTGATTAATGTCTCGGCAATCGTAAGCGCTTCTTCACCCGAATCAGGTTGCGAAACGAGAAGTTCGTTCATGTTCACGCCGAGCTTGCGCGCATAAGAAGGGTCGAGGGCGTGCTCGACATCGATGAATGCCGCCACGCCACCCATGCGTTGTGCCTGGGCGATGACGGTCAGGGTCAACGTCGTTTTACCGGACGATTCGGGACCAAAAACTTCAACGATTCGTCCCCGCGGAAACCCGCCCACACCAAGCGCCGTGTCGATGGCGATGGAGCCAGTGGGAATCACTTCTATGCTCAGCTTTGAATTTGCGTCCCCAAGGCGCATGATCGAACCTTCGCCATACTCCTTCGCGATGGCCTGCAGGGCCAGTTCCAGATTTTTGTCTCGCACCGCATTGACTTTATCGGTCTTCGGTTCGCTCTTGTTTTCGGATTTTGTCTCAGTTTTTGCTGCCATAGTGGTATCGGTTTAAGCTAATTATACAAATGTACAAGCATTATTTTATGAAAAAAATTCGACTAGGTTTGACTACACCCTGCCTGCTCCCCCGGCAATGCTGATTTTTTACCACGAAGAAACGCTTTGTCGACAACCTCGGCACATGCCACCCTGACTCCATCATAATATGAATCCCGGCGCACCTTTTGCTTCCGATATTCGGCTGAATCAGCAGATCACTTTTCTGGCCGAGTTGGACAAACTTAAGAACGTCCTGCGTCAAAGTCTGGTCGCGGGAACGGATCGAAACGAAAATTCGGCGGAGCATTCCTGGCATCTGGCTTTAATGACTTTAACTCTGATGGAGCATGTTCGCCCTTCCGATGTTAGCCAACTTCGCGTCCTGAAAATGGTGCTTATCCATGACATCGTCGAAATCGATGCGGGAGATACCTTTTGTTATGATGTTATTGGCAATGCCGGTAAGGCGGAGCGAGAACAGGCCGCCGCTGAACGCATATTTTCCCTTTTACCCCTGGATCAAATGAAAGAGTTCCGTGAGATTTGGGACGAATTTGAAGCTGGCATCACGCCAGAAGCCAAATGGGCTCAGGGCTTGGATCGTCTTCAGGCCGCCCTCCAAAATTTGCGTACAGGCGGCGCAAGCTGGCGTAAACATCATGTCACCAAGAAGCAGGTTTTGGAGCGTAACAAGCCGATTGGCGATACCATGCCTGAGATTTGGGCTGCTCTGGTAAACCAATTCGACCTGGCGGAAGCTCAAGGGTGTTTTTTTGCCAACCTGTCATCCTGAGCTTGTCGAAGGATCAGCTTCCAGAAAATGTGAACCTAACGGGGGCTGATCCTTCGACAAGCTCAGGATGACGGGGTTTTAAATTAACGCCCTTCTCACCAAATCGAGTGCGATCTGAGACGCCATGTACTTGAACGTCTCACGGACTGGCGACAAATTCTTTTCCAAGGTTGACGTTTTACCGGCCCGCGTTGCAATGGCAAAATAGACCAGTCCCACCGGTTTTTCGGGTGTGCCGCCAGTCGGCCCGGCGATGCCCGTCACCGCGACGGCGACATCGGCTCCGCTACCGCGCAATGCGCCTTCGGCCATGGCCTGCGCCACCTCGGCACTCACTGCGCCATGCTTTTCGAGCAGGGTTGTCGCCACGCCCAGTTCCGTGATCTTCGCCTCATTCGCATACGTCACCCAGCCGTAGCGAAAAGCCTCCGAGCTATGCGACACATTCGTGATCCGGCTGGCAACCAGACCGCCCGTGCATGATTCAGCCATCGCGATGGTCTTCCCGGCCGCGCGCGCCAATCTCACCACGACCTGCTCCATCGTTTCGTTTCCCTCGGTATAAATCACGTCGCTCAATTTTGTCCGGGCGAGCGCAGCCGTTTTTTCCACGAGATCTTTGTCGGGGCCGATGAGCCGCAGATCGACTTCACCGGGACGCGCGCAATAGCCGACCTCCACCGCCCCGAGCGCCTTCACCTCATCCTCGACGAGAATCTGCACGCGCGTCTCGCCCATGCCGAGGATTCGCAGGCCCACTTCGTGCATCGGAGGCAGGCGATCCGCGAATTTCTTTTTCAGCCACGGCAACGCTTCCTTGTCCCACATGGGGCGCAATTCATTCGGCGGTCCGGGCAAAAGCACCGCGATTGTCTTGTCGTTCTGCACGATCAAACCCGGTGCCGTCCCGAATTTATTATCGAGCACCACACCGCCCTCAGGCACCATCGCCTGCGCTTTTTGCAGGTCGTTCATGGCGAATTTCCGCGCCGCGAACTTGGCCGCGATGCCGTCGAGAATCTCCTGGTGAAAAATCAGTTTCTTGCCGAAGGCTTCCGCCGTCGCCTCACGCGTGATGTCGTCCGAAGTCGGCCCCAGCCCACCCGTCACGAGAATCAAATCGGCGCGGCTCATCGCATCCTCCAGCGCCTCGGCAATTGCCGCACCGTCCGGCACGGTGACCTGCCGTTCGACCCGCAGACCCAGTCCGAAAAGACTCTGCGCGAGAAATCCGAGGTGCGTATTGGTGACCTGCCCCAACAAAAGCTCCGTTCCGGTGTTGATGATCTCGACGCGCATAAACTAAGAAAGCGTGTCATCCCGAGCTTGTCGAGGGATCAGACACAGAAACAAATAAACGAGAGGCTGAAGAATTTGAAATTAAGTAAACTTTCCGTGCTCGTTCCCATTTATTGGATAATCAAAGCGTGTCTGATCCCTCGACAAGCTCGGGATGACGGGCTGACTTATTTCATGACGAAAACGAGGAACTCGGAATCGGCGCGGGCATCGATGCTAATAGTATCGGAACCGGAAACAGCAGCGCCATCGCCCGGTTCGAGTGATTCGCCCAGGACATCGAGCGAACCGCTGATGACGTGAATCCATGTGCCCCGCTCCGGGCCGGAATGAACAGTGACGCTCCGCTTGGCGTCGAGCTTCCCAAAGTAAATATCGGCATCGGCGCGAGTTTCAACGGCACCGGGCTTCGGTTCTCCGGCAAAAAGAAGGGTGAGACTATTGGGCAAGGCAGCCGAACCGAGAGCTTTCTCGGCATAGCGCGGTTCGCCGCCGCCCATCCTGGGCTTGAGCCAGATTTGCAGAAGGTGCACGGGCTTGTCGGGCGAAGGATTGTATTCGCTATGGAAGACGCCACGACCGGCGCTCATGTATTGCAGGTCGCCCGCCTTGATGATGCTGCCGTTGTCCATGCTGTCGTGATGTTCAAGCTGGCCGTCGATGACGTAGGTGAAGATTTCGGCATCACGGTGGGGATGCTCGCCAAATCCCTGCCCCGGTTCGACGACATCGTCGTTGATGACGCGAAGAGCACGAAAATTCATGTGACTGCGATCGAAGTAATCGCCAAAAGAAAAAGTATGACGGCTGTGGAGCCAGCCGAGTTCGGTCTGGCCGCGTTCCTGTGCGGGGCGCTTGACGATGGTGGGAGTGAGTGAGGGCTTGTCCGGCGTCAGTGTTTTCATAGGGAAGAAGATAATTTGCACCAGATTGCCGATTACGCAAAAAGTTAGAGATACTTCGACAAGTTCCGAAGGACGGCTTTATTAGGGAATGCCATTCAAGCTCGTCAGCCCGTTCCCGCCGCTGGGCGATCAGCCGCAGGCCATTGAGAAGCTGCTGAAACGCCTCCGCGCCGGGGACAAGCATTCCGTTTTGCTCGGCGTCACGGGTTCAGGCAAGACCTTCACCATGGCCAATGTCATCGCGGCGCTCGACCGGCCCACGCTGATCCTCTCGCACAACAAAACGCTCGCCGCGCAACTCTACAGCGAGTTCAAGCAATTCTTCCCGGAGAACGCGGTCGAATATTTCGTCTCCTACTTCGATTACTACCAGCCCGAGGCCTACATCGCGCGCACCGACACCTACATCGAGAAAGATTCGAGCGTCAACGAGGAGATCGAGCGTCTGCGCCTCGCCGCCACCAGTTCGCTTCTCACCCGGCGCGACGTCCTCGTGATCGCCAGCGTCTCGTGTATCTACGGCCTGGGATCGCCCGAGGATTACAAGGACATGGTTTGCCCGGTGGCAAAAGGGCAGTTCCTGACCCGCGAAGCTTTTCTCGCGCGGCTGGTCGAGATGCAGTACGACCGCAATGACTTCAACTTCACGCGCGGCAAATTCCGTGTGCGCGGCGATACGGTCGAGCTTTGCCCCGCCTACACCGAGGACGCCGTGCGGGTCGAATTCTTCGGCGACGAAGTTGACCGGATCACGCGCATCGATCCCCTCACCGGCGAAACGATCGAGACGCTCGACCAGATCACGTTTTTCGCCGCCCGCCATTACGTCACGCCCGCCGACAAGATGCGTATCGCCCAGGGCACGATCCGCGCGGAACTCGACGAGCGGATTGCCGAACTCGAAAAGCAGGGGAAGCTCCTCGAGGCGCAACGCCTGAAAATGCGCACCACGTTCGATCTCGAAATGATGGAGGAGATGGGGTTTTGCAACGGGATCGAAAATTATTCGCGCCACACCAGCGGACGTCCGCCCGGTTCGCGCCCCTTCACGCTGATCGACTTTTTTCCGAAAGATTTTCTCACCATCATCGACGAATCGCACGTCGCGGTGCCGCAGATCGGCGGCATGTACGAGGGCGACCGCTCGCGCAAAACGGTGCTGGTCGAGCATGGCTTCCGGCTCCCCTCCGCGCTCGATAATCGTCCGCTCAAGTTCGACGAGTTCGACGCGCTCGTCGGCCAGCGGCTCTACGTTTCGGCCACGCCCTCCAAATACGAAGTACAGCAGTCCGGGGGCATCACCGCCGAGCAGGTCATTCGCCCGACCGGGCTGCTCGACCCCGAGATCGTCGTCAAGCCGCTCGGGGGACAGGTGGATGATTTGCTCGAACAGGCGCGGCTGCGTGTGGCGCAGGGCGAGCGCGTTCTCGTCACGACGTTGACCAAGCGCACCGCCGAGGATCTGGCCGATTACCTGCGCGATCTCGGCGTAAAGGTTCGCTACATCCACTCGGAAATCGACACCATTGAGCGGGTCGAAATCCTACGCAGCCTTCGCACCGGCGAAGTCGATGTTCTCATCGGCATCAATCTTTTGCGCGAAGGACTCGACCTGCCGGAAGTCTCCCTTGTCGCCGTGCTCGATGCCGACAAGGAAGGCTTTCTCCGCTCGCAAACATCGCTCATCCAGACCGCAGGCCGCGCCGCGCGTCACTTGAACGGCCTTGTCATTCTCTACGCCGACAAGATCACCGAATCGATCCGGCAACTCATCGCCATCACCAAGGCGCGTCGCGAAAAGCAGCTCGCCTACAACACGGAACATGGCATCACGCCCCGTTCCGTTGTTCGCGCCGTGCAGGAGAGCCTCGGCAGCGTGCTCAAGGGACGGCAGATCGCGGCCAATGTTGTCGGCGAAGGCACTCCGGACATGGACGTCATGCAGGTGCTCCAGGAACTCGAAGCCGAGATGATCGCCGCCTCGAATTCGCTCCATTATGAGAAAGCTGCGCTTCTGCGCGACCAGATCATGGAACTCAAGCAGCAGGCCGACATCACCCGGATCGAGCCGAAGAAAAAAATGGTCACCTATCCCAAGACCCCGCGCCGTGCCGCGCCCGCGAAGAAGATTTAACGTCCGTCATCCCGAGCGGAGGTGAGCAGGAAAGTTTGTTTAAGCGCATCATTAACCCGAACCGCAGTCGAGGGATATGGTTCAAACTTGGGCTAATTTAGAAAGGCAGCAAAAGACTTATGGGTTCGTAAGGGCTTTTTGCTTTTCGCATAAGCAATAAGCGGGAGTCCCTTCTGGTGCCTGGAAATTTTGTGACGCCATCTTCACGTTGGGTTTATCAAGCCATGTCCTTCGACTCCGCCTCGGGTAAACTTGGCGCTCGCCTCCCACGTTTTGTCTCGGCTCCGCTCAGGATGACGGGCTTTTAATTTTACGCCCTACTTCACCTCAGGATAATGACTGATGGTCACGACGAACTGACCCACGACTTCATTGTGGTAAATGCTATCGACCATGCAACGTCCGCCGAACGGGAGCCGTATACCGGCATCATCCTTCAGGCCGCTGGGCACCGCATCGCCGAGCTTGAGAAAACGATCTTTGTTAAAGACGAGACGGTGTGAGGAAGTTTTAGCCATTCACCAGTATGAGTCTTCTTTGCGGGCAGCGATACATAAATCGGTCTTTAATCCGCATTCCGAATCTTCATCGAAGTCTCGGCCAACTCCTTGATTCGCTCGGCCAACGCGGGCGCCGGGCGCATCTCGGCGGTGAAATCGTCTCCCTTGGCATAGACAAAACGGGGGATGATCAGGCAGCGGAAATCGAGCATGAGACTGTTGGCGAGGCTCATGACCGACATGTAGCTCGCTGTTCCGCCCGCCGCGCAAAGAAACCCGACCGTCTTGTTTTCCCACGCACTGCCCGTCAACTCGATCATGTTCTTGGTCGCCGCGTTCGCATCGTAGTTATAGATCGGTGTCGCCACGATAATGACCCGCGCCGCTTCGATCTGGCCGGACAACGTCGCCACATGCGGATGTTTGTAGGCCTTTTCTCCGTCGCACAAAGGCAAAACGAATTCGCGCAAGTCGATCACCTGATGCGATGCGTCCAACGCCGCGTAAGTTTCCTGCAACACCTCCGCCATTAAACGGCTCCGACTCGCGGAGCGGAGGGAACTCGAAATCACCAGGTATTCAGCGGAAGCGTTTGTGCTCATAAGTTACCTCCCCACCTTGGCCAAACTTTGCCCCAGTTGCAAATCCTTGTCCAAGAAGATAGGATGCTGCTTTCCGGGCTAGTGGCGAAATGGCAGACGCGCCAGATTTAGGTTCTGGTTCCGCAAGGAGTGGGGGTTCAAGTCCCTCCTAGCCCATTTTTCTAAATAAAGAATCCAACCACCCTCATTGGCCCGTCGTCGGTCTAATCGGTCTAATCCTTTATCAGGACATTCCTCATTAAATCCAAGCAGCAGGACGCTGGAAGGTACCCGTCAAATCCGTTATTGTTTCTGGAAATTGACAAGCGGCCAAGACGGCAGGCCTTATCTTTTTGTAAAACGGCTGCATCTTCATGAGCTCGAAGCTCGGATTATTCTGCGGATTCAATAACCCCACTGTTTTGCCCAAGAAGCACTTCACATACTTCATCGGATATGCCAGGTCAGAATCATTGGAGATGACCACTGCAATATCATAATCGCTCGCGTAGGCATCCGTCAGTAGATAGCTGGCCAGATTAACATCCGTACCTTTCTCCTCCGTCTTAATCACTCGAACAAAACCCGGAGTGTCAGCCGCCTTCATTCGAACCTTCTTGACCAAAAACTGTCCTTGGATAATAGATAAATTTGGGATAGTTCTCAGAGCTCTCCAATACAGTTCCTGCCTGCTGCGTTGCTGGGGATCATGCGGTCGAGGAATTACTGGTGCCGTGAAATACCTGATCTTATTAATAGTATTGGTTGGCAAAAGGAGACCGCACAGCTTGGCGATATCAAGCCATTTGTAGGATGTGCCCTTTAGTCCGCCGTAATAAAGATTACAACCGTCAACGTAGATGTTCGTCTTGCTGGGCATAAAAAGCGAAGGCCGCCTAGACCTTACGGTTTTAGCGGCCTTGCACCCCTTGTCCCGAAGGACTTGGGGGGGATATGATTACAAGGTACGAAAAACCAGAAAAAGTTCAAGGAGAAGAGTGATAGTGGACTTACATGCATGGGTATAGTGTACTGTGTGATGGGGTATAGTGAAATATCATCTAATAATAGCATTAATGATAGCATAATAACGAAAACCAAGGCATACTACTACCATAATGCGTAGAAAAAGCAATAATTTGCATCAATCATAAATCTTGAATTCTTGGAATTATCGCCATGGCTGTCTTAAAATCCACAAAAGCTCCACAACCCGTAAGGGGGGAAATAGTCACCAAACGCGATATCGCAACGCGATGGACTCCACTGCTTGCCAAAAGCTTCACTGCCATCTCCACCTACTTCCTCGACCATTATTCTGCGCTCACGCCTCCTCTTCGGTATTCGGAAGCCCTCCTCGTTATTCACTTAATTCGACACAAGTGGGGCAAGGACGCACCTTATCCCAGTTGGGCACGCTTGGCAGCCTATATGGGGTTAACTCCAATGGCTGTGCGCAATATCGCCCGTTCACTACAGGACAAGGGCTACCTGTTAAAGGCGCAGAGGACAACGGGAACGAAGACCAATAACTTTCACTTGGAACCCCTTTTCGCTGCCTTGGAAAAGCATCTGGCAACAAATCCTCACGGATACAAGATGCGCGTCATGGCAACCGAAGACGACGAATAGGTCAAAGTCACTTTGACACAGATCACAGCATCCCTCTTTTTAAGACTGCGCGAAGACAAAAAGGCCTCCAACATGACAAGATTCTGGTTCCGCAAGGAGTGGGGGTTCAAGTCCCTCCTAGCCCATTCTCGACACCATCCCCGCCCAACATCTTGACCCCTCCCGCTTAATTGGTATCCTAAGCACTTCATGTCCCGCACCCGCTTTCTCGTTTACTGCGCCCTGGCATTCCTGATGGCTGTGCCTGTCGCGCAGGCCAGCCTGGTCTGGCGTCCCGGCGAAGGCTGGTCGGATGAAAGCGGCGGCGACATCTCCGCCTCGAGTTCCCGCGATGAGCTGGAAACGGCCCACAAGCTTGAAGCCCAAGGCCAGCGCGACGACGCTTTGAAGGCCTACAGGAGCCTTCTGCGCCGTTGGCCGCTCTCTTTCTTCGCTCCCGAAGCCCAGTTTCGCATGGGCAAAATCCTCGAGGATGAGGGTGATTTTAACAGCGCCTTCCAAGCTTTCCAGAAAATGGTCCAGAAATATCCCTCGAGCAATTACTTCGAGCAGGCCATGGGAGAACAGTACCGCATCGCCAATCTCTATCTTGCCGGTGAACCGCAACGCATCTGGAAAATTCCCGTCGGCCCATCCATGGTAAAAACCGTGGAGATGTATGAGCGCATCATTAAAAACGCGCCTTATGGCACCTACGCCGCCGACTGCCAGTTCAAGATCGGCCTGGCCCACGAACAACAGCGCAAATACACCGACGCGATTGATGCTTACCAAAAGGCCCTCGATAACTACCCCGGAAGTCCCGTCGCTTCCAACGCCCAGTACCAGATCGGTTACGCCTGGATGCGCGCCTCCAGCAACGGAGATTACGACCAGGGCGCCGCGAAAAAAGCCATCGATGCCTTTCAGGATTTTCTCGTCCGCTATCCCTCCAGCGACAAAGCTGCTCAAGCTCAGGAAAATATCCAGCATCTCGGCCAGAAACAGACACAGGGAGCCTACAACATCGCCAGGTTTTATGAGACCCAGCACGACCCCCGTGCCGCTTACATCTATTACAATGAAGTAGTCCGCGAAGATCCCAACTCCCAGCAGGCCCAGCAGGCCAAAAAACGGATTCAGGAATTGCGTCCCCTCGTGCAGGCCATGCCGGGAGGACTCGCTGCCGACGGCACACCTGCGGTTCAAACCCAAACAGTGGCCAATGGTCCGCTCGCACCCACGCCAGCGCCGCCTGCCTCGGGAGATTCCTCAACGACCACCACCAATTCGCCCACCCATTCCGAGCCACCCGCACCCGCGCCGCCCGATACCACACCCCTGCCACAATGAACCAATCTGTTTTTGTAACCAGAACCTTCGGGGTTCTGCTTCTCGTGTTGAGCCTCACCGGCTGTGCGGGTTATCGTGTCGGCAACATTTCCGGACGCGATATTCAAGGTGTTCGCAGCATCTATGTTCCCGTCGCACGGAATTCGAGCCTCGAGCCTGATATTCAAGTCACGGTCACGAATGCCATCGTTCGTCGGTTCAACAACGACGGCACCCTCGAAGTCAACCAGACTTCCAATGCCGATTCCGAGCTCGACGTCACCATCACCGACGTCCACCGCACAGCCACACGCAGCAGCACTTCGGATGTCCTCGTTACCGCCCAATACCAGCTTACCATCCAGGCCAAAGTCACTTTCACCAATCGTCGCCTCGGTCGAAAAATTTTCGAGAATACCCTGGTTTCGGGCAGCACGACTTTCTTTACCCAGGCTAATATTCAGGAAGGCGAACGCCAGGCTCTCCCTCTGGCCGCCGAGGATCTCGCCACCAACGCCGTCAAGCTCGTCACCGAGGGCTGGTAGTGCTTTTCATTTATTCTTCTCTTTTAGACAAACCCATTTGCCAAATTCCGCACGGGCGGGTATGACGTTTCGATGGCCGTAGCCAAAAAATCCAAAAAAACGCGCTCATCAATCATCGCCATCACGGCAGATGAACTGATCCGTGAATTTCCCGGCGCGAAGGCTGTCAGCTATAAAGTGGGCGAACCCATTTTTCGTGAAGGCTCCAAAGCCCAAAGTTGTTATCTCATCACCCAAGGCAAGGTTCAGATTCTTAAGAAAACCAAAAAAGGCGGAAACGTCCCTCTTGCCATGGTGAAGACGGGCGAATTTCTCGGGGAGATGGCCATGCTTTCCGGCGAGCGCCGCAGTGCCAGCGCCGTCGCATTAACCAATGTCAAAGCCATCATCGTTCAGCACGCCGAATTTGAATCGCTCCTGAAGGCGCAACATCCTTTTGCCGGACGTCTCGCCCTCCAGCTTTCCAATCTGCTCGCTGCCCGCTGCCATCGTTTGTTGCGTCTCATTGCCCGCCAACCTGAGGTAATTCCACGCAGCGGAAAAAAAGCCCCCCCTCCTGATGTCCGCGCCGTCCTCAATCGAGTCTATACGCTCTGGGCTGTCTGATCATTCGCTGCTTGAGCGCAACGACGACCGCCGCCTGCCCGATCCGGGAAGCGATCCCGAATCGGAAAAATCGACTGCGCTGGTTCTCATTCCCGCCCGTAACGAAGCCGCCACCATTGCCCGTGTCGTTCGCGGATGTCGCCACGCCGGTTTTTCCGTCTGCGTGATCGATGACGGCAGCACCGATGAAACCGCTTTTTTAGCCGCTGATGCCGGTGCGCGGGTTCTCACTTTTTCCGGATCGCATCACGGTAAGACCGCCGCTCTTCGTTATGCGCTGGAATGTCTGCCCGATTCCGTCGACTGGCTCTTCTTCCTCGACGGCGATGGCCAGCATCACCCTGCCGATCTCGAACGCTTCTGGAACCTGCGCCACCATGCCGATCTTTTGGTGGGCGACCGCCTGCCCGATGCGAGCCACATGCCGCTTCTGCGACGCTGGACCAATCGCGCCATGTCCGCCGTGTTGCGGCGCAGTGGCATTCACGACAGTCAATGCGGATTCCGGCTCATTCGCCGCACATGGCTCGGAGGATGGTTTCCAACGGGCCATCATTTTCAATTTGAAACCGAAAT
>JABDGH010000040.1 GCA_013286145.1 Verrucomicrobiota bacterium
AAAAAAATCTTGTCCATGATCTCTCCACCACGCTTGGAGCCAAGGTCGAGGTGACCTCGCTCGATTTCGATTTGTGGCACCGGGAAATTCATGCTGCCGGAATTTCCCTGGTAAATGAACGTGCCGACGCTCCGTGGGAAAAAGGTGAGATCAGCCAGGCCACGGTGCGGTTTCGTCTGCGGAAAATTTTCAATTCAACCGTGCCGCTTAATGTGGAAGTTTCCGCATGGAGTGTGGTGTTGCATCCCTACGCTTCCGCATCTTCCGGGGCTTCGACAACCACGACATCAGCCCCCGAAGTCGCCGCTACATCCCCAAGCGGTGTAAAAGTCATGCATCTGTCTGCGCGACAGGGTGAAGTTGAGGTGCAACTTTCCGATGACAAAAAGATTATTTTTCATGGTGTGGCCTTCGAGGCGAACGATAACGGTGCCGCAGTGTGGACAACCCAGCTTAAGGCGGAGGCGATCCAGGCGGGTTCGCTCGCGGCAGGCCCAAGTTCAGTCGAATTGCGCGGTGACCAGGAAAAAATCACGCTTTCCAATCTCCGAATGCAGTGCGATCCGGGAATGATCACCGGGGATGGAGAAATTTCCTTAAAAGATAAACACGCGATTCGTTTGAGCCTCAAGGCGACGGATATGCCTGTTGCGATGCTGGTTGGCCTGCAATGGCAGATGAAAATTTCCGGCCTCGCCAGTGGAGACCTTGCCTATGAAGGCGATGACCAGGCTGGTCTCGCTCACGGTCAACTCAAGATAAGCGCGGGAAAATTTAACGTGTTGCCCTGGCTGGGAAAAGTCACCGCCCTGGTCAATCTCCCCGATATTACCAACGTGGAAGTCGATAAGGCGACGAGCGATTTCGAATGGAAAAACGGCACGGTTCATTTGACGAATCTCGATATTCGCAAAAATGATGTCACCCGGATTTCAGGAGACGTCCAGGTCGATCCGAAGGGGCAGGTTGACGGCAAGCTCAAGCTCGGGTTGCCTTCCACCGTTACCGCCCGCTGGCCCAAATTGCAGGAGAAAGTCTTCTCCGTTCAACTTGAGGATTATAACTGGGCCGATATTCACCTGACGGGAACCCCGGATCATCTTCAGGAAGACCTCACGCCACGTCTGCTGGCTGTCGGGGTGGAGGAAGGCAGAGGAATGCTGAATCAGGGCGCGCAAAAAGCGCTCGATGTCCTCAAAAGTTTTTGGAGCAACTAAGGCATTTTAGGAAATGATGTAGCCGCCTTTTCCGGCGGTCGAACGACCGCCGGGGTAGCCGTCGCTGTCCCAGCGACGGTGGATTGTGGAGCAGTATTTTCACCGACCGCCGATGGGCCATCGGCGGCTACCTCGGAAGCGGCTATGCTGACAAAGCCGAAGCAAGCTTCGGGGAATTAGACCCACCGAGATTAAAATGCCCTAGAAATTGATGATGGTTCTGACCCCTAAAACCAGGGCGTTTGGAATGGCATGGGTACCCGAGGCATCATTCAGATCGGGAACATTTCCGCCGGGATGGATGATGTATTGAATATCGGGCTGCACGACCCACCAGGGCGCAAGCTTGGCCTGATAGGTTAGTTCAATCGCCATTTCATCACTTTCGACCGGAGCATCGATTCCACTGAACGCATTCTTGTCATGGTCGAGATCGCTGAGGTCGCCGCTGACATGGGCATAAGCCGCGCCCAGTCCTAAAACATCTTCATCGCGCCCGGGAAAAAGTCCTTTGTAGTTGAAACCGCCATCCGTATAGAAATCGATGAGATTACGATTGGAAGGAGTTCCTCCCACGCGCCAGAAAAGTCCCAATCCCTCATCGCTTGGTTTGTCACTCAATGTCATGCTTTTCATGTCCTTGGGATCTTTGTCTGCTGGGGCGGGAGCGGGCTTTCTCCAGACCATTTGATCGGCCACAAAATAAATTCCCCAATCTCCCGAATGGCTACGGGGCACACCTGAACTACCCGGGTCAGCCAGGGAGAGTCCGGTATCGTCGGTATGCACGTCGGGATAACTCTGCGTGGCGTAAAAACCTCCGAGCTTGTAAGTGCCCGGCAATCCCTTCGATTCCTTTTCCTGGTTGAGCCTGTAGTCCGCCTCAAAGATGGAGAATGCCCCCTGGCTAAAATCGATTCGCGTTCCGCTACTGTCCCGCTTTTGAGGATTACTGGTTCCGGGGCTATCTCCCGGGTCGCCATCGAAAACAGCAGCCATCAAGGAGACTTGTTCAATCGGATCAACTCTCAGGCGGATGCCCGGTGTCGCCAGGGGATAGCCGGGACCTCCGCCCGGAAGATTGGCACCGGTCAAGGGAGGCCAGCCAAAGGTGCCATTGATAAAGGTCGCTCCATTATCACTGACAAGAAATTCATCATCGGCGGCAAGCTGGCCGAAGCGCAGCGACACTTTCCCGTCGATAAATTCCTGTTGGTACCAGAGATTGAAAAGGCGAAGGGTGTCATAGGCCTCGATATTACTGACCGTGAGAATATTTCCGATTTTTCCAGCAGAAAGATCGCTCCCATAAATATAATAGGAATTGGCATGGAAAGAACCTCCATCAAGACCAGCCAAAGCTTTGAAATCAATGTCCAAAGTCAACTCGATGCGACCGCCCAGAATCGCACCCTGGTGAATTCCACCGGAAGGATTGCCAAACACTTCCCCAATGTAATTGAGACCAAATGCGACACCTTTATCGGAGAGTTCGGCGCGAGTTCCACCCCAATCACCCGTGAGATAATCCTGCTTCCAAAGGCTGGGCCTTTGGGTGGCCTGTGCGGCATCAATCGTCGTATCCTCGGCTTTGACCGTTTCGGGTTGGTGTTCGGCTCGAAGCGATGAGGCAGGTAGTTGCAGCAAGATAAGAGTCCCAATCAAAACAGGGATCAAAGCCGCCGACAAAATAGAATTCATGACAGTAGTAGTAGCTGGCGCGAAAAATTGCGCTGCCGATCACTTGCTTTTTATTAGCGATACGTTGCCTTCGGCGAAGCCATTTAATTTCCCTGGAGGTATCGTGATTTCCCCTTTCGACGTTTAAGCCGTTGTTTGGCTTGAATTAGCGGGAATTATTGGTACTTTGATTAACCAGTGTCTAATCCCCATCCCAGTGCAGAAAACGAGAACGAAGGTCAGCGAATTATCTCTCCTTTCGCGCAGACGACTTCCAGCATTCACACCACCAGTTCGAAAAGTCAAAAAAACTGGTCGCTTTGGATCGTCTCCAGCCTGCTTGCCCTGGTGATTGTCGGCATCGTGGGTTATTTCGTGTATAAATATCTCAACGATCCCTATCGGATACTTAAGGCTTTCCCGGTGGATACGTATTTGAGCGACTATCGATCCCTCGCGGGCGTCAAGTTCAAGGCCGATCTCAAGGTAGCGGCAGATTTGGGCTGGAAGGCTGAGACTGGGCATCTCATGGTTTTCACCGTGGATAATAGCAACCGCCCCATTGTGGTTATGATCCCTCCGAAATTGGGCGGGATTTATTTCACCAAGGGACAAAACTACCAAGCCTCGATTGAGGTGGGAGAAGGAGGGCTGATTTATGCAGACTCATGTGACAAGGAATAGCCTCATAATCGCCGCTTTCTGGCTTTCATTACAGATCGGTACCATGGCTCAGGGCGCGCCCGGCCCCAAGGCTCCTCTTCCTGAGCCTGCGGCCATGGCTCCGGTGGATAACAGTACCTCCTCGGCCCTCGATTATCTTTTTCATGAAAAGCCGAAAGAAGGCACCATGGGCAAGGCTGGCAGTGATGTTGCGAGCGTCATCAGCGATAAAATCAAGGCGATCGACATGCTCAAAACCCCGGGACTCGATGATCCTGTCCTGCGGGCGCGGTTTGAAACCTACTTGAGCCTCAAGGAAGTTCCCGAGGATCAGATCAAGGAATATTTCGATAAAATGGCCCAGGCCCGCGAAGTTTTGAAAACGGGAAATACTTTCGCCGCCTGGAAAATTCTGTATGCGATGAGTGAATACAAGGAGATCGACGCAGGGATCAGCCGGGAACTGGCGAACCGGGTCGAGTCGGTCTGGACGGATAATCGCACCAAGGACGGCCTCGCAATGGCCAATGAAAAACTACGGAGCAGCATTGATACCGCCAACCATAACGCCGATCTCATTGCGGATGATCTCCACTATCAGGAAATGCAGGACCGGGCAAAAACCCAGACCACGCACAACAACAATGGCGGGGGTCAGAACAACAACCAAAATAACAATCAAAGCAACGTAACAAATTCGCCGTTGATGAATCCAATGTCGGATCCTGTCGCCGCCGAGGCGGCCCTCATGCCGACCATGGGAGCCAACCTGGAACGAAAAATGGAACTAACTTCAGAATACCTGAAGTTACTCGAAGCCCGGGCCGGAATTAAACTTAACGAGATACAATCAACTACTGTAAGCGATCAGGGCAGGAGGGATTTTGCCGAATATGTCAAATCGCTCTATGACACTCACCGCTACTACCATATGATTATTGCGTCCGACTTTTACCGGGCGCTTTTCAATCAGGGAGATTACCCGGCTAGCATGATACACCCACCCGCAGCTACGGGCGGAAACACGGGTGGTGGGAATAATAACACAGACAATAATCGTGGTCATGGTCGGGCTCAGCAACAGCAGCAGCAGGACATGGCGGGCCAGGCCGTTTCCATCATGGAGTCGCGTATGCCGGGAAGCCAAACCATCACCTCCATGGGAATCAGCAATCCTTTCGGGCAAAACCCAGGGGATCACCCGGTCAGCATGGCGGAGCAGGTTACCGCCGCGCTCGAAACCAACAATCGCGTGAGCCAGGCAATCGAAGTATTCAAATACAAAGCCAATAAAAACGAAGTCGCTGCGGCTGCGGAACAATTGCAGGAAGCGTTTGTGGGCAATGAGTTTCATCCCGAATTACTTGCGCTCCAGCGAACTGAGAAAGAAAAAGTGGGTGAATTTTTATCAAAGCTCAGCGTGCTTAAGAACCAGTTGGAATCCCGTGATTTTGAACAGGTCGAGGCGCAGATCGGCGATGTTAAAAAAGTAGCCGCCGACTTTGACTCCACCAAGACCCTCGCCCTAGTCAACGGGATAAAGCTGGAAAGCAGACTGCGCCTCGGCAAAGCCAGGTTGCTTGCCCAACAGCAGCAATTAAGTGAGGCGATGAATGAGTTCCAAACAGCGGCGGAAGAATGGCCGGGCAATCCCGACCTGCAAACTTCCGCGTCGAAATTCTTCGATACGGAGGACGTGCAGAATCAATCCACCACCGATTTTGATCGACTCGTCCAGGAACAGAATTATCGGGCAATTTTTGACAAACAACTGGCTTTTGCCGCAGCGATTCGGGATGACACGGGCCGCCAGCAACAACTCAAGGATGCGCTCGTGAAGGTAAAAAATGCTGAAATGGCATCCGAAAAGGCCAATCTGCTGGTTATGAATGGCGATGTCAGCGGCGCATGGGAAACCGTTGAAAACGCAACCAAGGCGTGGCCGGACGATCAAAAACTTAACAAGCTCCTGGCGGATCTTTCCGGTCGCGATGCCGATTTTGTCAGCGCCGTCAATAAAGCGCGCGATGCCGAATCGAAAAAGGAATTGGGCTACAGCCTCACCTGGTATGTGAATGCGCAGAATTTCTATCCCGCCAGCACCATTGCGAACGAAGGCATCGACCGCATCAAACAACAACTCCTTTCTCCGCAAGCTCCCTCGGCCGCGCCCCTTAACTAAGGCGTCGTAAAGGTAAAAGGCAGCCATGGATACGACTGCCCCGATGGATGCAGCTATTTTTGTCGAGGATATCTCTGTCGTCATCGGGAAGGGGCGCGACCGGAAAACCCTGCTCAATCGCATCTCCATCGCGATTCCGGAAAATGCATTTGTTTCCATCATCGGTGCGTCTGGCTGTGGCAAAAGCACGTTCATTCGAGCCTTGGCCGGCATTCAACCGGTCTCCTCAGGACGGATTCTTTTGGCCGGTCACCGGGTGGAAATACTGCGCGATCAATTGCCCCTGGCCGTCGGATACCTGCCCCAAATGGGAGCGTTTCACAGCGATTTGACCGTGGCGGAAATCCTCGATTTTGCCGTCGCGTTGCGCCTGCCCGGCTCGGTGCCAAAAAACACCCGCGAACAATGGCGGCAGCATGTGATCGACCTCGCCGGTATCCGGCCCGTTTTGCCACAAAAATATCGGACACTTTCCGGTGGCCAGATGCGGCGCATCGCGCTCGCCGAGGAACTCATCGGCGATCCCGCTTTTCTCTTTCTCGATGAATTGACGAGCGGTCTCGACGCCTATTCCGAGCACGAGTTGATGGTCTGGTTGAAGGAATTGGCCCAGAGCCTGAAAAAAACCGTGGTTCTGGTCACCCACGCCGTGAGCAACCTGCGACTTTGCGATTCAGTCATTTTTCTGCACGAAGGCAGGCTTTGTCACCAGGGTCCCTACGATCATTTTTTAGATACGCATAGCACCGAATCGATCGAAGCCATTTTCGGAGGTTACCAGCAGGCTTCTCTCAAGGGGGAGTTCAGCGGATTCGATCATGATAGAACCCATGAGTTGCCGCCGCCGCCGCCGCCCCATTCCCTGAATACGGCTCCGCCACCTTCAAGCCTGAGCCAGTTTTTCACACTGGTGCAGCGTCAATACATCCTACTCACGCGCGACAGGGCCCAACTATGGCTGCACCTGGCGCTGCTGGTCACCTTTCCGCTTTTGGTCGCCATCTTTGCCACCAAGGGATTGCCCGAAGTGCGGAGTCTCAGTTTGGATATTGAAAAAAACATCGTTCAAACTTTGACCGAACATCTGGATTACCTCGGGCAATCGTTCTCGGCGGCGGCGCTGGTTTCCGGGCTGGCCATGTTTCAGGTTATCCTTCTCACGCTCATGGGCGCTAATAACGGCGCGCGCGAAATCGCCAAGGAGCGCGATGTCCTCGAAAAGGAACTCAGGGCCGGGCTTTCTCCCTCGGCCTACGTTACCACAAAGGGACTGCTCATTTGTGTTCTTTGCCTCGCGCAGGCCTTTTGGATGACATGGTTTGTGAAGACGATCTGCGGATTCCCTGGCAATTTTTCCGGCCAGTTTGAAGTCTTGTTCGTCACCACCCTGGCCATGAGCATGACGTGCCTCGCTATTTCTTCAGCTTCCAAGTCACCGGAACGGGCCTCGTTGCTGGCCATCTATCTGGTCGGCCTGCAATTGCCTCTTTCCGGAGCCGTCCTGGCCCTGCCAGAAATCGTCAGCACCCTTTGTCGTCCTTTCATTGCCGCTTACTGGGGCTGGAGCGGGTACTTGAAAACATTATCGGCCTATCGTGTTTACGATATTGTCAGGCAATCGACCCACACCTTCATCGCCGATTTTAACCAATGTCTTGTTGTCCTGGCCTTGCATTCTGTCATCGCCGGGATTATCGCCTGGATCTTTGTCGCGCGAACTTTTCCCAAGCGCGACTAGTTCGTAGTTTCTGTACGAGACGGCTCATCGAAACCCAAAAGAGCATTCCCTGGATGCAGACGGTTGCGGGTATGACGGTATTGCTTTACCTTCGCCTATGGTTTTTTATTTCAAGCTGGGAAGAAGCATCCGAAACAGTGATAAAAAATCTCCTGATCAGAAGCAGAGAACTTCCTCATGAAAATCCGCATTCAACATCGCACGACCTATAATTACAGTGAACCCGTGTCGTTCGGGCAACACAAGATCATGATCCGGCCTCGCGAAGGACACGACCTGCATATCGAAAGTTCCGTTCTGGAGATCGCCCCGGCCCACGCGATTCATTGGATGCGCGATGTGAATGGCAACAGCATTGCCAAGATCGATTTCACGGAATCAGCCTCCCAGCTCATGATTTACAGCGAGTTGATTCTCCAGCACTACGATTCCAACCCGCTCGATTTTATTTTGGATGCAAGCGCGGTGAGTTATCCTTTCGTTTACGAGCCGGATAGTCTGCCCGAGCTGGCTGCATTCATGCATATCATTTATCCGAAGGACACGGCTCCCTTGAAGGAATGGCTGACCCAATTCTGGAAACCGGGCGATAAAATCGAAACCATTGTGCTCCTGCAACGGGTCAATCAACATATCAATAATACTTTTCAATATCAGCGGCGTGATGAGCCGGGCGTACAGACACCTACCGAAACGCTGCAAAAAAACAGCGGTTCCTGCCGCGATTTTGCCACCCTCTTGCTGGAAGCCTGTCGCTGCTGGGGATTGGCTGCGCGATTTGTCAGCGGCTACATGCAATGCCTGGCCACCGAGGCGGGCGGCGCTTCCACCCATGCCTGGACTGAGGTCTATTTACCCGGCGCAGGCTGGAAAGGATTCGATCCGACTTCCGGTATCATGACGGGTTCCCAACACGTCACCCTCGCGGTATCCCGTGATCCCGAACAAGCCGCCCCGATTGCGGGTTCCTTTGTCGGGCCGAGCACCGCATTTCAAAACATTCTAGTCGATGTCAGCGTCACGCAAATCGACAAACCCGCACCTTTCGTTCCCACGCAAAATCAACAGCAATCTCTTCAGGGCCAAATTTCGCGACAGACACAATAAAACTGAAGAATTTGATGACCGCTGGCCCTCATTGGGAAGTGTCTCACGCATACAGATAGATCGGAATCGGATTAGTCTGTCCTCTCCGCATATTGCGATAATCTTAATTAAGGATTCTTGCAATTATTGCACAAAGCCACCCGTGGATCCTTGTGTCTTTGCAACGTAACAAGCTGCACGGTTAGCCCTTATGATGGATGAAAGTGACTTGGCACACCCCATGCGATTGTCTCTGTGGGTAAGTGATAAGTTCGCAAAAAATAATCAAACCAACTCATGAATGTGAGGACTTATTCCTAATACCTTATGGGGTAAACACCCCATGGTAGGGAATATTTTCTGGCGTAATCTCATCCTTATAAATATGAAAAAAATATCTATTCGAACCTTGGTATTAACCGCTGCAACCGTTGCCCTTTTAGGGTTGGCGGGAAGCGGCTCTCTCTCCGCTGATCCCTCCTTCAGCATCCACATCGGCTCACAGCGCCCCCCGCCGGATCGGGAAGATTATCATCAGTGGCAAAGCCCTGATCGCACCGCTGTCTGGATTCCCGGACATAACGAGTGGAGAGATGGACGATATGTCTGGATCGGCGGTTATTACAGCTATCCCCCTCATCGCCACAATCACTGGATCGCGCCCCGCTATACGCACGGCCAAGACGGTTATACTTACCACCCCGGCTACTGGTCCAACTAAAAAAATAATATGACAACCATTGTTGAAAAAGATTCGTCCACTTCCGCTGTTCTACTGATATTCGTGATCGTTCTCCTGATAGCAGGAGGACTGGGCTTTGCTTACATGAACGGTGCGTTTGGAGAAAAAACCACCGTGATCGAGAACAACAAGACGGTCGAAAATAAAACCGTCGTAGTACCAGTTCAAACTCCCGCTCCGGCTCGCCATGATGCCCCTGAAGCTCCAAGGCCGGAAGAACAACCCGCACACTAAACTCAAATTAGTCTTACCAATAACCGCCGTCGCCAAGACGGCTCAATAAGAAAGTATTCAAATGAAAAATAAAATTCGTAACTTGGGCGGCCTCACCTTTTTAGGGATGATGCTGCTCACTGCCAATATAACCTTCGCGCAGACGACTGCCGATTTAACCTCAACCACGACATCGGCAGGTACCATCACCCGGTTCAGCCCGGATGCCATCGTCGTTAAAACGACAACATCAACCGATCCCATCAGTTATTCCTATACCAAGACGACAACGTATGTTGATGAGGACGGCAATCCTGTCTCGATGGAAACCGTCAAATCAGGTCTCCCTGTGACCGTCTATTACGACAAAGACGGAAACAAAATGGTGGCGAGCAAAGTCGTCGTGAGAAAAACAACGGTGGTAAGTCCGACAACTCCTCCAATGACCCAGGAAACCACGACCACGACATCTGCGGGCACCATCACCCGGTTCAGTCCTGATGCCATCGTCGTTAGGACCGCAGCCTCAGCCGATCCAGTGACTTATTCGTACACCAAGACGACAACGTACGTTGACGAAGACGGCAATCCTGTCTCGATGGAAACCGTCAAATCGGGTCTTCCCGTGACCGTCTATTACGACAAAGACGGAAACAAAATGATAGCAACCAAAGTCGTTGTAAGAAAAACAACGACAACCACCACAAACCCAAACCCGTAACCCTACAGGCGCTCAACTGGCGTGCATGATTCAATCGTGCCCGCCAATAGTGCCAACTTAACTTATATGATAAAAAATCTGATCCTATCCTGTCTTGCCATCTGTGTACTCACCTCTCTTGCCGGTTGCGCCTGCAACGAGAGACATTCTTCTGCTTACGAATCTTCATCAGCGACGATGTCCTCGGACAGCAAGGACATGAATCGCCACACTTACAAAGATTCACATTAACACCGTACGGTTTCCATCTGCTTTCGCGAGCAGATGGATCCCATCTCTATATGCAAAATAATAAATTGATCGAAAAAGGAGCTAACAAATGATTTCCCTGGTAATAACCCTGGTCGTAATCGGTGTCCTACTCTGGCTGGTAAACACCTACATCCCCATGGACGGGAAGATCAAGCAGATCCTCAATGTCGTCGTGGTAATTTGCGTCGTCGTATGGCTTTTGTCGGCCTTCGGTGTCCTCGGTCACTCAGGCGATATTCAAGTTCCACAAGTTAAATAACGGATTTCGATTGAATATCACGGCTAACCCGCGCAACGAGCGCAGAATCGGAATGGGGTAAACACCCCATAGGCACTCTCAACATTCGAGCTTATTTTTAAATCCATGACACAAAATCTTACAAAACTTCTGGCTCTGGGATCGATTGCGCTCCTATTTGCTTCAACCGCCTTTTTACGTGCTGCTGACATGCAGGAACGCATTCAAACTGCCGTGCAAATTCTGGATCAGAAGCAACGCTCGGGTGAACCCATCCCTGCGCGCTTATTTAATCATGCCAAAGGCATCGCTATTTTTTCCGTAACCAAGGGTGGACTTGGAATTGGCGGGCAGGGCGGCGAGGGAATTGTTATTTTGAGCCTGGGCGATAAGAATTCGCATTCGTGGACGGCTCCTTCCGCCTTCAATCTTGGCGGGGCCAGCGTGGGTGCCCAAATCGGATTTACCGAAGTCCGTTACATCGTCATTTTAAATACCGACGATGCTGTCAGACATTTTACCAGCTCCGGGAAAATGAATTGGGACGCCACTGCCACAGGAACAGCCGGCTCCGATACAGGAACGGAAAAACTGTCCACAGCCGATCTCGAACACAGGGAAGTCATTGTTTACAAAAATTCAGACGGTGTTTTTGGTGGCGCTACTTTAGGCGGCACCTCAATTGAGCGCAAAGATAAGATCAACCGGGAGGCATACGGAGAAAACGTCACGATGAAGGATATTCTGAACGGCCAGGCAAAGGCACCGCAGTCTGCCGATCGCTTATATATTCTTCTACAGGGCAAGGCATAAAATAACTTCACCTTAAATTACCATGGAAACTATTCTAATCATTTTTCTCATACTCTTTTTACTTGGAGCATTACCCGTTTTTCCTCACAGCCGTTCATGGGGCTACTATCCCAGTGGTGGCTTGGGTCTTGTTCTCATGATCATCGTGATCCTTGTGCTACTCGGCAGAATATAAACACTCACTAAAATATATGTTACAATACGCAGTCACTTTTTTAATCGTGGCAATTATCGCAGCTTTTCTAGGCTTTGGATCATTGGCCGGATTCGCTGCGGAGATTGCCAGGCTCTTCTTTTTTATCTTCGTGGCACTATTCATTCTTTCATTCGTAGTAAACGGACGAAACCCTCGGAATTAATCACATTTTAAACAAAAAAGGAATCAAATGAAAATCTATCTATGTCTGGCTTTACCTCTGTTGGTTGCAGGTTGCGGGGCCTTTCCCTCAATGACTCTTACCCAAGCTAATCTTGACAAAATTCATGACGACATGTCGCCCGCCGAGGTTAAATCCATCCTGGGTGAGCCAACCGACTCCAAATCCGAACCGATACCGATCGTGGGAGGAACCCAGACGATCTATACCTATCATAGCGGCTCTTCTGACGTGACGATCATTTTTAAAAATGATCTCGAAAAAGAAAAGCACGGAACATTTGGTCAATAAATACAAATCAAAAGGAATATTATGATTAAATTGGCAGGTATAGTTTTAGTTGTCTTGGGTGTATTGGCGCTCGTTTACCAAGGGTTCACCTACACGGAAACGACGAAAGATGCCCAGATCGGACCATTGGTAATTCAACACGATGAAACGAAAACGATTCCATTTACTCCCATCGCTGGGGGTGCGCTTATCGCTATTGGCGTTGCCGCTTTATTTATAGGCAATCGCCGCGATATTTAAAGATACGAATCAAGGTTGTACTTATCATTTTAATCCTATGGGGTGAAGGCCCCATTACAATGATTCCAGAAATACCTTACTCTAAGAACTATGAAAAATATAATTATGCGGCATAACCGCAAAATGTTGTTGGTAATCGCTGTTCTCTTTTCCGCCTTCATGGTGGGTGGGGTCAGCCAGGCACAAGCGCACGATCGCAACCAGGATCGGAATGGCTATTGGGATCGGAATGGTAATTATCATTCTTACGGCTACTACCACCACCATCGCGGATACTGGAATCAGCACAATGGTGTTCGCTTCTGGATCAACGTTGGTTAAACAAGTCGTCCTTTAAGTGTGTCGGACATGAAAGAAATATATCTTTATGTCCGACATCAGGGCATCATGGTTAGTTCATCCGAAAGTAACTTGATGATTTATCAATCATGAAACGAATCACCGTTCTTTTGGCCGAGGATCATATGATCGTTCGCCAGGGTTTGCGCTTATTAATCGAAGCCGATGGGGATATCGAGATCATAGGAGAAGCCAAGACCGGGCGCGAAGCGGTACAAATGACCAGCACACTTCGTCCAGAAATCGTTGTCATGGACATCGCCATGCCGCTGCTGAACGGACTACAGGCGACCCAGCAGATTCTCAAGGCTTTCCCTGCGATGAAGGTGCTTATTCTTTCCGCACATAGCGATCCTGAGTATGTCGAGCAAGTCGTCAAGGCAGGAGCCATGGGCTACCTGGTAAAGCAGTCTTCAGGTGAAATTGTCGCCCAAGCCATTCGCGAGTTGCAAAAAGGGAAAACTTTTTTTACCCCTTCGATTGCCAAACATATCAAGGACGGATACCAGAAATCGCCCACTGGAATAGGTCTGCAAAAGAAAAGTGCCGTCGAATTAACTTCGCGTGAAGCCGAATTACTCCAATTGATTGCGGAGGGCCAGGCGAACAAACAGATTGCCTCGGAACTCGGTATTAGCATCAAAACTGTGGAGAAACATCGTCAGAACCTGATGGAGAAGTTGAATATCCACGATATTGCCGGCCTGACACGTTTTGCTATCGCCGCAGGAATCATTGAAAGCAGCGTTCAATCGACGATTGCGAAACCCGCACTCTCGAAATAGGAAAAGCCTCGCGGTAAGTCCACCTTGGTGGGACTCACCGCTTAACCCGCGCTTTTTCAAGGTCTCAAGATAAGGCGAGATCCCCATCGGGAAATGCCAGGCGAAAAGCTGCCTTTTTTAGCAACTCGCTTTTGTCGAATAATATCTGGCAGCGGTCGCGAAATGTCTTGGAAATAGTCGTGCTGAAATAGGTGTTTCCCTTGAAGACCTCGCGAACAGCCTGGGCGAGAAATTGTGTTGAGGATTGCTTGATCAGATACCCGGATGCGCCCAAGAGCATGGCTTGCTGAATGTATTCCGGATCGGGGTGCGCCGAGAGAATGAGCACACGGGTCGCGGGGGAAGTCTTCATAATCTGCCGGGTCGCCTCCAGTCCGTTCAGCAGAGGCATGGCGATATCCATGACAATGACCGCAGGATGAAGACTTTGGTTCAGGCGTACCGCTTCATTTCCGTTTTTTGCCTCTCCGATAACCTCAATATCTCCATCCACCTCAAGCAACAATTTCAAGGACTTGCGGAAACTCGCATGATCCTCCGCCAGGAGAACGGTAATCCGTTTTACGGGTAAGGAATCAGTGGATTCTTGTTTTTTCATTCTATGTAAAGGTGTGTTTTGAAAATGCCCGGGCTGTCTTGGAGAATCGTCACCTTAACCTTAAGGCCGATGCATCAATAAGAAAGAGATCATTTATCATGAAGTGAACATAGTCCCACGTGATACAAAGGCTATGGGGTATTCACCCCATTGGAAGAATGACCGGCAAACAATAGATTATCGATGGAAGATCAAATTATGAAATCCCGACAACACAACGACGAAACAAACTCCTGTTGTTTTTGGTTGCAGCCCCGCATGATTGTTTGCCCTCGCTTGCAAATAAAGCTGGAGAGTGGGTCAGAAATCATTACGGGCCGATAAGCCAAGAGGTCTTATATTATTATGTCAAAAAAGCCCACCACCCCTCTCAATGCCGCCGAATTACGCCGTCGTGCCGAAGCCCGGCTCAGGGGGCGGCGTACACATCCCGCATCGTCTCGCTCAAAAGCCGACGCCACACGACTTCTCCACGAATTACAGGTTCATCAAATCGAACTGGAGATGCAAAACACCGAGCTCCAGGAAGCCAGGGACAGGACGGAGACCCTGCTGGAAACATACACCGACCTCTACGATTTCGCACCGATCGGCTACTTCTCGGTCGATGAACAGGGCCTGATCATGGAGGTGAACCTGACCGGAGCTGCGTTGCTCGGTATCGAACGATCCAAATTAATCAAACAACGCCTGCAAAATTTTGTGGATCCACCAAGTCGGCCGGTCTTTCAGGCTTTCTTTAAAAAAGTTTTTGCAGATCCCAGAAAGCATATCTGCGAGATAGCGCTTCTCAATGAGCGTGGCATACCTTTTTGGTCTGACCTTCAAGCTGCTTCCGCAGACTCCGCAAAGGGCGCACGGAAATGGTGCCGGATAGCGATCTCGGATCTTACCACTCTCAAGCACGAGAAGGAAGTACGCCAACGCCTGGAAGACCTGGCTATCACAAACCGGGAGTTAAAGCAGGAAATTGTCCAGCGACAGAAGGGGGAGGAAGCCCTCAAGAAAAGTGAGGCGCACTATGCGCAACTGTTTGAGGAGTCGCTTCAGATGCAGGAACAGATGCGGCATTTATCCCGCCAGCTTTTGTTGACGCAGGAGGAAGAACGCAAGCGGATCAGCCGGGAGTTGCATGATGAAATCGTCCAGACCCTGGTGGGCATCAATGTGCATCTTGCGTCTTTGACGGTGAAGGCTGGGGTCAATACAAAGGAGCTCAGGAAAAAAATCGCGCTAACGCAACGGCTGGTGGAAAAATCGGTAAACATCGTCCATCGCTTCGCCCGCGAATTACGCCCGACGGTGCTGGACGATCTGGGATTGATTCCCGCTCTCCAATCTTTCATCAAGGACTTCACAAAACGGACGAACATCCGCATTCATTTCATGACCTATGCCGGGGTGGATCAATTAAGCGACACCCTGCGAACGGTGCTCTATCGCGTCGCCCAGTCGGCGCTGGCCAATGTCGATAAACATGCGAAAGCCACCGATGTAAGAGTAAGTCTTCGCAAACTCCCGGGCGCCGTTCGCCTGGAAATCCAGGACAACGGCAAATCCTTTGACATGGAACGCGTCTTGTTTGCCAAAAGGCACAAACGATTGGGACTGCTCGGATCGCGGGAACGGGTGGAAATGGTTGGCGGCAAATTTGACGTCGAGTCCGCGCCGGGCAAAGGCACCACCATCAGCGCGGAAATTCCGACCAACGACGACGGCCCCAAAGGCAAACCAAGGGCCTCTAGCAAAACCTCACGCATCGAGTAAAATATTAAACCTGTCAGATTTCCAAGATGCTTGTATGTATGTCCGGGGCAAATTGGTGACGGCTTCCAAGCCATGAAAAAAATAACTCGGCGCATCGGTCAAAAGAAACAGCGTACCGCCGTTGTTCGCAAAACCAAGGTCACTCCACTTGTGGAAGCCACGAGCCAGGCAAGCCTTTCCTTCCCCATCGTCGGTCTTGGCGCTTCTGCCGGGGGTCTCGAAGCCTTGGAACAGTTCTTTGGGGAGGTGCCCAAAGAATGCGGTATCGGCTTTGTCGTCGTTCAGCACCTGGATCCGACGCACAAGGGTATCCTGGCGGAATTATTGCAACGCAATACCACCATGCCAGTCGTCCAGATCAAGGATCGGATGAAAGTTGAGCCTGATCACGTATATGTCATCCCGCCCAACAAGGATCTATCCATTCTGCATGGCGTTTTGCACTTGCTCGAACCGGCTGCACCACGTGGTCTGCGCCTGCCGATAGATTTCTTTTTTCGCTCACTGGCCGATGATCAGCACGAACGAAGCTTGGGTGTCATCCTCTCGGGCATGGGCTCGGATGGGACGCTGGGTCTGCGGGCCATCAAGGAAAAAGCCGGGGCGGTTTTTGTGCAGACCCCGGCATCAGCCAAATTCGACAGCATGCCGTGGATGGCCATCGACGCCGGGCTGGCCGACGTGATCGCCCCGGCGAAGAAACTGCCCGGCAAGATCATCGAATACCTCAAGCACGTCCCGCTGCTTGTCCGGCCAGAACATGATATTGCCGAAAAGGATCAGAGCGCCCTGGAAAAAGTTGTCATCCTGCTGCGAGCGCAGACTGGTCACGATTTTTCCCTCTACAAGAAAAGCACCATCTACCGCCGGATCGAACGGCGCATGGGACTGCACCAGATCACCAAGATCGTCGATTATGTGCGGTATCTGCGGGAGAATTCCCAGGAATCGAACCTTCTCTTTAAAGAATTGCTGATCGGGGTCACGAGCTTCTTCCGCGATCCTGCGGTATGGGAAGAATTGAGAAACAAGATCATCCCGGAATTTTTGGCGACTCGTCAGCACAAAGGTGTGCTAAGAGCCTGGACCGTTGGATGCTCGACGGGAGAGGAGGCTTATTCTCTTGCCATGGTTTTCAAGGAGGCCCTGGAACAGATCAAGCCAGCCAAAAATCTTTCGCTTCAAATCTTTGCCACCGACCTGGACAAGGATGCCATCGACAAGGCGCGGACAGGTATCTATCCGGCCAATATCAGCGCGGATGTCTCGGAAGAACGCCTCCGCCAATTTTTCGTCATGGAGGAGAACGGCAATTACCGCGTGAGGAAGGATATTCGCGAGATGGTCATCTTTGCCCCGCAAAATCTCGCCATGCAGCCGCCCTTTACCCGGCTCGATTTCGTGACCTGTCGAAACCTGCTCATCTATCTCGACGCGGAGTTGCAAAAAAAACTCATGCCGCTCTTTCACTACAGCCTGAATCCAGGCGGGATTCTGCTTCTGGGTAGCGCGGAAACTATTGGCACGGCTACCGATCTTTTTACACCGCTGGCAAACAAGTTGCGGATTTATCGGCGACTGGATACCTCGCGGCATGCCAATTTTACCGAATTCCCCGCCGCGTTTACCCGTGCTCGACCGGACACAACCGTGGCTTCATCCACTCAAGGGGGAGGGGGGACGCTGTCGCCAACTCCCAACCTCCAGTCGCTTGCCGATCAGTTGCTCCTGCAGCGTTACTCCCCGGCGGCTGTGCTCGTCACAAACGAAGGCGATATTCTTTATGTCAGCGGAAAAACGGGCAAATACCTCGAGCCAGCAGCAGGCAAAGCCAACTGGAACCTCTTTGCCATGTCCCGCGAAGGATTGGACAACGCGCTGAGCGAAGCCTTTCACAAGGCGGTCCGGAAAAAAAGCGTCGTCACGCTCAAGAATGTGAAGGTGGGAACCAACGGAGGCACGCAACTCGTGGACATCACCGTCCAGCCCCTGAGCAACCCGCAAGCGTTGCGGGGGATGGTGATGGTTGTGTTTATGGACGTATCCAAGGAGTCCATGGCAAAAGCGCCGGACTCGTCCAAACGGACGACGATTCACAACGCCCGGGTGACCGCGATGGCGAAGGAACTCCAGCAAGCCCACGAGGATTTGCAGGCCGCCCGCGATGAGATGCAGACCTCGCAGGAAGAACTCAAATCAACCAATGAGGAATTGCAGTCGATGAACGAGGAGCTCCAGTCCACCAACGAAGAACTCACAACTTCCAAGGAAGAGATGCAGTCGATGAACGAGGAACTGCAAACGGTCAACCACGAGATGCAGGCCAAGGTGGACGAACTGTCACGGACGGGCAACGACATGAAAAACCTGCTCGATAGCACCGATATTGCCATCCTCTTCCTGGATGAGGCGCTCCTCGTGCGGCGCTTTACCACCGAGACTGCCAGCATCATCAAACTTATCCCCGGCGACGTCGGACGTCCCATCTCTGACATCGTCACCGCCTTGAACTATCCCTCGCTGGTCGATGATTCGCGTGAAGTCTTAAGGAAGTTGGTCCTTATCGAGAAACAAGTTTCCGCCTGCGACGGACGTTGGTTCACGGTGCGTATCATGCCTTACCGTACCCAAGAAAACCGGATCGACGGCGTGGTAATCACCTTTACCGATATCAGTGTGCCCAAGAGGTTGGAGGCGGCGTTGCGAAAGACCCAGTCTGACTTGCAGGAACGCTTCACCCATCAAATGGTAAAACTGGATGAGGCCGAGAAAAATTTGCAGACAGAAATCAACCAACGACCACGAAGCAAGCCGGATGGAAAACGGACACCAGGTTCTGACCACACACCGAAGAAGCCGTGATGAGCAAGGGTTCGCTTCAACCCGGGGAATCCGTCGAATTGCGCCATTGCCTGGATTGAAATATCAGGAGCAAGTGGGGTATCCTCCCCGAGGCAAATGATTTCATGAACCTCGACCAAGCCCTCCGTGCGGAACTGACTGCGCTCGAAAAAGCCCATTTGCGCCGTATCCTCCAAGCTGCGGACGAACTTCCCGCGAAGCTTCTCAATTTCGCAGCCAATGATTACCTCGGTTTAAGCCGTCATCCCGCTTTGATCGAAGCCGCACGACAAGCCACGGCGGATCGCGGCACAGGCGCACGAGCTTCACGACTCGTCACGGGAACCGATTCGATCGTGCTCAAGCTTGAGGAAGAACTCGCCTCATGGAAAGAGAAGGAGGCCGCATTGGTTTTTACCAGTGGTTATGCCGCCGCCCTCGGAACCGTGCCTGCTCTTGTCGGCAAGGGCGACACCGTTGTGCTGGATAAACTCGCTCATGCCTCCCTGATCGATGCCGCACGGCTCAGCGGCGCCACAGTCCGCACCTTTGCGCACAACAACACGGGACGACTGGAGATTTTGCTGCAAAAACTTTCCAGCGGGAAAGGACGCATCCTCATCGTGACCGAATCGATTTTTTCCATGGATGGTGATGCCGCGCCGCTGCGGCAGATCATCGAGCTGAAAGACCATCACAAAGCCTGGCTGCTCGTCGATGAAGCACATGCAACGGGACTTTACGGCATCACCGGAGCCGGACTGATTGCCGAGATGGGACTGAGCAGTCGTGTCGAAATCGTCATGGGCACGTTCAGTAAAGCCCTTGGAAGCGTCGGTGGTTATATCGCAGGTTCGCAAACTTTGATCGACTGGCTGGTCAATCGCGCGCGCAGTTTTATTTATTCGACCGCGCTTCCGCCGGGAGTCATCGCGGTAAGCCGTGCCGCTGTCGATCTCGTGCGTAAACCGGAAGGCGCATCGCTACGGGCGCAACTTCGGGAAAATATCACGCGCTTCCAGTCGGGACTTCCGGCTCCATGGAAAAAACAAATCGCCACGTCGAGCGCAATTCAGCCGCTCATCTGCGGGGAAGCTTCCACCGCTTTGCGTCTCGCCACAGTTTTGCGTAAAAAAGGTTTTTTCATTCCGGCGATTCGCTACCCAACCGTGCCACGTAACAGCGCGCGCCTGCGCGTAACCCTCAGCGCGGCACACACGAAAAAAGAAATTGATGCGCTCAACAACGCTTTGGCGACTGTGCATTTTGATTCGTCATCCTGAGTGGAGGCGAGCCCAAGGGTAGAGGTTCACCCCAAAGTTACCCGAGCCGAAATCGAAGGATCTTGCCGTCTTGAGCGAGATACGGGAAGAGCGCCATAAGATTTTGAAGCACCAGAAGAAAATCCCGCTTGTCGCTCATGTGAAAAGCGAGATCCATTACGGGCTAAGTAATCTTCTGGCGCATCTCAAACCTTTATTTAAATCAAGCCGGGTCCTTCGACTTCGCCTCGGGAAAGCATCAAGCATAGCCGATACGTTCCGGCTCGGCTTCGCTCAGGATGACGGATTTTAAAAATGAACGCCCATAACCCTATGGCGTCCAATGGATGTCCCCTATTTGGTGTCAGAAACACTTGATAAAGGGCGATTAAGTGAAATCGGACGACTTAAGTCGTCCAAGGTTGTTCCCCTGCCAATCTTCAGCTAATAGTATGTTTATGCCCACCCTCATCGGAAAGATCGAGCCAGGCGACGTCATTGGACGTTGCCGGATCATCCGTGAGCTTGGCCGCGGGGGAGTAGGCACCGTTTATCTGGCCACGCATCAGACGCTCCAGATCGAAGTGGCGTTAAAAATTCTTTCTCCATCCCTGTCGCTCGACAATCCCGCCCTTGCGGAGCGTTTCATTCGCGAGGCGCAACTCGCGGCCCGCATTCGTCATCCGAATGTCATCGCGGTGATGGATGCCGCCCACGACGACACCACGGGACTCTATTTTATCGTGCTCGAATATGTCGGCGGCGGTTCGCTCTCATGGCATTTGCGTAATGGCCCGATCCCGGAGGCCAAGGCGCTCGCTCTTATTACCGGAATTGCCCACGCGTTGGTGCTCGCGGAGGAAAACTCGATCGTGCATCGCGACATCAAGCCCGACAACATCATGCTCGACCTGCGCGGAATCTCGAAGCTGGCCGATCTCGGCCTCGCCAAAAATGCCATCGATTCGCGCACGAGCCTGACCATGGGAGGTTCATTCATGGGAACGCCCGCCTACATGAGCCCGGAACAGGCCCGCGACGCCAAGGTCGCCGATACCCGAGACGATATCTACAGCCTCGGGGCGACTTTTTTCGAATGTCTTACTGGCAAGCCGCCGTTTGAAGGTGAGACTCCTTACAACATCATGAGCGAGTTGCTGACCAAGCCTTCGCCCAAACCTCGCGACCATCGCCCGGAAACCTCCAAGTCCGTCGATCTGATTTGCCGCAAAATGATGGCGAAGACCCGGGACTTGCGCTACGGCGATGCTCGCGCCTTGCTGCGTGATCTGCAACATTGCCAGATGTTCGGGGACGCTGGTCTGGACAAATTGGAAGCCGTTACTTTTGACCAGGATTCACTCATGGCACTCCAGCAAGCCCAAACTTACGGAGTGGAGACCTCTGCCGATGGCGTCGCCGTCATACCGGAACCGCCCGACGATTCCGAAGCCGGCCCGATGACCAAGCCAATGCCCGCGTTGACTGCGCCGCGCCGCGCCGACTATGGCGTTTTTCGCGCTGCTGCTCTTCTTGTTGCCTTGGTGACGATGGCAACCGTGTTGCTCGTGTGGCTCGGACCGCAGCATTCTTTTTCCTTTTTGAAGAACGGCTTTTCATTCACCTCGGGTAACTCGACTTCTCAACAGACAGTATTGACTGAAATTCCGGCAAATTCTGTCCCACCGCCCGTCGTAACCGCGAACCCGATCCCGCCTGCCGATCCCAAACCGATAATTTCTCCTGCCGTTGCGGTCGTGCCAGTCATACCATCTGCCATCAAGCCTTCTCCTTCGACCATTCCCGATAACATTATCAACCCCGCCCCCGCAGTGCCGATAAATCCCGAGGGGTTGATACCGGATCCAATCCCTGCCGTATCCGCAATGCCCGACAGCGCATTTAAAGCTCTCACCATTGCCGAAAGCAGTCTCGGCATGAACAGCGCCGATCCAACCAAACATGCTCAACTTTTGAAGATCACAGGCAGACGTGATAAATCCGAGACGATGCCCACAACGTGGACTTTTTATTTTTACGACAAAAATGTTTCCAGCACCAATGCCCGGGTCGTGACCGTCACCGATGGCAAAGTGGTGAAAA
>JABDGH010000041.1 GCA_013286145.1 Verrucomicrobiota bacterium
TTAAATCGTAAAGGCTTCATTTGAGGGCATAGGCTCGTTGCCAGGCTTGTTTCAGGCGGCTCAGCGCCTGGTGGTGCAATTGGGAGACGCGCGACGGAGTCACGGCCAACGTCCTCGCCACCTCTCGTAAGGGGATGTTTTGCAAATAATAAAGCACGATCACGGTAGCCTGGATCTTGGGCAGGGAACTGAGACATTTGATCAGCGTTTTTCGATCCTCGGCGGAAAGAACCGCATCATCCGGGCGTTTGGTAAAAGGATCAGCCAGCCGCTCCGCCAAGGCGAGATTCTCATCTCCGTGACTATTTTCACTCATTTCATCCAGGGAAACGAGTTGGTGGGGCTGGGCCATCGTTTGCAAAGTGGAGAGATCGGCAATGGGAATGCCAAGAGCCTCCGCCAGTTCCGCGCCGGTCGGCTCGCGTTCGAGTTGCTCGATCAAAACAGAGGTTACATGTGTGATACGTCGGTTGGTTTTATGCACAGAACGAGGTGCCCAATCCCACCGACGTAACTCATCAAGAACTGCCCCACGAATTCGTAATGCACAAAATCCCCGAAATGAAGCGCCCTTAGTCACGTCGTCGCGCGAAGCTGCCCGGAGGTAACCCAGCACTCCTGCACTCTGAAGATCATCGCGGTCAAGATGGCTGGGAAGCTTGGTGGCACAAGCACGGGCAAATTGACGAGCCCAGGGCAGGAATTCAAGAATGCGCTCGTTGTCGTAACCCATATGGGTTACTTATGTGTTACATAGTCAGATACGTCAACGAAAAAAATTAGGAATGAAGCTGCACAAATTCCAGCTTTTCAGGCCACGAAAGTCCACGGAATTCACGCAAGACACCATGCCGAAGCGAGAGTGGAACACGCCGCAAATAACGCAGAAAAGCTATCGCGCATCCCTGGGCCGCACCATAGCGCGAGCGCAGTTGAGACGTGGCAAAACGGCGATAACTTCCGTCGAAAAGTTGCCGTCGCAGCCAACTGCCCACGGAACGTGGAATGTGGCCATCGCAAATCATCTGCGCGAATTTGCTCAAGACCAGGTAGGTATCCACGCGCGCCTGTGTCTCAAGATTACGCGCGTAGCTTTCGGTATCGATGATCCGTTCGCCTTCCTGAAAAAGAAGAGCGGCCTGGACGCCGTGCGCAATCTCCTCGATGAAAGTGATAAGCGCCGTGATATTGCGCTCGTTTAACGCCTGGCGCGGATCGTTGGTTTCAAGCTCCTCGATGACCGGACGCGAATAAAAAATCGCCACGTAAAGTGAATCTCCCGACTGCCGTAAAAAAGTGCGCCCTCCGGAAGCGAGATGCAATGTCCCGTCACCCGCGAGCCGATTCAGCATGGCGCAACGGCTCTCGCCGATGATGCAGGCTTCGAGATTGATCGGGACAGGCGCGTAGGTGCGCTCCAATAAAAGCTGGATTTCCCGCAGCAGGGTCATGACGGTCGAATGACAATCGAGGGTGGTTCGTGCAGATGCAGCAGCGTATCGGTCAGGTCGTTGAGCGCAAAACGAACGCGCCGAAACTCGCTGCCGAGCATTTCAAAAATGGCCTGAAGCTCCGTCCGTTTCGCCTGCGGATGCTGGGCCGCGCTGAGAAAAGAAGACTGACCCACCGCCTCGTAAAAACTGAGTCCCGGCGCACCCCGACGCTGGGCGTGTGAATGGACGCGTTCCACAAACATCCCGCTAAGAAATAACGTGTAATTGGCCAGGTGAAGGCGCAGCACATAACCTTGTTCCGGGGAACATGAATTCAACCGGGTGAGAATGTCGGAGACGTAGGTAAAATTTCGTACCGTGGAATTTTTGTCCTCGGGCGCGTTCAACTGATTGATATTGGTAAAGGCCAGGAGCACTGCGGCGACGTAATCGGTCAGCGCGCGTTCATCGAGTGAAACGCGCCGCAATACCCGCCGGGTCAGGATGTAAAAATAAAACGCGGCGGAAACCTGCAGGCAACCCGCCTGGTCCACGACCGAATTATAAATCAGGTCGTGATCGAGAATCGCATCGCGTTCCTCCAGGTCGCTTAAAAGGGAGACCAGCGAAACGGCATCGCGGGGAGATTTGGCGAGCACGCGGACGACGAAGGAAAAATCATCCGCGGTGAATTGTGCGCGACAGTTCGCTTGAATCACGTTCCACAACGTAGCATGAAGAGTGCCATCTTCCTCGCGCAATTTTTTTACTCTGCCATCCTAGGCTTGTCCAAAAACCAATTCGCAATTGAATTTAGTCTTAACCCTTCTGTCATCCTGAGCATGTCGAAGGATCAGCCCCCGGTAAGTATTCGCTTACAGGGTGAAGTGTCCACTCTCTGGGAGCTGATCCTTCGACTTCGCTGCGCTCCGCTCAGGATGACGGAAATCTAAAAACAAATCGGAATGGGTACAAAATGCATTTTGCGCACTTGTCCAAAAACCGATTCGCGATTAAAACAGAGACACCATGTCCGCACCTTCACCCATCGCTCAAGTCCCTGCGCAGCCGAAATTCAAGTGTCTATTCGAGCGTCATATCAAGCCCTTCCTGACACCCTATTACATTGTGGTGGGCGCGGTGCTCGGTGGCATCAGTGCGGTTTTTGGCGCGTTGACCGTGGCGCTCATCCTCATCGTCACCAACTTCAATATCCTCTCCTGGATCGAGTAAAAGGGTAGTTGATCAATTTGACCGATTGTTACGGTGTCATTCCGAACGGAACCGAAGCAAAAGACCGTGGTCAGGCAATAAATTGACTCGAGGTGAAGTTGAGGAATCGGTTTGAAAAACTCCGCTTGTGAGCAAATACCGATTCCTCGACTTCGCTCGGAATGACGGTTCTGCTTCGATAATTTTCGGTAAATTGATACACGAACAGTAAAAGAGTCGTGGTTCATTTCCGCCGATCCTGTGGTAGGGTAGGTTCATGCACGCGGAAGTATTTCCGATAATCCTTGCGGAAATCGGCATTCCCAACGCCAGGCAATGCCTCATCTTCGCCGCGCCATTCCTGGGTATTTTTGCCGTGTACGGCCTGTTCTGGCATTCGGATAAACTCATCGCCCTAGTCTTCCCGAATTGGGAATGGGAAAAAAAACTCGGCTGGCTCAATTTCCGGGCCACGCGTCGCGCCGAAACGATCCTGCGCTGGATCGGCTACGCTGTCCAAGCCCTCCTCGCTGTCACGTTATACGGCATTGTCTGGAGCGCATCGGCCTTTGCCGACCTTGTCGCGTGGACTCCGAATTCCGTTGCCGAGGGAATGGGAAAAATATCGATCCTCCTACTTTGCCTCGGCACCTGGCTCGTCTATCTCGGGTTCGAATTGATTCCCAAGTTGCGCAGCCAGTACGAGCGCGAGGAACTGGAAAAGTATCGCGCTGAGCATATCGACTTTGAAGACGACGAACAGCGGCCCCGGCAACCGGTTTCGCCGCTAAGCCCGGCCAAGCTCAACCTCTGGTCGAAAACACCCCCTCGTTCGTCACGGCTGGGCCAGCGACGCTAAATTTCAGTGACAAATCCGTCGCAAGGCCTATGGTGAGCCTCCCTGCACTCGTGGCGAAATGGCAGACGCGCACGCTTGAGGTGCGTGTGGAGAAATCCATGGGAGTTCGAGTCTCCCCGAGTGCACACCTCTCTTTCCGGGTAAAAGGTACCTGATTCCTTTTTCTTCCACACAAAGCCCTGATCGCGTTTGGGAAAATAAACTCCCCAACCGGTATCTGCGAAGAGCCCGACGACATACAACTCGGCAAACAGGTCTCTTTTCGGATTCGTCAATGGTAGTTCTGTCGGCACGGGATTATCCTTGTTTTTGTGGGACCTTGGTGACCGTTATGCCCAAGTCCTCAAAAAGGTTGGAGGGCGGCTGCTTCAGTTGTGCATGAATTTGGTTATTCTCCACCACGTATTTCGTGGCGATGGCCATGCTTTTACCCGGACACGCTGCCTGAACGTTCTGAGCCAATTGTGCAAAGAACTCATGCGCCTCGATGAGCGAGGGGCCGAATGCCTTCGCGACAAATCCCCCGAAGTCTTGAAGCAGGCGAGCATGGTATTCTTGCGTGAGCTCGATCAAATCAAGCTTCCCGTGCGTCTTTTTGAGTTTTGATTTCTTCCAGTCTCTGTCGGGATTACTGTGGTCGAGTAACCACTTAGCGTCAGTGACGATCTTGAGTTTCACTGTATAGCGCGAGGAATGCCGGGAAAAGTTGCCCACAGGCAAGCCACAGTGCTGCGTGAAGTTGCGAAGATCCTGGAAGAAGGCGAATGCCCAACTATTCGCTTCCAGCTTTGCCAGATAATCTGCGTATTTCGTTTCGTCGGCGGTCTTGCGAAACGTTTGTTTATGGTACTGGGCGAAGTGGTCAATGAGCGCCCTTGCCGACGAAAGAAAATTCATAAGAAGGCGGTCTAATTCCACCTGTTCATCTTCACTTAGGCCATTGATGGGCTTCAAAAGTGCGAGCGTGTATCGCAGCCATTCCGCATAGTTCCGCTTCACAATGAGGAAAAGCTGGAACCGTTTGCGATTTTGAATCGCTGTCTGGGTATGTTTACGGAGAGCCCTGACGTCGGATGAACTGAGAGTCCGAACGAAAAAGGGAACGAGCATACCTGCGCCATCGTCAATTCCGACTAGGGCAGGACATTTGAAGGAAGTCGGTTGAATAGCTTGCGAAACGGTTGATGTTTGAGCCCCCCCGAGCGCAGGCCTACCAGAAGACAATCCAAGTTTTATCGGCGTAATGCTCAATTTGAAATCAGGATCTTTCGGTGGTAGAGTCGAGGAGATGCTGGCTGAAAAGGGGACAGGCCCATTTCCGCATGAAATAAACCTCGCGTCAACATGCGATGATCGGTGGTTTTACTTCCATTGCGCGGCGCGCAACGGCTACCTTACCTTGGAAGGCACGCGGTTACTGCATATTCCTTCATTCGCGTCCAAGCTCTAAAAAGATGTTTTTAGATATGTTTTTATAAAATTATATGCTATTATGTATGAATGTCGCCCATAACGGAGCAACTTCATGAAGCCCGAAAAGCCCAAAAGCTGACTCAAGCTCAACTGGGTAAGCGATTGGGATGGGCTCAAACCCGTGTTTCCACGATTGAAAAGGGTCGGGTTGACCCGCGTCTCTCCTCGGTCGTCCAAATGGCGCGGCTGGTGGATCACGAACTGATGCTGGTTCCGAAATCGATGCTTCCCGCCATCCAGGCGATGCTCTCGGGAAAGACAGAAGAACCGCTTTGGACGATAGGGGATGAGGAGGAATCGATGCCATGAATCTTCGCGTTTTGTTGGGCGACCAGGTCGTCGGAAGGTTGATGCTCCTTCCCGGGGAACAGATCCTTTTTGTTTTTGCCGACGACTACCTCACTGATGCCAATCGCCCGGTGTTGGGTCAGTACTATCGGCTGGCCAATAATGAATTGAGGCAGGAGACACGTCCCACGCGAACCAAACTGCCTCCCTGGTTTTCCAATCTTTTACCCGAAGGGCCGCTCTTGGATTACATCTCCAGGGAGGCGGGCATTCATCCGTCACGAGAGTTTCAACTGCTCGCTTTCCTGGGGAAGGATCTCCCCGGCGCGGTGCGGGTGGTAAGTGACGAAGCCAGTATTCCAGGGATCGAAACGCTCGAGGCAAATGCCGTCACGAAAGTTCAACAACTCCGCTTTTCGCTGGCGGGTGTGCAGTTGAAATTTTCCGCCCTGATGAACAAGCACGGTGGGCTGACCATTCCAGCAGGGGGCGTCGGGGGAGAGTGGATCGTGAAATTACCTTCGTCGATCTATCCAGCCGTCCCGGAGAATGAGGCGGCGATGCTTACTCTTGCCAGCCGCGCCGGTATCGCAGTTCCCGAGCATCGACTGGTTCCTGTGACTTCAATTGAAGGGCTGCCGTCGCTGGGAAATTTTGCCGATAAAAATGCGCTGGCCGTGCGAAGGTTTGATCGCCTGTCGGGAGGTGGGCGAGTGCATATGGAGGATCTTGCCCAAGTGTTCGGCATTTTCCCGCACGACAAATACGAGAAGGTCGGTAATGTGCGCCTCGCTGAATTGATCGGGCAGATTCTCGGGCCCGTGGCAGCACAGGACTTTGTAGCCCGGCTTGCTTTCATTGTCCTGACCGGTAACGGAGACATGCACCTCAAAAATTGGTCGCTCCTTTATCCGGACGGAAGGACTCCCATCCTGTCTCCTGCCTACGACTTGGTTTCGACCGTTCCCTATATTCCCAACGAGAAGCTCGCGCTGAATATCGCTGGCGAAAAGGACTTCTCCGCCATCACTCGCGAGCGATTTAAGCGCCTCGCGGAAAAGGCGGCGCTTCCAGAGCGTGAAACGCTTGCCACGATGGAGCGAGTCGTCGATGCGGTGCAAAGCGGATGGCCGGAAATTCGCCGGGAAGCCAATCTGCCCTCACATATCACGGAAAGCATCGATAAGCATCTTCAGGAATTGCCCTTGGCCCAAAGCCGCTAAGATTTTTTGAGGCCGTCTGTCCCGCCATTTATTGCGAAAATAGCTCAAAAAGTGGCATGGAATTTTTATTCGTAAGGGGTCTAAAGTAAAAAAACCTAACATATTAATCTATTTGCCTTGTTACTTGAATTTTTTTGCTTAAATCTAGCACTATGTTGTCTGGATTAAGTTCTCCAAAAAAGAAGAAATCCAAAAGCTTCTGGGGCGCTCAAAACCTCCGGGGCTCGCAACGTCCATTACCGCGTTCGCTTCGCTACAATGTCGAATCACTGGAGCCGAGATATTTGCTCAGCGGCGTTGCGCTCACAAATTCCACGAATGACGGCACCAAGTCAGCGGATGGCGCGTACATAACGGCCGTCTCGAATGCGGTGCAGGCGGTCATCGGCACGCAGACTCAATCGGTCATCGGCAACCTCTCGTATCTCGGGCAGCAGATCGACAAAACTTCCATCACCGATACAACGGCTGCGGCCAAAATCGCGCTCTTGAACCAGACTCCCACACAGCTCGGTGGTTTGGCAACATCAGGATCCGGCTTCGGCACCCAGGCTGGGAACATCACCTTTGGTTCTCTCCTGCTGAACGAGACGGACAGCAGTGGAAATAATCTTTTCGCGCAGGACGTCGCTTCGTTAATGACCGTGGGCAATGCCCCGACAACGACCAGCCTCGCCCTTCAGATCCAGACGACGGGACAGCAGCTTTTCGGAAGTGGTTTCACCGTGGTTGATAAATCCCTGACGGTGGATCCCAGCGGCAAAACACTCGATCTTCAGGTTTCCTTTGCGGCGGACACTTTCCATTCCGTTCCCATCGACATCGGGTCGGCGGCATCGGAATATAATCTTTTATTCGGGGCGGAAGCGACCGGAACACCCAGCGTCCAGGCTGAAACCAAGCTGAGCGCAACTTACGACATCACGGCGAACCTGACGACGTTCAACACGGCTTTCACGGGTGGCGGTTCTTCCTCCGCAAAGGCGACAGCCGAAAATAATTCCTTCAACCTGGCAACGACTGCAAACAGCTTTCAACAGAGCGTCGTGATCAACTCGCTCCTGCCGACCTTCGGCGTTGAGTTTGGCGTGATCGGCGCGGGCAGCCCGGGCGTCACCGAAAACAGCGCGATCCTGGCGAACAATTCGAAATCGGTGACCCTTGGTTCCGTCTCCGGCCTCTCGGTTGGCATGTCGGTGCAGGGAACGGGCATTGCGAGCGGGACAACCATTGCCGCGATCAACACCGGCGCAAATAAGATCACGCTCAGCACCGCCGCAACCGCCACCCGGACTGGCTCGATTGTCATCGGGGCGGTAAACGGCGCCTACGATAACAGCTCCGCTTTTGTTGAGGGTTCCGTTGCCGTGAGCAGCGGGTCGAGTACTGTCACGCTCGATTCTGTCACGGGTTTGATAAACGGCATGTCGGTGATTGGCCCTGGAATTGCCTCCGGAACAACGATTGCCTCGATCAACACGGGTACTAATCAGGTACAGTTGAGCATCCCGGCGACCGCTTCCGGTACGGTAACGCTGACATTCAACGCCACCGCCGCCATGCGCCTGGACGAAGAGATGGGCTTCAACTTCTCCGTGGCCAGCCTGAATTATTCCGCCCTGAAGACAGCCGCTTATCAATTTACCTCGCCCGTTGCCCCGGTTTATTCCTTTAATTCCACAACGGTGACGAACGCCTCGGCCATCGTCACCCTTAGTTCGACCACCAACCTCCGGGTTGGCATGTCGGTGACAGCCACTGGGATTACGGAAGGCACGACGATCTTCTCCATCGATAGCGCCACGCAGGTAACTTTAAGCGCGCCGGCGACTTCCACCCACACGGGAACGGTAGTGTTCAGTACCGTATCGGCGACCCTGATCGGCACGACGGCTGCGAAAAATACAGCCGATTTCAGCACTGGTGTTATTGGAGTCGAAGACATCAGCACACTGCCCGGGTATGTGGGAAATCTGAATCTTACCGGTTCGTTCACCCTCTATTCAGTCAATCTTTTCGACGGCCATCCGGCGTTGGTACATACCGATTCCGCAGAACTGGCCAACCTTGCCCGAGTCACAAATGCCGACCTCGTTATTGATGCGCAGAACACGGCCACTCTCCTCGCCGAACTGGGCGGTAACGCGATTCTGCAACCCAACGTACCATTTACCTCTGAGACGCTCAGCGACGCCTACGATTTTGGCACGGCGGCGCAGCTTGGTTTCGTCAACGCCATCCAGGTAACCTCCGAGGTGTTGACGGGGACGACTTCCCCCGGCACCTACAGCACGTCAGCGGGTTCATTCGATAGCACCGATTTGTCCGGTTCCGCTACCTTTACCTTGCAGGTGGTGCTCAGCAGCGGAGCCGTCACCTCCTACACGATTTCGGTCGCAGCCGGGAGCTCGAGTCGCACCCTCCAGGGCTTGGCCACCAGCCTGGAAAATGCGTTGAAAAACGCCAAAAATCAGGCGAACAACGCAACCGTCGATTTATCAGGCACCATTGATGCGCAAGTCAGCGGCTCGACCCTGCAACTCGTTTCCAATGTCAGCGGCATCCAGTACTACCTTTCGAATTTCAGCAGTGACACAGCTTCTCCAGCCAATGGCTCCCTGAATCTCGGTTTCAACGCCTACAGCAGCGTGGCGGTCTATGCCAATGGCGACCTCGATACGACAGCGAATTACCAGTTGCCCGGCGTGTTGCTGACCTCAAATTCCGCAGTGCAGGTGACTGATTTCGCCACCGCCACCCAGTTTGCCATCAAGGTCAATAACGGGACTAGTTCGACTTACGGCTCAGGCTACGTCACGGTTTCGCTCGCTGCCGGTTCTTATACGCAGACCACCCTGGTCACGGCCTTGACCAACGCGCTTCAACAGACCGCATTGAACGACGGGGTGGATACGAACGGGGTGATGGTTCGCACTTTCACCATGTCCAATGGCGTCGATTTCGGCGTGCAGTTTTACGGCGGCGACGATGTCTATCAACTCGACGTCCAGGACGTCTCGACTGGCGCGCTTGCCAAGTTCCACCTGGCTTCCAACACGAGCACGGCACCCTATTTTGATCTTTCCAAAACCATCAATGGCACGACGACATCATCGCGTGTTTACCTGAATGGAAATTTCACCAACGGCCTGCTCGATAACCTGGCCCCGGCTGCTTCCCTGAACGACCTGGTCAATGACATACGACTGGCGTTGGTTTCCTCGGGCGCGTTATCGGCGGATATGAGCACGGGCATTACCGTCAGCTCGACCGCCACGTCCACCGGGAATGCTCTGGTTTTCGCCGCGGAAAATCCCGGCACGGGCACGACCCAGATTTCAAGATTCTCCATTACCAACCAGTCGGGGCTTACTTCACTTCACCTACTTGGTTCCGGCTCGAATAACTCGTTGCATTGGGCTGCGGCTCAAAGTGTGACCAGCCCGGCCTTCGTCACGATTCAGGACTTGGAAATACTCCTTCTCCAAAAAGGGGTGATGCTGGCCAATACTTTTGGGGATTATAATTCGACCACCGAAACCTTTACTTTCCCTCTTAACTTCACGGTCGCCAGTGGCAGCAGCCAAGCCAATTTCAACGACCTGAGCGTTCCGCTCAGCTTTGCTTCGGCCTACGGAAACGTCTCGAACCTGCAATCAGCCAGCACCGTCTCCCTGCATCGCTCGGATACCATCCAGATGGATTTTGGCATCAACGTGCTGCCCCAGGTCGAAACGGGAGAGATTCTCTACGCCGATGTGCCTGTCATCATCCCGCTTTGGGATATCGCGGCCAACCAGGCGCTTCAATCCAGTTCACCCCTGCTCTTTCAGATCAGTACCGACGACGGTGTGGTGCACAACCTGCAACTGAACCAGATTGTCCAAAGCGATGGAACCAGCAAATTCTACGCCTCCACCTCTTCCAGCTCAACTGCGTCGGATTTCATCACCGCTTTAAATAGCGCCCTCACGGGAGCCGGGTTGCAAATCACCGCCGTCTTTTCCAGTGAAGATGAACTGGGTCGGGCACAAATTGTCTTCAGCACTGCGGCAGGCAGCTACCGTGAATTAGTTGTCACGGTTCCGGCGACATCCTCGGGTGTAACGTCAGTAGCGGATTCGGCCTGGACTAATCTCGGGTTTGGCACGTCGGGAACTACCGAAACTCAAACAAGCGGCACCGGTAACCAGATCACGGGTACGGGAACGCTGCAATTTGTTCTCAACAACGCAAACAACACCATCCCCACCAGCGGCTTCTTTTATGTCACCCTGCCCGACGGTACCGTAACCAGCTTTGGTCTCGATCCTACAAATCTTCCCGCCAACGCCAGCACGACCGATGTGGTCAACGAACTGAACTACGAGATCGCCAGCTCGGTCGGTTTGGTTGGCAGCTCCTATGGCGCGATCGGGACTTCGACTCTCAAGATGAGCCTGGCCTCGGGCAGCGCTGTGGCAACTCTTGATTCCACTTCCACCATCGTTCCAACTCCGTATGTCGATAGCTCGAATAACGTCAGTTCGGCCTTTGGTTTGATCCCCGGCACGACGTTGTCGGGTACCGGCCTGCCTGCGGGTACTACGATTCAATCCGTCGCGTACGATCCCACGACGCAGAAGGTCAAAATAACTCTTTCCCAGGCGGCCACAACCACGACAACCAACGGAACGGTTACGGTAACGGCCTCCACTCTCGCCGCCCAGTACAACATCATACCCAAGATCATCGCTTCCGCTGTGGTGAACGGATCCAACACCAAGATTGTTTTCACCCTCAATCCGCAAGTTTACGGGCCGAGCGTACAAAGCTGGAGCATGAAGGTTGATAGCACGTACAAGCAACAGCTCGATAACCCGGCCTCCCTGGAGTTGGGCCTTGCGAACAATACCATTTCAGATACCGCGTTCCCGTCCACGGGCATCGTCAGCGCGGATATCAATGCAAATACTTTCACGAACTGGAGTTCCTCCACTCCGGCGTCGTTCCAGGTTTCTCTTAATGGATCGAGTTACGTCACGGTCACCGTGAACAAGAGTGACCTCGGCACTCTCACCATGGCTGGCTTGATCTCCGCCTTGAACACAAAGTTTGCCGCGACGACCATCGATCTCTCCGTGCCTGGGGCGACAGTTACGGCGACGCATCATCTGAATGAATTTCTCAAGGCCGAGGCGACAAATGGCGGCACAAGCGTCATCATTCGCCTGGTCAATGGCTCGACTCCCGCCTTGAGCGGAGCCCGCTTTGCTGTGACCAGCGGGGCCAACGTCATGAATAACGCCGGGGTGCTCGGCTTCTTCACCGCTACCGGTCCCACGGAATATATCTTCGGTCAGCGCGGAGCAGAAACCGTTGTCAGTTCGCCGATCCTGAGCGGAACGCTGACCATAACCAACGCCGCATTCATCGGAACGGCCCAGTTTGGTTTTGTTAATTTTGATATCGACGGTGGTACTCTCGACGAGACGACCAGCCTGATCTTCTCCTCGTCAAATGCCACCACCACCCTGCTCGACCTGGGTCAGGCGATCACGGATGCCGATGATTTTGGCAGCGACTTTTACAAGTCGTACAGCGTAACCGTTCAGCCCGCCACTCAAGCCACCCTCGCTCTTAAGACGCTGAGTTTCCCCAACGCAACGGGCATTACCGGTCTCAGTTTTGGATCCGGCGCCGAGATCGACATCGTCTATCCCCTCTCCACGGCTTCGGGCGCAACCGGACATTACATTACGGATTTCAGCAGTCTGCCTCCCCCCATCATCACGTATGCGCATACCAATGGGATGGAATTATTATCGCGTTTGAGTTTTGCTGATATTGCCAACAGCCTGATGCGGGTCGGCGATCTCATCAACGATTGGATGAATACCAATCTGAACGATCCGTTTTCGTCGTCCCTGCTCTTCAGCAAATTATCGCTGGCGCAAATCGACGCCGTCGGTAATGACTTTAAAGCCCTCGTCCAGCAAATCGAGTCGCAGCCGCCCGGCAGCCTGCAATCTGTCGCTCAAGCTCTCTCCAATGGACTTCAACTGCCTGCAGGAGCGATTCTGCTCAACATTTCCAACACGACGACCGAAGATGGCAGCGGACATCTGGCCAATGGCGGCCAATTGGCCTTGCAGATCAGTTTTGATTGGGTGAAAAGCCTGACCCAAACCCTGCCGCTCTCGGTCGATCTGGCCACGATGTATGACAAGGCATCGGCCAATAATGGAACCGGGCAAACGCCGCAAATCGATTTGCTTGGCCTCAGCGCAATTGCCGGTTCCGGCATCGATCCGCTAAATGTGATCCTGACCGCAGCTTCGAGTCTCAACGTAAACTTGAATCTCATCGTTGCGCAGGCGGCATCCTCTTCCGTCCTACCCACGGCGATTCAGACGGAAGCCATCATCAATCAGCCCTCCTCGGGTAATTTCTTTGAAACCCGCTTTTTCGTGACGGGGGACAATCTCAGCGGCGAGTTACCTGCGGGCGTCAACTACCTGCAACTGACCAACGGAAGCGTCGCGATTGATGCCACGGGCCAGACAGACATACCTTTCTCCAGCCAATCCTCGACCGGCATGTTGGTTCTGGCCAACTCAACCGGAGCCAACACGTCCGCTCTTGTAAACGGCACGGTGAACTACGATGCGAGTGGCGACTCGGGAATCTTAATCCAGGGCGTCACGAACATGCCGTTTACCGTGCCCGTCGTGAACGGGGTGATTACGGGCAGCGGATTATTCACGATCAACGGCACCACGCCGGTAGTCGGATCCCAAATCCTCGTCAACACGGCGGATAACTACACCATCAACGCGGATGCCACGTATAGCAGCACGAACACGGCGCAAAATTACGTCCTTTCTGGAATTGCCACTTCAGTTTTTGCACAGCTAAGCGTTGGCCAGGGCATTTCGGGTAGTTTCCTTCCCTCCGGCACCACGATTGCCAGCATCGATGCGGCAAATCATCAGATTACGTTATCCCAGCCGATCTCCGGCACGGGAACCCAAAGCCAGGGAATCTTTTTCGTTGCGCAAAACGCCGGGGCCGTCAACGGCCTCTACACCGTCACTCAAAATAATTCGACGAACGGTTATATTCTCACGCAGACGCAATCAATCACCGCGCTTAACGCTTCGCTCACACCCGGCCAGCGTTTTGTGGTAACCAGCGCGTCCGGTAACAGTCTGGCCAATCAGGTGTATCAATCGTCCAATGCCACCCATTTTGCCGCCGTAACGACCGCTCCAAATAATCTGGACGCCTTCGGCACCCCGTTCACTTACGATCTTAGCGCTGCAAGTTCCTTCACGGCTCCCACCGTCGTGAGCGTTTTGGCGGCCAGCACCACCTCCCAGGCGCTGACCGGCACGGGAACCAGCGTTACCATCGATGGATTTGCCTTAACCACTGCTGGCAAGGTCATCCTTAATCACCAGACCAATTCTTCGCTGAACGGATTATATAACCTCACTTTCACCACCGTTGCGGGTGTGACTACTTGGACTCTTGCCATCGTCTCCACGCCCATCAGCCTGAGCACGGCCACCCGGTATCAGGTTCTCCACGGCACAACTTATGGCGGAGTAAAAATGGCAGCCTACGGCGGCACGCAGTTCGCCGTGATGCTTCAGCCAGCTTCCTACAGCTACAATCTGCAGTCGATCAACAGTTCAACCAGCGAACTTCTCCCCTACACGGTGAGTGCCGCCACCGATTCATCGTTGAGCGGCAAGGCCACCTATTCCAACGGAGTCTTTACCAGCACCTCGCAGATCAGTCTCAATGCACAGATCTTTTCCCAATCGGATGGCTCTCTCATTACCGGCCTTGATGGCGTAAAGACCCTGAGCGTCGGGTCACTCGTCCTGGTAAAAAATGAGACGAGTGCCAATGCGTACGAAAATGGTGTCTATGTGGTCACCAGCCTGGGACAAGGCGGGGTAAGCAACTGGACATTACAGCGGGCTGATTTCGCGGCCGCACCGGGTCAGGTTTTGAATATTCGTGTCGCGGTCGATCAAGGCCATGCCAATGCGAATACCCGCTGGGTGCAGACCAATACCGCTCTTTCCGGCAGCGTATTTTCCAGCGGAGTCGCCGTCACCTTCGGCAGCCAACTCGGCCTCGTCTATAAAACCGGGTCGAGCACGTGGTTATCCGCCTCGATTAGCGGGGCTGCCGCGGCGAATCTGCCTCTGCAACTGGTGCAGGTGAACAACGACGGCTCGCAGACCGTGATTAATCGCGATCTCGGCAGCCTAACGGTCGATGCGAAGACGGCTTTGGGTCTCGATGGATCGGCCATCGTCAATGATCCGCTCTATAATTATTTTCAATCCAAGGTTGGTTCGACTTACGTCATCCAATCAACGCCGGTCTTTTCTTCCCTGCAGATTGCCATTCCCAGTCTCAATAACTTTTTTACCAGCCCCTCTTCCGGCACGCTCTTCTTCAACCCGGCTGCTGGTTACACGCCTTCAAATACCAACACCCAAAACAATCCGCCGCCGCTGGTTAATTCGGCCACGAGCGCAAGTGTTTTGACGCAGTTGCAGAACGGATTCTATTTGGGCGACGCGCTCGACCTCGCTCTCTTTTCCATCCAGTCGGCAATGGACGAGGCGATGGGAATCGAATTCCCGCTCCTCGGCACCAACCTGAATCTTTATACCTCCTACGTGGAGCAGATTCGCAGCACGCTGTCGAACAACATCCGCAACCTTGTCCTGGCCAGTCCGCTTACGCCGGTGGACGATGTGCGTGATGCCATATTTGCCACCCTGGGAAATAATCCCGGTGGACTGGGCTACCTGACGGATGAGAGCCTGATCACGGTCAATCTCTATAGCGGAGCGACCGCCACGGCGTTTGATTTCAATAGATCTGATCTCGTCAATTACGTCTCAACGCCGGTTGGACTAAAGAACACCGTGGCTGGCTCAGTCACCGCAATTACGTTCAGCATCAAGCTGGCCGGTGTGAAAAATGGCGCCGGATATCACGATGACAAAATCAAGCAGGTGACATTGGGCGATTCCGGCATCGGCGAAACAATCAATACGGGTACGATCGTCAAAGACACCGGCGTTGCCACCCCCGACGGCGGCGGCGTGGACCTGCAAACCTACTTTGATTTCAACTTCGGCTTCGGAGTCTCAACTTCAAGCGGATTCTTCATTTTCAATCCGACTTCGACCGACACCACGCCCAAACCGATGATCGACGTCAGGTTTTTGGCGCAGTTAACGGGAAATGTTGACTCCTCCTCAATCACGGGATTTGTGCAGTCCGGATTTAGCAGCACGCTGCAAAATCTTCAGGTCAACGTGGCGGATGGTCGTTTCCTCACTGATTCGGCCGCAGATGGCGGGGATGGTTACGCCTCGGGTTTCTTCGGCGACGTGCTCTTTAATCTCGATAATCACATCACCGGTGGAACAGATCCCCTGGGACGCACGAGCACAAATTCACAGGGCGTGTATGCGACGGTGGATGATCTTCGCGTCGCTCAGGAATTGGGGCCAAACGTGACGACCGCAGCCAAGAAGCCCTCGGCCCTGCTTAATTTCACCATCAATGCAGATGCGGATATCGACTTGTTGATCGAGTCGCAGCAGGCCGGACTAATCCCGGCCATTCAAACCGATCTTGTCATGGCCAAACGGTACGGAACCGGGGCGGACTCTTCTTTTAACCTCAATTTTGCCAACGCCGCCCTGGTTGGATTGGGCGATTCGACCTTGGGCGCAAAGATCATCGGCACAAGCACCACTACGGGCGAATACGCTTCTTACTACGATGCCACGACGGCGGACAATAATTCCGCCGCGTACAATGCCTTGTCAGCCGATGCCAAAGCCGCAGTCGATACCGACTTCGAAAACGCCTCCCCCGTATGGCGCTTCGAACGGGATAACATGATTTCCAATGGCCAGTCCGGCAACACTTTCATCGCGTATCAGAATCTCAAGATCGATGTTTACGATTATCTGTCCGGACCGTTTTTCAAGTCGCTGATCAATCTGGAAAACGCCATCGCGCCCCTGCGCCCGGTCCTCAATTTCCTCACCACGCCGGTTCCTGGAACATCGTGGATGCCGAATCCCCTGGTACTGATCAATCTTTTCCCCGCCACAATGAGTCCGAAGTCCACTTCCCCGACGGAGAAGAGCAACGCGGGGACAGGTGCGAAGGCTGCCAGTCTGGCCGCAAAAATGCAGTTGATCATCTCGATCCTGCATTCAGTGGATAGTATGCTTGGACCGTTGGCGGAACTGGCCTCGACGGCTTCATCCACCGCTGCATGGCAACATCCACAAGCTAGTCTGGGTGGCAGCGCCAGCTGGGTCAACAAGCCCCTGCAGATCAATGGGCTGACGGATCAGAAGAATGCGCAAAATCTCAAGCTCTACAAGGATGCTGCCGCAAAAGGTCAGCAGACCAGCACGATGGCTGACGAGCCATTCACAGTGCCTACGGAGAGCGAGGCGACCGCCGCACAGTCCAACCAGAACAGCATCTCCAAGGCTCTAAGCTCGATGCAGGAGACGCTCACGACTCCCAACAAATATTCGAGCACCTTCGATAGCCTCCAAAGCGGCACCTATTTCAATGCCGAGGAAGGCAACTACGTAACCAAAAAGATCAAGCAAGGTCTTAACGAACAGGCTGAAAAGAATGATAAGCGGGGTGGCCAATTCAGCGTTACGGTTGGTATCACGGGTGGCGCGTTTTATCTCGACGCCTTCTCATCCACCTCAATCCTACAAATATTACAGGGTGAAAATGCGCTTCTGCTGCGCGTCCAGTTACCCACGATCACGGCCACGTTTGCCTATCTCAAGACGTTCCCGCTCCCGGCGTTCCCTCCGCTGCAATTGCGCCTGGGCATTTCCTTCACGATTTCCATCAGTTTCAATCTTGGATACGACACGAACGGATTTTTCTGGAATACCCACGACCTTACCACGGGCAAGACGGCTCCCCTGTTCTCGTTCGCTGTCCAATTTTCCATCGGTGTCGGCCTCGATTTCGGCGTGGTCAGCGTCAGCATCGATCTCTTCTTCAGGTTGACCGTCGGGTTTATTTGGAATGATGTCTCCGGCACCGGTTTGCTCCATCAAACCGATATCGACTACCTGATCTCCCAGCATCAATCGCTCTTCGCCGTCGACCTGAAAGGTGAGATCGGATTCCATTTTGAAATTGATCTCACCATTCCGCTCCTCTTTACCACCATCACGATCCCGATCTTTTCGTACGACTATGCCATCACGGTATTCGATTTCCTTCTGGGCGCATACACCGGTCATATCGAACTAGGCTCCGTAACGAATGGCGTTTTGCTCCTGAACATGGGACCGTATGCCGGCAACCGGCATTACGTCAATACGAGCAACCGTAATGAGACCTTCTACGTTTACGGTTATAACCAAAACGCAAGTTCCAGTTCGATTCACAGTTCCGGTGAAACGGTGGTTGTGGAATTCCAGAGCGGATCCACCATTTATTATCAGGAATTCACGGGCGTCAAACAGGTGGTTGGTTACGCCGGGGTGGGAGATTCCGCCATTTACGCCGGAACAGCGCTCACGCTTTCTGCCGCCATCAACCTGGTTGATGGTGGTTCCATTGCCGTCAACACCACCCTCACGGCTTTAAATTACGCGGTGGTCGATTTTTACGGAGGAGCCGGAAATGTGGTTCTTCAGGCAGGTGCCTCCTATTACTCAGGTTGGGCGACTGCATCAGGCCGTTCCCGGTTGGTTGGCGGTACGGGTACCAGCTTCCTCGACGGATCTGTTTCGAGCTCGAGCCTGGATCTCATCGCTGGTGTGACGACGTCCACCATTGAAGGCAGCGTCTCCGGCGGTGACAATATTGTCGCAAGACAAGGTTCTGACTTGCTGTATGGCAATGGTCCCGGTGACACGTTCACCTTCACCAACGGCTTTGGCCACGACCGGATATATGTGACCGGCAATGGCAACAAAGTGAACTTCGCTGGTTTGACCCTGTCGGCCAGCCCCACCGATCCAAGCCAGGTTCCCGGGCTCTCGATCTCGGCGCTCTCGACCTCTATAAATTTCCAGTTTGGACAGCTCGTTGACAGCGCGGTTTCCGGCAATAGCACGGTCTTTTTAGCGGTTGATCCCTCCGAGCAAAACAGCATCGATACCTGGATCGGCGGCACGGCAAGCGACACCTACACCGTTTTCTTCTTCGCCCCAAACCAGACGATGAATTTGAAGGATTCGGCGGGCACCAATCTGTACAATGTTTATCTTGGCGATCCCAACATCCATTACTATGTGCCGGGTGACACTCGCAATACGGGCATTATCAATATCCAGGATACTTCTCCAACCCAGGGCCAGGTATTCTTAACGCAGCTCTTTTCCAATACGATCACCTACAACACGACCCAGGTCAGAAATGGTCGTGAGCAGATGAATTTCACCCCGGCGCTGAAAGTAAACCTGAACGCGCCCGATGCGACGCTCTACTGGGGTGATCCCAATAATTCCAGCGCCTATACTCTCCAGGCGGGTGGTAATATCAGCGTGGGACATCTCGTTCTGCTCGGTAACGTGCTTCTCGATAGCAACGCCGTCATTCATCTGTCGCATAGCTTCCTGCTCAACTATGACATCGATGTGGAGGGAGGAACCACCACCAACCCGGCGAGCATCGAATTTGATCTGCGGACCAACAATCCAGCCGTTGATGCCAACTTCGTTCTGGCCAATAATAGCGTCTCGGGCAACCCCTCCCGCCTGATGGTTTCCACCGGCACATCGCAGGATGGCTTGGGCATCGGCAACATTTTCCTCAATCTCTATACGGGTTCCCTGTTGAATCAGAGTGGAACGACCAATGACGGAATAATCGAAGTGGGCACGGGTGGCACATTGGTCATCCTGGCCCTCGAAACCATCGGCACGCTCACTAGTCCCATTAATGTAAAGGTGGATAACCTCACGGCGAAAACCACGACCACGCTTAATCCGCTCTTCAATTTCGGAATCTTCATCTATTCCAACCACAATCTCAACATAACCGGTTACGGCAGTGTCACCGGTAACCATGACGACAACCTTCTCGGCTTGACCACCGTGAATGGCGATATCAAGGTCGAATTGGCCCCCACGTTTGCGCTGACCTACTATCAACTCATCGCAGGCGGCAGCGGAAATGTGGAGATCATTGCGGATCACATCAGCATAACCACCGGGTTTAACGTCATTGAAAACATACTTCAGGCCGTTCCGCACGTTTACACATACAGTTACGTCTATTTTTATCCGGCAATTGTCACGTATTCGGTCAATTACTTATTTTTCTCCCTGTCCTACAGCCTGGTGATCTACCTGCCAGTATACTTTACCTATTCGTACACCTACTTCACTTACGATGTTCTGCCGACACCGGTGACGATCAGCGCTTCCGGATCAAAAATCCAGGGATCGGGCAACCTGATGATAGAGAATGCCACCTCGGCCGAGAACATCCAGGTGGGTGGAACTGCGCTACTCCCCGCAGCCACCGGGCTTTTGATCTCCGATTCCGTGCTCAACAGCGTTGCGACGGGATTTGCCACCCTGACCATTGGCCGCAATAAGCCTGGAAGTGGTGGATTAAGCACGGGCACGGTGAGCCTGGGTCATGCGGAGACTTTCAACCAAGCCACGAGCATCCTGTTACAGGGCACCAATATTAAAATGGATTTCTCGGTCAGTGCCACCAACCTGCTGACTTTCAATGCCTATAACGTAGGTTCGGGTTCGACCGTCACCTTCACGAACAGTGCCAACATATACCAAGCGGCGACGATCATCCTGACCACGGATCAAACGGCGGATCTTTCCCTCCACGGACTATTCCTCTCCAATGCGGCGGGTGGCTCGGTTCAGATCACCACCAAGGGCAATCTCAATCTGTTCGGTTCCGTAATCGCCAATAGCGGCAACGCATCCAAGATTATCGTGAACGCCTCCGGGAAAATCGCGATCGATAACCAGGATCAGATTAAGCAAAACGTCTCGACGTTCTACAATTCACTTTCGGCCTTCAATGGCGTGTCCGATACCACATCGGAAATTGATCTGATTGCCGGACAATCCAGCGGGGTGGGTATTTCCCAATCAAGCACATCGCTCAACTCCCTGTTAGTCGCCCCGAATGTGAGCCTGACTGCCGTGGGATCAATCGCGTTGATCGCCAAGATGGATGAGCTGTTACTGGCCAGCGGTAGCAGTGTGAACCTGACGAACAGGAATTTAATCAGTTCCCCCTGGACCATTGATCAGATTACCGCCAGCAGCGGCGGAGTTACACTCGCGGATACGACAGTCGGAATGCAATTGTCGCGTCCTTCAAATGTCTCGGGTGCCCTGATTTCCACCGTCTCAAATCAAACTGTCAGCATCACCGCAGGCGGTGCTTTTATGGGTGATTCCACAGGCAGCCAACTGGACATCACGACCACGAATTTGACCATGCGGACCGCCGGGGGTATTTCCGGGGGGACATCCACCAGCAATTTGCTGATCCATGCCGCTCAATTGGATGTAATAGCCTCCGCTCTCGGAGATGTTCGTTTTAGCAATATAAATTCCGCGATTCTGCTGAAACAAGTGTTGACCAGCAACGGCTTGATTTCGATCCAGTCAAATGACGACATCACGGTCAATACGGTGCAAAGCCAGACCAGCAGCGCCAGCAATTCCATCACGCTGACGACAACTCTTGGCCAGGGCGGCGACATCAACCTGGGTACGGTGTCCGGCTCAGTCACTGGCGTGGTCGATGCAGGAAACCTCGGCACGGTAACGCTCAGCGCGGACGGTGTGATTGCGGGAGCGCTATCTGTGGCAAACGCGGGTGATATCACGAAGCAACTTGATTTGATCACCGGTGCCAGTGTCAGCCTGACCAGCAACGCCAATGCCGGTGCCAATAACATCGCTATTTTGGCTGCGGTTAAAACCGTCTATCTGGATGCCATCGCCAACAACGCCGGGCAGATTCAAGTTTACGCTCAAGGCATGGATCCGACCGGCATCGCCACATCGGACAATCTTTACCTGCACAATCTGAAGACAGCGCAGGGCAATATCGTGGTTCTCGGGGCAGCCTCCTCCGGGCCTGTTGTGCCTCTCAATTTCGTTACGGGGTCTGTGAACGCACAAGCTTCCGACCTGACGCTGGAGACGAGTGGAACCATCACCGAGAACACCAACGCGCCAACCACAACGGATTTGCTCAACCTGTTGGTCTTTGAACTTCATGCCGGTTTGTTGACCACTCAATC
>JABDGH010000042.1 GCA_013286145.1 Verrucomicrobiota bacterium
CACTGGGAGAGTCTTCCGAAAAGCGGGCGGCGAACCTTGGAAAAAAGACGATAGCCCAGGTTGCAGATCGGGGTCGGAATGATCTGCAAGAAAAAGGTGAAAAAACGAAAGCCGGGCAAACCTTCCACAATGATACGCACCGCAGGACTGCGCACTAAAATATCTTCCCGGCCAATAGCATTGCGTGAGATGACGACAATCGATTCGACATTCGCCACTTCGGGATGGATTTTCGCAATTTGCTGAAAGGTCTTACCCTGCTTGGTTCCGAAGCGAATCCGATGTGCGTGATCGGCATTCTTGACCCGGTTGACCCAGTGATTGCAGAACCCGCATTCGCCATCGAAAAACAGCAACAAGGGATGATCCAGCGAGGTGAGAGGTTCGGTGGTCGATTCCGTCAATGAGTTCATTTTAAGATAGGTGCTAACGTCCTGAGGTAAATGTTCCCGACCAGATTCGATCAAAAAAAGTCGAGTCGAGTTCGTTCTTCACGTAAGCCCAGATCACCAGCGCGATCAACAGGGAAACGAGTTTAGCTTGCCAGTTGTTCAACCAGAGATTTTTCATTGTCTTTATTTTGCAGGAGGATGGCGATCAGTTGCGAGCGAAGTTCATCGGTGGTGAGGGGACGACGCAACTCCCCATTGTAGGCGAGCGAAATAACCCCGGTCTCCTCCGACAGAACCACGACAACGGCATCGGTCTCATCGCTCAAGCCGAGTGCGGCTCTATGTCGCAAGCCCAGCGTGCGTTGTAATCCTTCCGCCTGCGTGAGTGGAAAAATCGCGGCGGCCACGGCAATGCGATCCTGCACAATAATGGCGCCTCCATCATGCAGGGGAGTTTTTGGAAAAAAGATCGTCGCCAACAGATCGTCACTAACCTTTGCATCGAGGATCGTGCCGGTTTCCCGTGCCGGATCGTAGGTGATCTCGCGCTCAAAAGCGATGAGCGCCCCGTGACCAGCCTCTTGCAATTGTTCCAAGGCATTAATTACCGCTTCGATGACTTCGGTCTGCTGGCGGTGTGATCCCAGGAGCGGGCGACTGCCGAGCTCGGCAAAAATCCGGCGCAATTCAGGTTGAAAAATAACGACCAGGCCGAGGAGCAAAAAGGTCGAGGAGACACTCAGCAATTGCACAATGACAACCAACTTCAGGCCAGTGGAAATGAGTGACAGCGCTGCGAGCAAAAATACGAACCCGGCCAACACACGGGCACCCCGTGTGCCTCGAAAGAGTTTCCAAGTAAGATAAATCCCCGTTGCCAGAATAAAAATCTCGATGAGCGAGCGCACGATTTCCGTCGGGATGGGATAATGTGCCAGTAAGTAGTTCATGCTGTTTCTGATCCCCGTACGAAGGCTCCGGCAATTCGTGCTGCGCGAAGCGCTGCGGGCACATCGTGAACCCGCCAGATCGCCGCACCGCGCGCCGTCGCCCACATATGGGCCAACTCGTTTGTTATCTCCAATGGCTCCGAACCGCCAATTAATTTTAAGAAAGATTTGCGCGACAACCCCACCAGGACGGGGCGCCGCAGGACGTGAAACGCATGCAAATCCCGTAATAGGGTCAAATTATGACACAGCGTCTTGCCGAACCCAAAGCCCGGATCGCACACGATTGATTCAAGGGCCAAGCCATTTTCTTCTGCGCGTGCGAGAAATTTACCGAGGAAATCGACAATCTCCGCCGTGGGATCTACATAGTGAGGCGTTTTCTGCATTGTGGCGGGCTGGTCGAGCGCGTGCATCAAGACGTAACCGGCGTGATATTGCGAGACCGTCGGCCAGAGCACGTTATCCCAACGGCCAGCGCTAATATCGTTGATGATCTCTGCGCCTTCCTCCAAAGAGGCTGCTGCTACTGGAGCTTTCCACGTATCGACGGAAAGAGGAATTTTCAAACGGCCTTGCAAATGTTTCAGGACGGGAAGAATACGGGCCAATTCAACCTCGGTGCTCACCAGGATTGCTCCGGGCCGGGTCGATTCTCCGCCGAGATCGATGATGTCTGCGCCTTCAGCTTCCAATTCGAGTGCACGGTCAAGGGCGGCTTCCGGGTCGAGATATTGCCCCGCATCGGAAAAAGAATCGGGAGTGACGTTAATGATACCCATCACCAGGGGACGTTCCTGCCAGTGCAGGGTTCGGGTTTTGAGCTTCCAAGCATGTACCTGCATCGTCCCTAAACTGCCACCATTATAACCATTTGGCTAGAGGCTCCCCGAAAGTTTACGCGAATGATCCCGACGTTTTTTTATAAGCACACTTGAACCGAAGCGAATCTGAGCCAAAGTGGACGTTCACATGCTGCATAGCCCGCAATTCCTTAAACTGGTCAATGACGCCAAAAGTCGCGTTAAAGAAATCACTGTTCACGAAGCCTACACTGAGGCCAAAAAGCCCGGCGTTTATCTGGTCGATGTCCGGGAGGAAAGCGAATGGCATGCTGGCCACGCGCCCGGCGCTACTCATCTCGGGAAGGGTATCATTGAACGCGACATCGAGGATCGCATCCCCGATGCCTCGGCGCGCATCCTTTGCTATTGCGGGGGTGGTTATCGCTCGGCTCTTGTGGTCGATAATCTCCAGAAAATGGGTTATACGAATATCGTTTCCGTGGATGGAGGTTTCCGGGGATGGCGCGAGTTGGGACTTCCCATTTCCACCGCGCCGGAAGTTCCTCCGCGCACCCCGCATGAAAAGCTGGGCGGAATCTATCATCTTCCGCGCATGGTCGATAAAGCCCGGCTCTTCCCTGCGGGAAAGCTTCCCGGCTATAACTATCTCACCTTCGGTTTCGATAAAACGCTGCTCGATTTCCTTTGTCTTGAAGGCGCCGTTTTCGAACAACTTGTAGCCAAAAATCCCACGGATGAAGGCGTTCTCAATGCTCTCAAGGAACGTCTCGGACCTGCCTGGCCGAGCGATCACGCCATTACCGATTTCAACCACAAGTTGGTCAATCGCCGTCCCGACTCGCCGGAAAAACTGGCCGCTTTCGAACAGCGCCGGGCCGTTTGCGCCCCCACCAAAAAGAAAGTTGAAACCTATTTTGATCTCATCGATCTCGAAGAAGACCGACTCAGTTGAAGACTGAAGCGACGCAGCCTCGCTTATTTTTAAAATAGTCCCTAGGTGAAGAGGTGAATGTTCTCGCATCGAGCACCGCTCTTTTCGGTTAGCCTCGCCTTCGCGCTTGGTTGCGTGGTGGGGCTTGATGGATGGATTTCGCTGAGCTGCTCGTTTGTCGCTTTCGGAATTTTGGGTTTGTCGTGGTTGATTTTATGCCGTTACGAAAAAGCCTCGTTGATCGTGTTTTACGGCTTCGTTGTCTCGGCCGGTTTGGTTCACACGCTTTTAGTCAGCTCAATCATTCCGATAAATGATCTCCGGCGATTGCCAGAGGCAAAGGCCCTAGCCACCACGCAATGGCGAGGTGTGATCGTGGAAGAACCGACGACGCAGATGTCAAACAATGCGACGCGTCGTGCGCTGGATCGCGCGTCATTTGTACTACATGTGGAAAACTGGCGCCCCACGGAAGGACGTCTTTTCTCCGCCGATATCGACGCGCCCTGGCAGTTGGCGCAGGGAGATATCCACTGCACACTGTTCGGCTCCGCACGAGAACTTCAATGCGGAGATCGCATTGAATTCGCCGCGCCCCTTGTGTCGATCCCACCCGCGCTTTGTCCCGGTGAGTTGGATTTTCGTGCTTATGAAGCGAAGAGCGGGATTTATTATCAGGCGGCTATTTCCGCGTCGAACTGGCAGCGAATCGAAACGGGAAGTGGAAACTGGTGGCAAAACCTCTCCTTTCGAGCGCGAGACTGGGCTTATGGCCGGCTTCAAATCGGGCTTGAGGATGATCCGCGCATGGCCGATTTCCTGGCCGGAATGCTCATCGGTTACCGGCAGGATATTCCCGCTGATATCGAGCAGGATTTTCGCCGTACCGGCACACTGCATGTCTTCGCGGTCAGCGGTCAAAACATCGCGGAGATGTTTGTCGTCGCCATTATTCTCCTGCAACTTTGCGGCTTGGTTCGCTGGCGCTGGGCCTGGATTATCGCCCCGGTTATTCTTCTTTACTGCCTGCTCACGGGTTCTCCTTCCAGTGCAGTACGTGCCACGATCATGGCCATGGCGATTCTGGCGGCCTGGCGCATGGGGCGTCCGCTGAACGCGCTTGGCTGTTGGTCGCTCGCGTTTCTTGCCATGCTTGTCTGGAACCCTGTCATATTGTTCGATCCCGGCGCGCAACTCTCTTTTGGCGTGGTTCTTGGTCTTATTCTGGTCGCACCGCCGTTGGTTCGTATTTTAGCTCGGCCTTTCGCACACGATCCTTTTTTACCAGTGGCATTACTCACTTCAACGCAAAGATATGAAAAACGGTTTTGGTGGTGGGTTACGGGACTGCTCGGCACATCCATCGCTGCAACACTGGTCAGCGAGCCCATCACTGCAATCGATTTCCACCAAATTACACCCATCTCGATTTTGGCCAATCTTGTCGTGGTGCCAACGGCGGGAATCATCACGATGATCGGTACACTTAGCGTGATGCTCTCGCTCATCGCCACGCCATTAACCGCCTTGCTCAACAATGCCAATTGGCTGCTTGCCCGCGGACTCATCATGTTTGTCGGGTTCCTCGCCCATCAGTCCGGTGCGTCGATCAATGTGCCCGATGTTCGCGTTCTTTCCTCACCAAAGCCGTCGTTCATCGTTGCGCCCTTGCAGGACAGCTCCTGCCTTCTCATTCGCACTTCGAGTCAGGCCTGGCTCTTCAATACGGGTCGGGAAAATAGCGTCCGGGGCGCGACAAGTCATTTGCTGCAATTTTACGGCATCAATAGGCTCGACGGCCTTGTTCTTACCCAGATGAGCGGCCCCGATAACAGCGGCGCAGACGTGATCGTCCGTGATTTTCATCCTCGGCGGTTGGTTGTTCCGTTGCTACGCAGCCGCTCACCAATGGAAAAAGGACTGCCCGAGCTGGCAAATCAAATCGGAGGAAATCTCGAATCGTGGCAAAGTGGACAAAGTTTCGATCTTGCTCCAGACGTGCGGGTGGAGGTGCTTCATCCCGCAGTTAACAGCCCGGAAACACGGGCCGAAGATCGCGCGCTCGTGCTCCTGTTTCATGCGGGAGATCAAACACTTCTTTGGGCGGGCAGGATTGATGCCGAGACCCAGCAAGACCTTCTCACGCGCTATCCCGATCTTCGCGCGGATATTCTTGTCATGGGTATCGATTCACCTCCAAGCAGCGCGTGGCTTAAATCACTCGGTATTCGCCACTGGCTCCAACTTCCACCGCGTCAAAGGCAGCTTAATGTGGCAGGCACTCAGCCCGATTCAGAAGCAACATATAAAGTGTGGCCCTTGAATCAAACCGGTGCGGTGGCAATTCATTTTCAGCCTGCCGGTAACGGGGAACCTCCTTCCATTCTTCTGCAACCATGGCTGGAGTTGCCTTAGGGCCGTAAGTCAGGAAATTGTCTTCTAATGCCCTGGATTTCGACGAGGTATTTCATCCTTTCCTCTGCCGAGAGAGAATCGGTCTTGCTGGCCTGTTCGAGGATCTGCAAGCGCTGCTGCTTCCAATGTTTCTCGATGTTCTGCAATAGCTTGTCGGCATACGTTTCCAACGTCGCCTCAGTGGGAGTTGGCGGTGGCGTGAGCAACAACCCGGCGAGATAATCCTTGGTTCGATCATCGCATTCTCCCATAAACTGCATCGCGTCCTCCCAGGCGTCGTGCGCATGGGCATCAAGCAACTGCAGCAACACCTCCGCCCCGCCGAGACCTTCCAGCCATGCCGGGTTAAGCTGACGGCTGACCTGCGGAACCAATTCCGGCGTGGTCAAAAGAAGTGAGAGAAGAGCCTCGATCATCCTGTCCGCCACGAGAGGTTCAGAGGATGCCTGTTGCGAGGCACTGGTGGATGCGTTTTCCTCCTCTGTTACGGAGGGGGAATGGCGTTGCATGGTCACTGCGCGACGCAACGACGCCTCGGCCTTGCGCACCTCTTCTTCCAGCGCTGTGCGGGGAACCTGCAATCGGCGCGCGACCTCGATGAGAAAGCCTTCGCGCTGGACGGCATTCGGAATTTTCGCGATCACCTGGGACATTTTTTGAGCCACCGCACCCCGTCCCCGGGGACTGGAAATATCTTCTTCCTCACAAGCGGTGTCGAGGAGATGGCGCGAGTAGTCTTTTGCCTCACGCAAAATAGTTTCAAAGACGGCGACCGGTTGTTTGCGCAAAAGGCTGTCAGGGTCTTCGCCTTGCGGGATGCGGGCGATGCGAACCTGGAGTCCCTCCTTGAGCAGGATATCGATGGAACGTTGCGCGGCATTCTGCCCGGCACGGTCGGCGTCAAAACAAATCACGACTTCCTTGGCCAGCCGTTTAAGCATCCGCGCATGCGGATCGGTGAAGGCCGTGCCTTGCGGCGCAACGACATTGCGGATGCCCTTTTGCCAACAGCGCATGAGGTCGATCTGGCCTTCGCAGAGGATGGCGCTCTCCGCCTCAATGATGGGACGTTTCGTTTTGTTCAAGCCGAAGAGAATACGGCTTTTGACAAAGATGGGCGTCTCGGGCGAATTGACATATTTTTGCGCTTTGGCCTCGGGATCGAGCAATCGGCCGCTGAAGGCGACCACCTGACCCGATTCGTCATGGATTGGGATCATCAATCGCCCACGAAAAAAATCGTATTGCCGACCCGATTCGGACGTGGCAATCAGGCGGGCGGTTTCAAGAGCCTCCTGGCTATAGCCTGCCTTTTTTGCCCAGTTGAGTGTGCCATCCCATGCTTCGGGAGCGAAGCCGAGGCCAAATTCTTCGGTGATATCCGTGCCGAGATCGCGACTCTTCAGGTAAGCCCGCGCCGGTTCAGCCGCAGGATCGGTCTTGAGCAGTTTTTGCCACCAGGCGGCGACGGCAGCGTACAACGCGAGTAATTCCTCGCGTCGACTGCGGGCCTGTGGATCGTGCGGTCCGCTCTCGGGAATCGCTATGCCTGCGCGCTGGGCAAGTCGCCGCACCGCTTCGGGAAAGCTCATGTTGTCGTGAACCATGAGGAATTTGAAGACGTCGCCGCCGTGGCCGCTGCTGAAGCACTTGAACATTTGCTTGGCCGGATCGACAAAAAAGGAGGGAGTCTTTTCCTTGTTAAAGGGGCTGAGCGCCTTGTACTTCGATCCCGATTTCTTGAGTGGGACATAACTGCCGATCACGTCCACGATGTCGCAGGCATGTCGAACCTGTTCAACAATTTCCGGGGGAATGATGCCAGCCATGATGAGAGGATAACCTTGCCTTATTGTAATCTTATTAAAAAGCCTGTTGTTCTGATCCTTCGACAAGGCGCGACGATTTCAAAACTTATTCGTTATTGCCGATGGTTTCCAGCACTGTTAAGGGAAGGGTGTGCGCGCATGGTTTTTTGTAATTGCCCTGGGGTGGATATTCGGAACACTCCATGTGGAGGCCGATCCTTCCCATGTCGTGCTAAAATTTGACGGCACCTCCCCAACCACCACCTCCACGTTTACGGTCGGGGATAAATGGGAGATAGCTTGGGATAGCCCATTAGCCCTGCGCATCACTCTTCTTTCTTCCGATGGGACGGTGGTTGCGGGCATAGCCGGTGTTTTTAAGGGATCGGTTTACGAATCGAAGGGTGGAACATTCTATCTTCAAATCGAAAGCGGAACCCATAGCGCAATGGCTCCCTGGCATATTTCCGTGACGGAAGTCGGTTCAGGGTCGCCAAATCCAGAGGCTGTGGCATCAAATGCATATTCTGTTCCGGCTACGGTACTGCCGCCAAAGCCAGCTGCTGCCATTACTCCATCCATGGCTCTCCCCCCGCCGAATATACCGCCCGCACCTCCCGTGCCTCCACCTCTGGTGCCTGCAAAATTCACAGACGATCAGGCACGCGCCATGGTATCGATCAAGGGTGATAATGCGGAAGGAACGGGTTTTCTTGTCAAAACAGCGGACGGCCCGGCTGTCGTGACCAATCTCCATATCATTGCGGGCAATCCTAATATTAAAATCGTGACCAACACGGGTGAAGGAATCCCAATTCTTTCACTGAAGGGCGCTACTGATCGTGATCTGGCCATGGTTGCCATTAAAGATAAAGATGCCAAATACAGTTATCTCGATTTGGCGACCGATGTTGGCAGTAATGTCCAGGCTGGCGACGATGTGCTTGTCTCCGGCAACAGCCAGGGAATCGTGAATGCACTTACGTGGAAAGTGGCCAAAGTTACCCCCCTGCAGATCGAGTTCGGTAGTTTTATTGTCCATGGCAATAGTGGCAGCCCTGTTCTTTATGCAAAGAGCGGTAAAGTTGTCGGTATCGTGACCGAAGGAGCGAAACTCGATATCTCTTATGGGTTGGAAAAAATTGCTTTCCCCGATCGATATTCCGCCGTCAATAATTCGTTGCGCTATGCTGGATTGCGACTTGATGACGTCCAGAAATGGGAGCCGTATGACTGGAAAACTTTTTTATCAGAGACAACTTTTTTGAATCAATTTCATCAACAAACGCGTCGTTTGGATGCTTACCTGCATGCCAGGAAAAATACGCCGGACGCCGGACTCTATCTGACCGACGAAAAAATAAGCGCAGCGCACGATACGTTTGTCAAAAAGTATTCAGACGCAGGCAATTCGCAACGCGCTCAATCCCTCAAGGAATTGCTCTTTGAGCTCAATGGCATCGCTGATGTGGACATGAAGGTAATCCAGGGGGGGGATAATTTTTATGCTTTTGAACAGCTACGGGCGAATGATGAAATAACCTCTCGAATGGCCATCAAGAAAGAATTGGACTCTTTAGGTAACGACATGGACAAGTTTGGTGATATCATGGATCGGAAAACTCAGCGCAATACAGAAGGAGAGGATAATCAATGAGATCGAGTATTTTAATCCTGGTGGTTCTTATAATTGCCGCCGTCATAGGGTGGTCGGAATATACGAAGAGATATCCAGCACAGAGATTTTATGGAGTCGGAGCCAGCGATACACAGCCCTTCACCATGAAGGATAAATGGGAGATCAGTTGGAGTTGTCCCGGGCCCATAAAGATCGCCCTGGTGCCCACCACACAGATGAGGATGCCCCTCGTTGTCACCGATACTTCCTCGCCTACCATGGCCTCTTCGTATCAGGCCACGGGAGGAGAATATTCCCTTCAAATCACAAGTTCATGGCCTTGGGAAGTTTCCGTATGCAATGTCGCGACGGATCAAAATTCTCCTGTAGTTTCCCCCGCTGCTCCCGCTCCCGGTACTCACGCGCCGTAAGCTTGCGTGGTTTCTACTTCCTGCTATTTCGCATCGGTACTAGCGGAAGGCACTGGAGGAAGTGGCAGATAACCGAGCTCTTTCAAGCTGGCTGCGTAGAGGTCGATTTTCTGGGGGCCATAGATATTACTGATCGATCTGAACCAGGTTCTGGCATCTTCCGTTTTTTTATGAAATAAATCCCAGGCGGCATTTGCAAAATAATAGGAGGCGTTTGTGCCAACTTTATTGAAGGCATCCAGCTCCTTGGAGGCGACGTCTTCATGCCCGCCAAAAAGGTCGCAAAGGAAGACCTTATAAACGGCAACATCTCCCCAATCCGAGTCACTTTTTAGCGCGTCAAAACCAGTGCGGGCGGCATCATATTTTTTCTCTACGAATTTCACTTCGGCAAGATTGAACTTGGCGAGGGAGTTTTTGCTGTCGAGTTGGATGGTCGTTTCGTAATCCTTCTGTGCCTGGTCCCAAAGTTTTTTTTGAGCGTAGACGTTGCCGCGCATAAAGTAGGCATTCGCGTTTTTAGGATCGGCCTGGATAACAGAGTTAACTTTGGTCATGGCGTCATCCAGATGGCCTTGAATCAATAACTGCATGGTCTCGCGAATGGCTAAAGTTGCGGAATCGACCGGAGGCTCGCTTGGCGTATTGTTTGTGGAAGGAGCAGATGCTGGTGCTGGCGCAGGAGGGGCATTTGTCGTGGGCTGCTGGGCGTATCCGGTTGAGCAAAAACCGGCACAGAGTGTGAAAAGAACCAGGTAGAGGAGATTGGATGCAGGACGCATAAGGCCATAACCCTAACAGAGATCAAAATATAAACAATAAAATCAAAAAAGGGTGCCAGAGGGGGGAATCGAACCCCCGACCAAGGGCTTATGAGTCCCCTGCTCTACCGCTGAGCTACCCTGGCGTATGCAATCCGCCCACGAAAAATGTAGGCGAAGGTTCATTCTATACCAACAGTGCCCAGTCCAGACACGCAAAAAATTAATCGGTATAAATTCCAGGACGTAACCTGATATTTTACTTTAGTTTGAAATTGCTCAGTTTGAGAAATTCCCGATGCTCGGAGACCATGTCCGTCTCGTTTGTGCAATGGATCGATCGCCAGCCCTGGTTTCACGCCATGGCGCGTATCCTGCCGATGCGGATGCTGGCCTCATGGGTGCTACGATTGCGGCCTTTGTCCCGGCCCGTTTCTTCCGGGATGGTCGTGGCAGTAACCGATCTCGAATCGCTTCATTTGAGAGATGAGATTTTTCAGCGTGAAACGTATCGCCGTGCGCTGGCTCTGGCGGGCGATGTGCGGACTGTCATCGATCTCGGCTGCAATGTCGGATTCTTTTGCTGTTACCTGCGCCACTATTTCAACCGAACCGACTTTCGTGGCTTCGGTATCGATGCCAACCTGAAGGTTCTGGAGCGGGCCGAGCGCAACTTGGAACTTAACGGTCTTACAGGGATCGAATTATTTCACGGCCTTGTCGGCAACGTCGAGGAATCCTTGACGCCCGATTTTTACGTCCATGCTTCTCACCTGAAAAGCTCGCAATTTATCCAGGTTGAAGAGGGCAAAAAACTGAAGGACTGGACCCGGGTCGACGTGCCTGTGTTGATGCCCGGCGAAATCTGGCGGGACCAGTTTGGAGATCAACCGCTCGACCTGCTGAAGATCAGTATCGAAGGATCGGAAGGGAATCTTCTGCGTGCCGATCCGGCCCTTTTCTGGCAAACAAAGTGCGTCGTGCTCAAGTGGCACAAGCGACTCGTTGAGCCGGAAGAGCTTTTTCCGATACTCGAGGATTTTGGATTTAACCATCGCGAAGCCCTGGAAAAGGACGCGGACACGGAGCTTTGGTTCTTTTCGCGGAAATCCTAGATCATTTTCCGTTTACATTGTCACAAAAGGACTCCTGTCATTCTGACCGGAGCCGAGCCAAAGGATTGAGGTTAAGAGAAAACTTTCCCGAGGCGAAGTGGAGGAATCGGTCTGAAAAAATTATGGGAATGGATACCGATTCCTCGACTTCGCTCGGAATGACGGTTCTCACGCAATCATTTCCAGTAAATTGATAACGCTGGCTACCGTCGATTTCCCTTGCGTGGGAAGGTGTTCTGCCGGGATGATTTCCACTCTTATGGCAGATCCCGCAGCAATTGCTAAGATGGACAAGATCGTGGCCCTGTGCAAACGGCGGGGTTTCATTTTTCAATCATCGGAAATTTATGGCGGCCTCAACGGCGCATGGGATTACGGTCCGCTCGGCGTCGAGTTGAAACGCAATCTCAAGGACTACTGGTGGCGCTGCATGACGCAGGTACGCGACGACATTGTCGGCTTCGACGGCTCGATCCTGATGAACGCCGCCGTGTGGAAGGCGAGCGGCCACGTCGATACCTTTTCCGATCCTCTGGTGGAATGCTTACTCACCAAAAAGCGTTATCGTGCTGACCAGATCGAGCCGCAGAGCGGGACGGTTTATTATTATAAAGGGATCAAGCAAAGGAAGATCAGTCGACTTTCGGTTGGAAATGTGGAGACCACGGCGTTCACAGAAACGGCAGAGCCAGTTCCTCTTCCTTTTGCCGTTCTCGTTCCAAAAGGCAAACCGGAAGCGTCTGCTCAAAAAATCGCTAGGCAATACTACATTAGCAGAGGAATTCCTGATTCAGAAATCATCTCGCTCGATTTGGAAAAAACGGAACAGGTCGAAAACTCGACAAAATTCAATCCCGAAAACGGTTCACTCCTCAGCGAAACCAAAACATTCAACCTAATGTTCAAAACATATGTTGGGGCGATTGAAGACGAGTCGTCGGTCACCTATCTCCGGCCCGAGACAGCGCAGGCGATGTTCGTGCAGTTCAAGAATGTGCTCGAAGTTTCGCGCAAAAAGTTGCCTTTTGGCATCGCGCAAATCGGCAAGGCATTCCGCAACGAGATCAATCCGCGCAACTTCACCTTTCGCTCACGCGAGTTTGAGCAGATGGAAGTCGAATTTTTTGTGAAGCCCGGCACTGGCCCCGAATGGCTGGAAAAGTGGAAGGAAGAACGGCTCGCCTGGTACGAGGCCATTGGCATTCCGCGCGCAAAAATTCACGTCCTGACCGTGCCCGACAAGGATCGCGCCTTTTATTCGCAGGGCACTTACGATCTCGAATACGAATTTCCATTCGGCGTTCAGGAACTTGAGGGTATCGCCCATCGTGGTGAGTACGATCTCAAGCAACACCAGGAGCATAGCGGCAAGCCGCTCGAATATTTCGACGAGGAGTTGAAGAAGAAGTATCTCCCGGAAGTGGTCGAGCCGAGCGCGGGCGTCGATCGCACCGTGCTGGCCGTGCTTTGCGAAGCCTACGCAGAGGAAACGGTGAAGGACGAGGAGAGTGGCAAGGAGGAAACGCGTGTGGTGCTGCGATTCGTGCCGCGCCTCGCGCCGATCAAGGCCGGTATTTTCCCGCTGCTCAAGAACAAGCCGGAACTCGTCGCCAAGACCAAGGAAGTGCTGAGAAGCCTGCAACCGCTGATGAAGGTCGCCTACGACGAAGCCGGTTCTATTGGCAAGCGTTATCGCCGTATCGACGAGGAGGGGACACCCTTCGGCATCACCGTCGATTTCGAGACGCTTGAAGGCGTGAAAGAAGCATCCACTTCCGCGACAGGTACGCCCATCGAAGTCGGTCAGAAAGAAACGGTCACGCTCCGTCATCGCGATAGCATGAAGCAGGAGCGGATCGCGATTGCCGATCTGCCTGCGTATCTCGTCGCAAAGATCGTCTGAGCTTCGTAATGTAGCGACGGTCATAGACCACCGCTACATGATTAAAGCCCCAATTCTTCTGCGGAGGGTACGCGGTAGGTGATGGGAAGCGAGAGCAGGGAACGGTCGAGGAGCGCGAATTCGAGGGCTTCGGTGCCGAGCTTTTCCTTGAGTGCGGCTACGTCGGTGGGCACGGCGGAAAACTCGATGCCCTGGTCTTTCGTGCCGCGCAATTTGGCCCAGACGAGCAGGCGCAATGCTGAAAGCGCAGCGGTCTTGAGCGGGCCGCGTTCGAGCGTCACCTTCGGAGTCTGCGCCGCCCAATCCCTGGCGACCTGGCGCGGGCCACTGATGACCATGCCGTGCGCAAGTTCAGTTCCGCTTTGTGCCGAGAACGAGCCGTCGTAATCAACCCGCCAGATGGCGTCATCGGCAGGTGTGGTGCCGAGTTCGGCGAGGATGCCGCGGAAAAGCAGGGGCGCGGCAAAAATCTGCTCGAAAGCCGCCTTGAGCGCGGGCGCCAGGTTATAACTGACGAGCCGTCTCGCGCTGACATCACTTGGGGAGCGGGTAAAGCCGTCAATGTGCGCGGCGTCGATGACGGTTTGCCGCACTTTTTCGATGTCGGCGGGATGACCGAGGCTGCCAAGGGCGAGATGATCATAAATCTCGAAGAGCTTCGGCGTGGAGGTCTTGACGGTGAGAAGCAGGATGCCGGGGTCGGCGCTGATCGCGACAACGGGTAGGCCGGGCGTGAGTTGATCCTCGATGTATTCGCGACGATTCTGGATCGCTTCCAACCAACGGTAAGGTTCTTCGGTCATGGGCTTATTTTTGTGCCGCTTCGAGAGCGGTGAAGCTTTCGCGGAGGGTTTCGACCGACACGGAGCGCAGGCCGTCGCGGGTCAGCAATTTGACCTGCGGAAAAACGTGCGAACGGCGATCGACCCCGCCCGTCGCGGAATCTGATTCGGCGGCGACATCGAGTAACTGGAGCGCAAGCTGCACCGCCTGCTTTTCGTCACGTTGCGAAGTGGGCTGGCCGCTCCAGCGGTTGATCCATTGCAGGACGCTGCGCGCCGCAGGCGAACCGGAACCGGATACGGCGAAATCGACCGCCTGAAATTGTGCGCCGAGCGCGTCGTAAAAATAGAGGCTCGGCTCGGGTTGATGATGCGGATCGCGGGCGGCGAGGATGGGAACGACGATGCCGACACCCTGAAGCGTCATCGCGAGGTTGTCTTTGATGAGCCTGCCGAGGGCGCGAACCTTGGCGCTGAGGCTGAGCGGTTGGAGCTGGCTGCGGCGATAATATTGAAATGAAGTTTGCAGGGTGCGCGCCATTTCAAACGCGGTGGCTGGTGTGCCCGCGATGGCGAGGATGGTGTCGTTATCGAGTTCGATCACTTTGTCGGCGCGGTCGTACATGATCACGTTGCCGGCGGTGGCGCGGCGATCCCCGGCGATGAGCACGCCGTCCTTGAAATGGAAGGAGAGGACGGTGGTCGCTTCCGTCGATGTTGGAGGCGCGGAGGCGCGGAGAATTTCCGCCGGGATCGAGTGATTCCCGTTGCGGCGGAGCAAGTCGCTGAAGTCCCCGGTTCCGGTGGCGTGTGTGCCTTCGGGCCCGCCGGGGCGAGTGCCAAATGAGTTCATTGGCCGGTGCGTTGGCGGTAACGCTTGGCCTGGTCGGGATCAACCTTGCGCATGCGCTTGAGGAGATCGTCAACGTTGGGGCGTTCGACTTTTGGGGCGGAAGGACCTCCGCCGGGAGCCGGAGCGTCGGGGCCACCGCCAGTAGGCCGTGTTTTTTGGTTTTGATCAGGCATAAGATAAATCTAAACGTGGTTTGGGTTAGTTCAACGTCTATCGGATAGGCTTCAAGAAATGATTTTACAAAATTACGGAATTACCAAATTTAACCAAATTAACGGAATTTTGATGGGGGTTCCACTCTGTGGTATGTTCTTCGACAAAGACGATGCAGCCATCTGGATCGCCGATCTGAAATTTGGTAATTCCGTCATGGGCTTTATCACACCGGTTTCAAGTTCAATTCGCGAATGAGATCGTGAATGGTTTTTGATTTGTCCATGGCGGCGATCATTTCCTCGAGGCGCATGCCGGGAAAGGCCTGGCTCATGTCGAGGCGATACATCTGGTCGCCCACCTTGAAGACGAGATTGTCCCACTGCGCGGTTTTCATTTCGCGGGCGAACTTGAGCACGCTGCGTCCGCGCAGGTAGGCACGCGAGGAGACGGGGGGATGTTGCACGGCGTGGATGATTTCCGCTTCGCCGATGAGGGTTTTCATCTGGCCCGAGCTTTCCAGTGCGAAGAAAAGTCCCTCATCATGCTTGAGGAGATGATATTCGAGGTCGAGGCTCTGGAGCCACGGGCTGTCCCATTCGAGCTTTTCCTGTTCGCGAAAGGCATCGAGCAGATGACGCTTGGCCGCCCAGTCGAGGCGGTCATGCAGGGTGAGGGGCTGGCTTTCGAGCGTTGTCACCGTTTCTTTCCAATCGGCAAGCACCTGGCGTTTTTCTGGATGATCGAGATTGACCCGTTTTTCGACCCAGCGGATAAATTCATACTGGAGATCGACAGCGCGAAGCGTCTTACCGTTGGCGAGCGGGATCAGCCATTGGAACGATTCGTCACGGGAAATCTGGCGATGGGCTTCGAGGGCATCGGCAAGCGACCACCATTCGGGCGCGTTTTCATGCTCCAGCGATTCGAGCAGGAGCGCGGTCGTGCCGATTTTCAACCATGTCGCGAATTGTGAAAGATTGGAATCGCCAACGATGACGTGAAATCGACGGAAGCGGGTCGGGTCGGCGTGAGGCTCGTCGCGCGTGTTGATGAGCGGGCGACGATTCATCGTGTCGATGCTGACCAATTCGGAGAAGAAATCGGCGCGTTGCGAAATTTGGAAACCGCCCATGCCACCGGGGTTGTTCTCGCATTCCCACCCGACCTTGCCCGCTCCGGCATAAAGCTGGCGCGTGACGAGAAAGGGGGTCATCGCCTGGACAAGCCGATCCCACGGGATGACGCGCGGGATGAGATAATTATCGTGGCAGCCGTAGGAGTGGCCGCGAAAGTCGGTGTTATTTTTATAGAGCTTGACCGTCCGACTGCCGCGACGAGTCACCTGCCGCGCACATTCCTCAAGCAGCCGTTCACCTGCTTTGTCCTGGGCAATGAGGTCGATCAACGTGCCGCATTCGGGAGTCGAATACTCGGGGTGGGCGTGGTCATTGTAGAACCTCGCGCCGTTGCGCAGGACAAGGTCGCTCTTGATTTCCTGGAAGGTCAGTTCGCGCTGGCTATCCTGGGAATAGTAATTGGCCTCGTCGGTGTCCTGCAAAAGTTCCTGGGCGCGGAATCCTCGCGCATCGCGATGGGGATCTTCGGTTGCGTAATCCCAGAGATTGGCCACGCCGTGCTGCGCTGCTGAACGGACGAGCGCGATTGATTCCTCGACCACATCGGCCTCGGGATCTTCCATCACCGTAATGCCCAATTCCGTTTCCAAACCGAAGCAGATTGACCAGGGGGGCGGATGGGTGTGCATGGGGAAATTTTGACGGAATTACGGAATTACTAAATTTGCCAAATTAACGGAATTTCTTGTTTTTAGGATTCCGTCATCCCGAGCTTGTCGAGGGATCAGACACATTTCCGAAAAAACATTTTTCAGGAGATGACTGGAAGAAAAGTTTCTTTTCGATTTTTCAGCCGTTGCAGATCGGCGATCTGTGTCTGATCCCTCGACAAGCTCGGGATGACGGGCTTTCAAGGATAAGGTTTTTGGTAACATATCCTCTTGAAATTAAATAATGGCCGAGGCTTCGGTGCGACGGGGTTTGACTGGTGAAAGTTTGACGACGTTCTCGGGATCATAATCGACCAGCTTGAGCCAGTCTTCCGTGATGTCGTTGGGTGGAAAGATGTCGTTCTGTTTGTACTCGATGTCGAGCGCCTCGATAAAATCGCGGATGCTGAGGCCGGTCGGTTCGGGCGAGGCGATGGCGCGTTTGATGGCTGCTTCCTTGGCCCGTTCGACGATACCCGCGATGATCGCGCCGCTGACGAGATCGCCGCGATGGAGATATTCGTGGCGACCACTGCGCAAAGTGACTTCGAGAAAGCGGTTGTCTTCGCGGTGACTAAACTGTGCCTCAATGACTTTTTCGACAATCGCATCGACGGCTTTTTGGCGGTCATCGCCCTGGTCTCGCAGCAGTTGTGGATCAAAGGGCAGATTGGGCGTGAGATAGATGCGGTAAATTTCCTCTGAACCCTTCTTGGTTGGACGGGAAACCTTGATTTTGCGGTCAATGCGACCGGGACGCAGGATGGCAGGGTCGATCATGTCGGCGCGATTTGAGGCGAGGATGATGACCATCTGCTGAAGTGATTCGATGCCGTCCATCTCGGCGCAGAACATCGGCACGAGGGTATTGAGGATGCCGCTGGTGCGTCCGGCCCGGCGGGTGCCGAGGATCGATTCAGCCTCGTCGATGAAGATGAAGGGGAGGAAGCCCTCCTTCGCTTTTTCGCGTGCGCGCGCGAAGAGTTCCCGCACCTGACGTTCCGATTCGCCGACCCACATGTTGAGGATTTCCGGCCCTTTGACGTGCATGAAATACTCGCGGTGATCGATGCCCGTTTTTTCACGAAGCTGGCGCGTTAAATTGTAGGCGGTCGCCTTGCCCAGAAGTGTCTTGCCGCAACCGGGCGGGCCGTAGAGGAGAATGCCCTTGGGGCTGGTGTGGTTGTAAGCCTTGAAAAGATCGCCATGGAGTAGGGGCAATTCGACTGCATCGCGGACGGCCTGGCGCGCTTCATCCTGACCACCGACTT
>JABDGH010000043.1 GCA_013286145.1 Verrucomicrobiota bacterium
GTTGCCATGCCACGATTCTGGACCGTGGCCCAACATATTGGCCATGGCAGCGACGGGCTTGCCAATCGCGCCGTCATCAATCAATTTTCGACATGTCTGGATGCCACCGCCAAGAACGGTATCGGGAGCGCAACCGACCAGGACGCCACGTTTGCGGGCCTCGGCCATGACTTGCAGCCCCTCGGCCACGTTAAGCGAAAAGGGTTTCTCGCAATAGACATGCTTCCCCGCCTTGATCGCGGACAGATTCACCGCGACATGCGCCTGGGGAATGGTGAGGTTCAAGACCATGTCGATATCGGGATCGGCAAGGAGTTGATCTACCGTGCAGGCCTTGACGCCTTCTTTTTCAGCCACACTCTGGGCGCGGGCAAAATCGAGATCGGCACATGCGACGATTTTCAGGATGGAAAAGGCTTTGCTGTGGGTGAAGTAGGCGTGGCTGATGATGCCGCATCCGATAATACCAACACGGACGGGCGCAAGGGAGGTTTGAGTCATAAGAAAGAGGGATTTTTAATAGCCCTTTCCCAGAAAAGCAATGGGTTATTCAGATTTCTCTCCCGAGCTTAATTGCGCGAATAGTAAACAAATCCGCTCAAGTCCACCGTTGTAAGCTGATAAGTGCTTCCCAGGGATTTCAGGGCGACATTGATGGCCTCTGCCTTGGCCGTAAGATTGCTGAACGAGGCTGTCGTGTGCAGGCACCCGAGCAAAACAGGTTCGCCATTAATCACGACAAAGGCGGGTGAGCCGGAGCCGCTGTTGACGGTCCAGGTGTAAGGCGCTCGATCTTTTTCCGTGCAGGCCGTGTACATAATTTCACCCGAAGCAAGCAGATGGCCGACACTATCAAGAACGTAAGCCTTTTTTTCGGTGTCCCTGGCTTCATCAAGAAGCAATAAAATGGGGTAAGAACCAAGAGCGTAGTCCGGCGTATAATCGCAGTAATTATCCGGCAAAATTTTATAGTATTTGATACTGCTCGGAAGTGGTGAGCTAAAATGCATGACCTGAATATCCGTTCCCTCAATCTTCGTCTGCCCGATGATAGTCGCGCTATGCACCTCATTGTTTGCGTCAACGAAGTTGATCTGAATATTGCCCACGGCAAAATGCGCCGCACCGACCATATCCTGGGGCGTAATCAAGGCGCCACCGCCAACCACATAAGAATTATGCACTCCAACGGGGCCGTTTAGCGGGTGAGAGGCCACCACTCCTGTCCAATTAAGACCGCCCGTCCAAACGGAGGTGTTGCGCTTGTAAATCAATTTCACATCGTCGGCGCTGGAAAATGTATTCAGGGCCGTGTCCGGCGTGGAACCGGTTTTCGCGATTAGATTATCGACCTCGGAATTGAGGTTTGCCTGCAGGGTTTTACCGGGACTCGCCGGTAAAGTTACCGCCAGGGCCGCAAAGCCAATGATTAGGGCCAGGGCCGCCAGCATCTTGAAGAACACGGCACCGTTGATGAAGCTGCGCTGCTTGTGTCGAAGGTCTGATTTCATGGCGTCATTTCCTTGTCAACCGGATGGAGTGGCCTCGAGTTTGGGAGCTTGAGGTTTTTCAGCGATAATAAAGCTATTAAGAATAAGGAAGCGAAGTGGGGTGAAATCGAGGACAGCCTCGATCCATTCGGGAACGGGTCGGTCAACACAGGAAACACGAATCTTTTCATAGCCGCGTGTGCGGAGATATTGGCGGAGATCGACGGCATTGGTGGCCACGATCGCGTCCTCATCGGGTTGAAAGGGTTCGTGCTGGGTGGGTGTCATTTTTTCGAAAATAAGCGCTTGGGAATCTGCGGCATAAGCCTGGAGGTGACGATAAAGCATTTGGGCATTGCGCCATTTCTGGCGGAAGCTCCGCATGTGGGGATGGTAATCGCGCCAGCCAAGGACGCGCAGAAAATTGGGACTGGAGATGACGATGCGTCCTCCCGGGTGAAGGACGCGGGTCATTTCATCCAGCAACGCCACGGGATTTTCGACGTGCTCGATGACGTTGAAGGCTCCCACCGCATCGACCGCGTGATCGGGAAAGGGGAGCGTCCGACCGTCGTAAATATGGAACTGGCCGGGATGTTCGCGAGCCACAGCGAGGTTCGTTTCGGAAACCTCAACGCCGTGAGCCTCAAAACCAGCCTCGGAGAGAACGCGGACGACCTGACCCACGCCACACCCGACATCGAGAATAACGGAGCGGGGTTCTCTTGCGTCGCTGAGGGCCTCTGCATATTTCCCGTGGAAAGCCTGCAAACCGCAGAGTTGCGGGAGCGATTGGAATTGGCGCGGGTCGGAGTCGCGCAGGATTCCGGCGTAGCGAGGATTCTTTTTATAGAATTCGATGTGCATGGATTCCTAGGGAGCCAAAAAAACCGATGGGGAACATCGCTAAGACACTCTATGAGCATGGCCGGGGTTGGTCGATTTCTTTCATGATCGTGTCGTCGTTCCTGCCGTGAAGGCGGTATTCCATGAAAGCTGGTGGCGTTTTTTGTGACTTCTGCGCAACCTCACTCTAAACCTTAGGTTAAATAAGTATTGATAACGTTTTTCAGGTATGGCCCTCTCACATATGACATCAAGAACGGAGCGGCTTGTCTCAAGGACAAGGTGTGTTTTGTTAGCACTCCTCTTTCTTGCAAATAGCATTTGGTTGGCAACGAGTTATGCTCAAAATCAACCGGCTCAAGCTGGCATTCAGCCTCCGCAAAAATCAGCCCTAACCGTTTCTTTTCTCACGAAAAAAACAAGGCTTTGGCTGGGCCGCTCCCAAGTGCTCTGTTTTCAAGCGGATCAGCCTAGCCCGTCGGATCGGTACTTTTCATTTCAGGTGGACGATAAATTGATTCACATTCTCATGCCGCCCAAGCTGCTTTCGGGCGAAAAAATCGGCTACATGCGCCTGCAGTCCCTCGCGGAAGGAAAAACGCAGGTCACGCTTCAAGGCAGCAAGATCGACGTCGAGATCTTCAAGGACACCGCGATGAATGCCCTTAACCTGACGAAACCGCAGATCGTCACACCTGCTTCCGGCGCCAATGTCTGGGGCGATTTTGCGGTCGGTGTGGAGCAATTGAATCTCGATGCTTCGGCTCCTGCGGATTCGCCCGTTCTCCGGTTGCCCAACGGAAAAGAGATGGCGGCGCGTCCGGTGCCTGACCAGAAACCCGGCCCGCATTCGCGTTGGATGTTTGACGTGAAGGCGGGCGATCTTGGTTCCGGGGTGAATCGACTTGTCGCCGTGGGAAAAGATAACGATGGCCAGGAAGTGGTGAGCGATCCGCTCTACGTCACCACACTACAACCAGACCCGAATTCGATAATTTCCGGCCTATGCAAAGACCAGCTTTCCGGTGATCGACCCTTCAATGACGGTGACGGATTACCCAAGGTGGCTAACGATGACAAATATGCGCATGGCATGATCATTGATAATCAAAATGAGAATCCGGCCTGGTGTTTCCCGGTTTCGGTTTCGGAAAAGGGACAGTACCAACTTTTCGTAACCGCACGGGGTGACATCGGTGGCGATGCCTTGCCCACGATAGCCCTGATGGTTGATGAAGAGAATCAGCCAGCCACGACGGCACGTCTCGCTTCCACCGAATGGCATCGTCTGCCAGTGGGCCATCCCATCACGCTCAATACGGGCGAACATATGTTGACGGTGCGTTTTCGCAATGGTTTTGGACAAGGCCCCAACGACATCCGCGGTTTGTATCTCGAAAAATACGAACTCGCGCGCGTGGATCATCCGGCGGTAAAGCTCGCCGCGAATGATGGCGGTGCCGGCAATGGAATGGATATGTCCATGACCCCGGGCCCGAACATGATGGATGGCGGTGATGGCGTCGAAAATCCCGGCGCATTTCAGGTTGCCTTCAAGGATGCCTTGGACGGGCAAATGGTGACCGGTCAGGTACAGGTGAATGCGGTATGCTGGTGGCCTAATCGGGAACATTCACCGCCGCCGAGGGTGGAATTGTACGTGAACAAAAAATTCGTCGCGGCGCAGAATTCCGGTCAACCGCAATTCCATATTGATCCAGCGTCATTTGTCACGGGTGCCAATAACCTGGAATTACGCGCCACGCTTTCCACGGGTCAGCGGGCCAGGAGTGTTCAGCAGACGGTGGATGTTCCCAGGGAAATAACTCTGCCCACGACGCCGATGAAACCCACGGCCACGTTCACCGTGGATAATCCTGCCTGGAGCAAAAAACAGAACCCATTCGTGACGGTGACGGAAGATAAAGTTCAGGCTTTTTATGCCAATGGAGAAGCGTCGATTAAATTGCCGGATGGTTTGCAGGGCGATTATAAAGTTCTCATCGAGGCCCGTGGTGAGAATTATCAAGGCCCTCCGGTCGCAACCCTTGCACTTAAAGTTGGCGGTCAGGAAACAAAGCTGGGTGAGGCTCCCGTCGGGCCGAACATGGGATTGGTCGATGTCGCGAAAGCCACGCTCATTCCCGGGCCCAAGGAATTGATTGTGCGGTACGCCAACGATTTGGCCGAATCAGGCAAAGGCGACCGAAACCTGTTCGTCAAGGCGGTCAGCTTGGAACCAACCGACCAGGTAAAAGATACAATCCCACCCTTGGTAAGCGTGGTCTATCCGGCGAAAAACATCAGTGTCGGCTTGGCGGACGCGGTTGTGGCGCGAGTTTTGGACAACGAGCACGTAGCGGCGGCTGACCTGCTCATTGACGATCAGCCTCAACATTTTGACCTCGCGCCCCGCAACGGCTTGGGGCCGGTGGTTTTTCCGTTGCTCACGCGCGACCTTGTTCCCGGGGTGCATCGGTTGTGTGTCGTGGCGCATGACGATTCCGGGAACCAAGGCAAATCGAAGGAGGTTTTATTCACCGTCCTGCCAAAGGGTCAAGTCGTGATGGGCGATTATCAACGCGCTCTTTTTCTGCTCAATCGCTTTGGCTATGGCCCGGAGCCGGGAGAGCTTGCAGCCATACTGACCATGGGGCCTCACAAATGGCTCGAATCGCGGTTGGCTGAAACCGCCGCATCGTCCTTGGAAGAAAATGAGCAGATGCGCCTCCGTGCGGAATTCCCCGATCAACACAACACCGGTCAGGTGATTTCGGGAGCCGTTCAATATCTCCTGACTGATGCCAATCCCGTACGCGCCCGCTTCATCGCATGGACGGAAAATCATTTTTCGACCTGGCTCAATAAGGATGGCACTCCGCTCAAAGCCGATGAGCATGATCGTTTTCTTCAGATGGGCCCTGCGCCATTCGCCGATCTGCTCCTTACGTCGGCGACCAGCCCGGCCATGTTGATCTACCTCGATCAACGCAACAGTTTTTCCCACCGGCTCAATGAGAATTATGCCCGCGAAATCATGGAGTTGCATACGCTTGGCGTAAAGGGTGGCTATACCCAGAAAGATGTGACCACCCTGGCCGATCTTCTTACGGGATGGACGCTCGCCGACGAAGCTCCAAAAGATGGGTCAGGCGGCGGCGACCTTGATCGTGTCTTCCGGTATGACCCAAGGTTGAACAGCGGCACGGCTTGCCGCATTTTGGGCATGGAATTTTCCGGCGTCGAACCCGAGAAACGGTTTGATCGTGTCTTGATGGCGCTCGAAATGTTGACGGCCCATCCGAGTTGCGCGCAGTTTATCAGCCGCAAATTATGCGAACACTACGTTTCGAACCCCGCGCCTCCGGTTCTGGTGGACGATCTCGCGAAAATCTATCTCGAAACCGGTGGTGACATGCGCGCCATGCTCCTCGCCATGTCCGAGCACCCGGCATTTTGGGCTGTGCAAGCCAGGGTGGCCAGTCCGATTGACTTTGGGGTTCGTGCCTCTCGTCTGGCTCGTGTGGGCAACCCCGGCCCCGTGAACGACTTGATTTCCAGGAGCGGCATGGGGATGTTCGACCGCGCCACGCCGGACGGTTACCCCGAGGCGGACGGTGATTATGCCAGTTCCAACGCGCTGCTTCAGCGGTGGCGCTTTGCCAAGACGATCCAGAATAATTTCCTCGAATCCGGCCTGATCCCCACCGCATGGCAGCCAGCCGATGCAGACTGGAAACCCGGGATCACGCAGCGACTGATCGATGTTGCGGCAGTTCGCATGACGGGTAACATTTTAAGTGATAGTTCCAACGAATCTGTTCAAAAACTGCTCGCTTCCGCTCCCCCCAATACGGGTACGCGCCTGCACGCCTTGGCCACGTTCATCTGTCAGTTACCTGAGAATAGCCTGAGATAAAAAAGAAAAAGGATCCCACCATGCACATGACCCGCCGTTATTTTCTCAAGTCAACCGGAGCGCTTGCCGTTTACTGCGGAATAAATCCGCTGCATACGCTGGCCGATGTCGGCCTGACCGCCAATGATGTGAAGCCGGTGAAGCGTGGCAAAACCTTCGTCGCCATTTTTCTTCGTGGCGGAATGGATGGACTCAATTTCATCGTCCCTTACAAGGATCCGGGCTATCAGGCGTTGCGCCGCACGATCGCCTTGTCAAATCCCGGCACGGACAACGCCAATGGCGTCCTCGATTTGGACGGTTTTTTTGGTTTGAATCCCCGGGGTGCTGCGCTCATGCCATTATTCAAGAATGGAACTGCCATGGCCCTGCATGCCGTCGGCTACGATCTCAACACTCGTTCCCATTTTGAGGAGCAGGACACATGGGAAACTGGCGTGACTGGCAACACGGTCAGTTCGGACGGCTGGCTCAACCGCCATCTCATCACTTCGGAAGGACACGGACCCGTGCGGGCTATTTCGATTGGGGATGTGCTCCCTCGTATTTTACGAGGCAAGGCTCCTGCCTTTGCGTTGCATGGCATTTCGGATCTCGCCATGCCTGCAGCGGATAATATCTCCGATACCGAGATGATGGCGGCCATCGAGCACGCCTACTGCACGCCGCCGCGCGAACATGAAGCCGCCGCTCGCGATTTACTGGCTCAAACGGGGCAGACCACGCTCGAAGGAGTCAGGATGATCAAGTCCAAGATGGCCCAGATCAAGGATTCCACAGTGCAATACCCGAAGACCGAGTTTGCGCGCCGGTTGCAGGAGGTTGCCCGCGTCATCAAGGCCGATATCGGTCTCGAAGTCGCCGAGGTCGATTACGGCGGTTGGGATACGCACCAGAATCAGGGCAATTCCAATGGCCAGTACGGAAATCTCGTTCAGGGATTTGCTGAAGGAATGGCTGCGTTCGCTGCGGATTTGGGAGATCGCCTCAACGATGTCCTGGTGCTTACCATGAGTGATTTTGGCCGCACCGCAGCTGAAAATGGCACCGGAGGCACTGATCATGGCTGGGCCAATTGTATGCTTGCTCTTGGTGGTGGATTGGCCACATCCAGCGCAGGCGGAATCGTCAAGCCGGTTCTCAGCAAATGGCCTGGTCTCGATAAAAGCCAACTTCACCAGGGGCGCGACCTCCTGCATACCACCGATTTTCGTGACGTTCTGGGAGAAGTCGTCTCCGTCCATCTGGGCAATCCGCAGATTAAAACCGTTCTGCCCAGTCACGATTTTAAACCTGTAGGCCTGTTGCGTGGAGCCATTTCGGCCTAAGTCTTTCGTAATCAAGCTATAGGATGGCGAATCTAATATAACTTTAAATGCATTTACTACCTTGCCAGACAAATAAAAAGAGTTTAATATAACAGCGATGAAATTGTTGCTTTGGATTGCTCTCCTTCTTTTTCCTGCTGCTTTGCAGGCTCAACAGGTCATATCGAACTCAACCCCCTCCGGTTTTTTAACTCTTAATATCGCTGCGGGCACGGGTACCACATCGACTATTTCACTTCTCGCGGCCCCTCTTCTTAACGATGCGAATGCAACGGGACAAGTAAAAGGGGTTATCACCTCTCTTACCGCCAATACGATTTCCAACAGCAACGCGGGATGGGCAACGAGCCCAACTCAGTTATCAAATGCGAGTGCACCTACGTTAATCCGGATAACCAGTGGCACGGCCAGTGGGCGTACTTTTTTAGTTTCAACAAGCACGGCAAACACAGCCACGACCGTTACCATCGACGCGGGGGATGCCGCGCAGACCGATCTCACCACGCTGGGAATTGTTCCAAATACCGATACCTATGAACTCCTTGCCGGATACACGCTCAGCAGCTTGCTTCCTTCTTCTTCGGGCGTTTTGACGGGGACTGCACCCGCTAGTGCCGATAATGTTCAGTTATTTGTCACGGGGGCGTGGCGCCAATATTACTACAATACAACTTCGGGATGGCTACGAATTGGACTTAATAGCAACGCCAACAATTTGGTAATTCGTCCCGATACGGCCATCATCTATTCAAGACTAGCCAACACCCCTCTCTCTCTGGTTTTAACCGGTTCGGTTCCGACGACTCCAGCAGCCTCAGTTGTAGCAAATTCCGGAGTCAGCTTTGTCGGCAACTCCTGGCCAAGCGATTTGACCCTTGGCACATCCAATATCAATAGTATTTCCGGATGGGTTTCCAATGCGAGTCCCTCCTCGGCCGACATCGTCCAGTTTTTCGTTTCGGGCGCATGGAGGCAGTACTACTTTGATCCCACCAACAACGGTACCACCACTCCCCATTGGCGCCGTGTGGGACTCAATACCGTCAGTGATAATCAGGTTATTCCTGCGGGTACGGGTGTTATCCTTAGTAAACAAGGTGCCGCAGCAGGAACTACGTTGCTAAGCCAAAGCCTTCCTTACAATCTCTAAATGGGTCTTGATCATTGCAATTTTTTAAATATAATCCAACTTACTGAACAAAGGTATGAATAAACTCTCTCGATTTCTCGTAAAAAGTGCCTTCCTGATCGCGGCAATGATGGTTCAAGCCCACGGTCAAATTCTCATCACAGGTTTTGGCACGGGTGCCCCGAATCCTTATACGGTAACCTTTTCCAATTTCACCGATACGCAGACGGCATCCACCTTGGAGATTTCGGGAAACGATTTCACCAATACGCTGGTTGGAAATGTGACACCCGTCTCTGTGGGGAATCCATCATCCCTGCAATTAACGGCCAGTTACTCTTCACTCTCTACGTCCACGGCCAATTTCCAAATCGAGCTTGTTGACTCTAACTCTAATGGACTTATCTATCAGGGCAACTTGAACAGTTTTTCGCCGCGGAATTCGGATGTTACCCTCCAGCTAAATTTTTTTGGTACGGACGGCGCATTTAATGGAATAGTTAGCACCGTTGCCTTCAGTCCAGGCGGATCAGGCTCATCACTTGATCTGACATTGAATACATTGACGACGACCGCTCCTGAGCCCTCCGCATTCGCGTTGCTCGCCATTGGTGCCGTGGTGGTTGCTGGCGGAACACGCATTCTGCGGAAATCAAAAATCGCAGTATCCTAGAGATGTTTCTTATTTGGATATTGCCGCCAGTCTATCGGCGGTCATAAAGCTAACCAATGAGAGGACGGATATGAGTTCTACATCCTGGAACCCGTCGCGTCTTCAGCCTGAGGAACTTGCTTCCACTTTGCCTCCGTTTGGATCGTGGCCGAAAGCTGGCCTTCCTTCCGGTTACTTCACACGCCCTGTCCAGGATGAAGCCGCGACCTTTTATCGGGAGAATGGGTATCTTGTCATTCACGAGGCACTGTCCCGATCCGAAATTGCTGAATTGATTCAATCGACCACCAAGCTATGTCGAAACCAGGAAGGCAAAATCGATGGGGTTGAACCCGCCGCCGAATCGGTGAGCGACACAGAAGTGTTGCAGCATGTGCTTTGCATTCATTTTCCAAACAAGCTTTCACCCGTCATGCAGGCGGCTTTGGCTCATCCGGCCATCGTGGAAGTTCTCACGCGGGTGATAAGTCCCAACGTCAAATGCATGCAGTCGATGCTTTTCGTCAAGGCGAGCGGGAAGCCGGGGCAAGCCTGGCATCAGGATGAAGATTACATACCCACCCGGGATCGTTCTCTTACGGGTGCCTGGATAGCCATGGATGATGCCACCCTCAAGAACGGCTGTCTTTGGGTTTTGCCGGGATCACAACAGCGGGGTATTCTCTGGCCGCAAAAATTCCATTTCGACGAGCGTTTTGATTGCTCGCATGAATCGTACGATTTTCCCTGGAACGAGGAAGATTCCGTGCCGGTTGAAGTGAAGGCGGGATCCATTGTTTTTTTCAATGGTTACCTCCTTCACCGTTCCCTGCCCAATCGGGCTGAATCGGGATTTCGCCGCGCTCTCGTCAATCACTACATGAGCGCTGAGTCACTCCTTCCTTGGTGGAGGCCGGATGAAAAGACGGCCATGGCAGTCGCCGACTATCGCGATATCACGATGGTTGCGGGCACCGACCCCTATGCCTACAAGGGAACCGCCAACCTGATGAATGCTTTCGTGCGAAGCGTCGGCAAGGGAGGCTGTGCCGATTGGAACGACGAGGAGCAAAAAGAGAAGGCTCTCGCGCACAAATCCAAAAAGAAGCCCTAAGCGACATCTTGTTTTAAGGCGCAACAAAAGGCTTAAGATCGGTCACGGGGCCATCGCGGGAACTTAGAGTGATCCGAAGCGGCTTCACGCTCTCCAAGGTGATAAATTTAACGTCCGGTCGTTCCTTTAGAAGAGCCGCTTTTTGCTCCGGACCGAAGATGCCCATATGCAAGACGGGAACAATTTTAACATAAAGTTGATCACGAGGAACAGTCACCGAATAGCCGCTCACGTTTTTGGTCTTCGCTAAAATGGGGAAATTATAAACCTCAAGAAGAGTGTAAGGTATCTCGAAGGGATGAGCGTCAATCATGTTGATGTCGGCGATCACCGCAACGCAATCGTCGGGTTTCAAGAGGGGCTTGACCCGGTTCCAGTAAAGATCCGCCTTGCCGGAAAAGAGAAGTTCACGATCAGGTTGCATCGGCAGAAAAGTGGGCGCATTGAGAAAAATCAGAGGGAAAACAAAAATAAAGACACCCGCGAAGATCGCCAAACGCTGGAAGCGCGCAGATCCGCCAAGGGGGCGCATGACCAAAAACAAGTGGAGGAAAAACTGAAACTGTAAAATTTCCCGGAACGGCCAGCGCATCGATTTAAGGAGAGGCAAGTGAAGCATGATGCTGCTTACCCAAAGCGGACGGACGATCATGACCGCCAAAAGCGCAAGCAAACCCAGGCAAAGGATTTCCAGGAAGCGCCACCGTTTACGACTCATCGCTGCGGGGATAATTGCCCAAGCCGCCGCGCATGAGACAAAAGCCGAGGAGTAAAAAAGCTGTGTGGTACCGAACTGGTAGTGCGGAAACAACAATACGCTAAAAGTGCTGAAAAAATAGGAGAAAGGGAAAAGCATCGCTGGGACAGCAAACTTGCTCATGGTCGCGACGGTTAAACCATCGGATCGATCGGACATGAGAAATCCGTGCCATGCCGGAATCAGGAACGGGGACAGGATGAGGAGCGCAATGGCATAACCTGAAACCCAAGAAATGAGCGGCAGGAAAGACCGGCGATAAATCGAGATGCCCACGGCAAACAGACTAAGGAAAATGCTATCGCTGATCGTGGGGGCGATGTGCCCTCCCAGGATATGATGGAGTGAAAAAAAAGTCACCAGACACAGGCCCCTGCGCCACGAAGTTTGTAGAATGCCCAGGGCCAGCCAGGGGAGGGCGCTGTGATTTCCAAGAAAACCGATCCAGCTCGAACCCGTGGTCAAAACAATCATGCTGTAATTGAAACTCAACGCATAGAGCATCAGGCGGGCATCGCTGAGTTGAAGCGCAAGTTCCTGCCGGAGAAAATGGGCGAGATTCACGAAACCCGCCGTGGCTGTCATAAGGAAAATGAAAGCCACCAGGTCAACCATCAGGAAGTGCGCTGGGGTGTTGGCCAGAAGGGAGGCCAGCAAATAGACCGGGTGCCAGCAGGAGAGGCTGCAATCCCTCAGGAGATCGTAATTTCCGCCGAAAATATAATCCGCCACAAACGGTGATTTACCCTCGGCCAATCGATGCCCCATGCCAGACAACAAAGGGAAACATCCGCCCAGATTATCATCCGTTAAGAAATAGAAGGGACGCCAGATTTCCAACAACGCAAAGACCAATGCGGAAACGATCAAATTATTCACCAGAAGCACGGACAAGGTGCGTTCGCGTTTAGATGGAATCTCTGGATCGCTCATTGATGAATAAGAATAGTTCCTTCCAATCGCTGGCCTCGCAATGCCGAATGTGCGTAGAGCGCTTTCGGTTGGATGCACGCAGTCGAATGAAATACTTACTGGGGACCGAATTGTTCCAGCCGTTGCAGGCGAGGGCCTACTTTTTTGTCTGCGTAATCGAGAGACTTGAACAGCATGGCATAAAAAAGAATCGTGGCTGTTGCCGTCACGATACCCGTAATCCAATGGTGGGTTCTCATGCGATCCAGGCTGGGGGCATAGGCGATAACGCCAAATAAACTCAAGACCACGATCACAGCATCAAAACTGGCCCGCTGCCAATAACTACCCCCGAGATGCAGCCACATTCCAAACTCATCGAAGGTCAGCGCCAGGCTGAAACCATAGGCCATGGCGCACCACAAGCGTTCCCTTGGGCCGACCTGGAAAAAAAGAAGAACGCCCGCCACCGTCGTAAGTAAAAAGATGCCGTAATTGAGATGATGAACATGCGTCTCGCCCAGATGGAGGAAAAAATCGGGAATCAAGCGTGCCATGATGAGAATCACCAGCATCCGCGAGGCGATGAAGGTCAGCAAAAACGTGGTGAAAACAATTCGAGCCAAACGGCGAAGTGACGGCATGGCCTGATTTGTGGCAAGAGAAGAAGGATGCGGAGCGATTTCCTCCTGGGCAGAACTCATCTGCATATCATGCAGAAAATTTTTGAGAGGAAAAGTCCTAGGGAGTATCTTTCCAATACACCACGGTCTTGTCGTCGCGATAGACTTCCTTCCACTCAGGCAGGAAATGGAGAAGCTGATTTAATTGCAGATAAGGATCGAGAATGGCCGAGTCGTAGTGACCTTTTTCAAACGTGTCGCGCCAGCCGGATGCGCCCGTGTAGAGATCGACATACGAAAAGACGGTCTTGTCGCCGTAAAAATCGCCCCGGTCATCGAAGCTCACCCGGAAGTCGGGTCGCATGTTCCAAACCAACGGCCCCGCATTCCATGTCGTCGTCAGCGGACGGTGAAAACGATCCGGATGCTGTCGTAAAAAAGTCAGCAATTTCGGTGTGATGCTTTTGCCCACCTGGATTTCCTGCGCTCCCGGTGCCCGGACAAAAACTGCCGCGATGGCCAACGCCGCGATCAAGGCGAGCCACGCATCGCCTCCCGCCAGTCGTTGCCGATCCTGGAAATCCTTCAACCGTTCCCGCAACCAAGGCCACCAGGTGCCGTGTAACAAGACTTCCAAATCACGCGCCACTGGCACCGCCGCCACTTCGGCCAGCAGCAGGACGTGGCGCTGCGCCTTGAGTCCCTCGTGGAGAAAGAAAAACAGGGGCAAAATCATTTCCCAACGCCACTGCGGCGCGTGTCGGCGAAGCCGCGTGAAAAAAATCACCCCGAGCAGGAACAGCACGGTGATCGCCGACATGCTCGGTTCCACGAAATTGGGCGGCGCATATTCGTTCCAAAGCGCGAAACTTTTATAGGTCGTCGCCAGGAGGAAAACGTGCTGGTGCAGTCCCCATCCCCACGGATTGAACCACGTCGCCAACAAGCATAAGAGCGTCAAGCCGATCCACGGAATCAAGGGCGCTGCCTCGCCATCCACCCGCTTGAAAATGCGGTCGAGCAACCGTCCAAAAAGCGAACCGATGAGAAATACCAAAGCTGCTGCCCATCCGGCATGCAGATTAGCCCACGCCACAAAAACCAGCGGCAGGATAACCCAATCCCGCGCCTCGGGTTGAGTGCGCCGGAACCAGACCTCCACCACCAGCGCCATGAAAAGATAAGTAAAAAGAACCGGCCTGGCTGCAAAATGAAGATGCAGCGTCAAGAATGCCACCCCCGTGTACAGAAGGACAACAGTCACCGACAGCCCGGTCTGGAGGAGTGTGCGGTAAATTCCAAGAAGCGTGGCGGCGAAAACGGCATAACAAAACGCTGCAACCAGGGCCAAGCCACCGACACGATAAAGCTCTCCGATGGTCGTTTCGAAGGCCCATTCAAAGTCCATCCAAGGTTCGCCAGCGTGGGTGAAACTTAGCGGATCGGCATGGGGAATCTTGCCTGTTTCCAGAATCACTTCCGCAGTTCGCAAATGCCTGCCAACACCCGGATCTTCAAAAAGGCGGTCAACCCCGCAAAACATCCATAGTTCGATGGAGAGAAAGAGAAAGAAGCCGAAAGTCGGCAGCCACCAAATGGGCTTTGTGGAAGACTCTAACATTCCAGACAGGTTAGGGGGTGTCACTTGCGCCTGTCACCGCGAATTAAATCAAAATCGGGTGACGCTTTATTCCTGACAAAAAACAAAAACGCACGGTCTTCCGCGAGGGGAAAACCGTGCGTTTCAAAATTTAGTGGGATGCCCCTGCTGTCGTTATCTGGGAATCAATCATCGAATAAACACTTTTAACCTGTTGTCCCATGCTGATCAAGACCCCGATGGCCACGATGGATATAACGGCCAGGATCAAGGAGTATTCCACCAGCGTCTGACCCCGGCGATGAATATCTCGTCGCAATCGGGCCGCCACTTGTGTCCGGGAAAGAAAAGCCTGCCTTTTGATATTGCTCATAATCCATACCTCCTTTCCTTGAATAACCCGAAAAGCAGGGCTCGTCCGGCTTGAAGCCGATTTTCCCTCCGCGACACGAAACGTGCGCGGTTTGTATGTGATCGCAACCACGGAGACGTGGGAACCACCATGCTGTTTCTGGGTCTTGTCTGAAAGTCGTCATGAGAAATATTTCCCGGTATTAGGGCGAGCCAGTGCTTTCTGGCAGGCACCGGTCTTAATCAAATTAAAACAGGTAAACAAATTTACGCAATAAACATGCCACAGATAAAAAGTTTAACCTTAAATTGTTATCACAACCCTAGTGGTTGCATCATAGGCACTTTCATTTTGACTCTCCCTCATCACTCAAGCCCGCTTATCTCTCAACCCGGCAAAGGCTACCTATCGCAAGTAACCATTTAGCCACAATGTTTCAATAACCTAAGCTCGAAATCCTGGGCGCGACAAGGTAAGGTCATCCTTTCATGCCCTCCGTCTTCATCAAAACCTACGGCTGCCAGATGAATGTGCGCGACTCCGAACAGGTCGCACGCGACTTGGCCAGCCGTGGTTACGACCTCGTCCAGAACGAAGAAAACGCCGATGTGGTTCTGCTCAACACCTGCTCCGTGCGTGATATGGCCGAACAAAAGGCGCTCAGCAAAATGCAGACCCTGGGCGGTCGCAAAAAACATCGCCAGCATCAGGTGATCGGTTTTCTTGGCTGCATGGCGCAAAGTCGAGGAGCGTCCATTCTGGATGAATTGCCCGATGTTGATCTCGTCATCGGCACGCAAAAATTTCACGAAGTGGGTCGGCACGTTGACAGCCTCTTCGAGCAACTGCGTGAAAAGAGCGGCGCGAAACCACTTCGCATCGTCGATGTCGCGGAGGAAACCGGTTCCCAAAATACCATTCGCGATCACCTGCTCGCTCCGAGTCAGGTCACGGCATTTGTTTCGATCATGCAGGGCTGCAACATGCATTGCACTTTCTGCATCGTTCCGAGCACGCGCGGCGCGGAACGTTCGCGGCCCATCGCGGAAATTGTTTCTGAAGTCACATCGCTCGTGGCCCAGGGCGTCAAGGAGGTCACGCTGCTTGGCCAGATCGTCAATCTCTACGGACGACATGAATTTCCCGCCATCGACGGACGCTCCCCCTTCGCGCAACTTCTCCGCGCTGTCTGTGGCGTTCCCGGTCTGCAACGCGTTCGCTTTACTTCGCCCCATCCCATCGGTTTCAAGGACGATCTCGTCGCCTGCTTCCGCGATCTGCCCAATCTCTGCGAGCATGTTCATCTTCCGCTTCAATCGGGCAGCGACCGCATTCTCAAGGCGATGCACCGCACCTACACCCGCGCCGGTTATCAACGCCTGATCGAAAAACTTCGTGCCGCGCAGCCCCGGATCGCATTCACCACCGATGTTATCGTTGGTTTCCCCGGCGAAACAGAGGACGATTTTAACCAGACCTGCGACCTTGTGCGTGAAGTCGCTTTCGACAACGCCTTCATCTTCCGCTACTCCCCACGTCGCGATACCCCGGCGGCCACGATGGAGGGTCAGTTATCCGAGGAAATCAAAATGGAGCGCAACCAGATTCTCCTCCGCATCCTTGATGAAATTGCCGAGCGCCGAGTGAGGGAACTTCTCGGCAAGGAAGACGAAATTCTCGTCGAGGGCGAAAGCCGTACCAACTCGAATCGCTTCCAAGGTCGCACCCGCACGAACCGCCTCGTCCTCATCGATGCGAACGAACGGTGGCGCGGCGAAATCCTCCCCGTGCGTCTCACCGAATCGACCGGCTTCACCTACTACGCCGAGCCAGTCTTAATGTAGCGGCGGTCTATGACCGTCGCATTCTTCTTCCGTCATCCTGAGCTTGTCGAAGGATCAGCCCCCAGGAAGCACTCAATATTCGTTCATTTACCGGAAGCTGATCCTTCGACAAGCTCAGGATGACGGAAAAATGAACATGTTTTCTACTCTTCCTCCCACACAAACCGCCAGGGCTTGAGCGCCCAGGCACCCGCGTAATCCACGCCGATGCGGGGTGTCCGTTTTACTTCGCGATTTGGAGGCACGACCCCGCGATCCTCGATCCAGATCGTTTCGCCTGACAAGTCGTGACCGTTATGGTTCATGCCGATGCCGAGCGCGGCACAAACCCGGCCCGGGCCGCTTGCCCAATCTTTTTCCGCTACGCCCCGTCTGCGCCGACGCACTAATTCCTGCCCAGCAGTAATCCTCACCGCGCGCACCAGCACGGCCTGCGGAATATCCTCCGGCCCCGTGACGATATTAAAAAGCCGATGCAAGCCGTAACAAAGATAGACATAAGCCACCCCACCCGGCGCAAACATGATTTCTGTCCGTGCCGTTCGCCGATTTCCGAAAGCATGACTCGCCGCATCCTGCGGACCTCCATAAGCCTCTGTCTCGGTGATCATCCCCTCCGCGTAGCCGTCGGGTGCCTCCACGCAGACAAATTTGCCGAGAAAGTAGCGCGCCACCCTCGTCGGACGAGGGTCGGCATAATCTTCGCGCAGCAGTTTTTTACCTCTATTACCCATCGATCTATAAAAACCTGCTTTGATCCATCCTGCAAATCCTGTTAATCCTCTTGGCCCCCTATGCCCACCCAAACCCACGCCATCTGGCCAGCCTTACCGCCACAACTGGCCAACGACATCCTCATTTCCGTCCAAAAATCGAACAAGAAGCTTTACCGCACCGCCGTGGAAGTCATGGCCCCGCGCATGGGCGTCCGCGTCCCGATTCTTATCGAAATGCCCAAGGTCCAGCGTCACGCGACCTGGATACAAATCCTCTCCCGCCCCGAAATGGAAGTTCTCAGCTTCAATCTTTTCTCGACCTGGCTCGTCGAGGAACAACGTCCCATGCTTTGCGCGTGGCTCGACGCACTTGGCATCGAGCATGGCGAGAACGGTTGCGCCGATACTTTCCCGCCCCAGCCCGATGCCGCCTTGTTGAAAA
>JABDGH010000044.1 GCA_013286145.1 Verrucomicrobiota bacterium
TTTCGGATATCCTGCCGTCGGACATTAATGCGGCACAAATTATCAACACGATAGAGTCATCATCTCACGGAGGCCTGGTGACGATGGGTTTTATTTTTGCGGTTTACACGTCGTATAACCTGATGATGCAAATCGTCCGGACGCTGCTTTTCATTTTTGACGAGTCACGTCGGCAGCAGGGATGGAACTGGACCCATTGGGTGAAATCAGCCGCATTACTGGTGATCTGGATGCTCCTGCTGGTGGTGATTTCGATCTGTTTTGTCGTAACCCCGGTGATCAGGGATCTTCTCAAGCAATTTCATTTGGATTCGGGAATGACCTTGCCCCTGACGTTGATGCAGGATGCCGTGGCCGTGACGGCAATGTTCGGGGCCTTCTTTCTCACTTTTCTCCTGGTGCCAACCAGACGACCGAGCATGAAGCAGGCACGGGGTGGAAGCCTGGTGGCCTCGTGCGGATGGATTTTGTGCAGTTTGCTCTTTGCCACGGTGCTGTCAAAGATGTGGAGTGCCAATTCGGTTTACGAAGCGCTCGGATCGGTGGTAATTATTCTGCTGTGGGCGCAAGCGTGCGCCTGGTCGGTCATCATCGGCGCGTGTTGGATTGTCCGTTTTTCCCCGAGACGTTCATAGAACAACGCAAAAAAATGCCCTCATTTGGCCTCCCCTTGCTCCAGAGTAGCCTTTGCCCGGGCCAGATTGTTTTGCGCACTGATTGAACCGGGATTCAGCTGCATGGCTTTCTGAAATTGGGCCATCGCTTTCTCCACTTGTCCTTTTTGTATAAGAGCAATTCCGAGATTGTTGTGAGCCTCGGCCAGGTTGGGATTGCTTACCAGTACCTTTTGAAACTGGACAATCGCTTCATCTGCCTGCCCTTTTTGGAGAAGGGCTAGAGCAAGATTATAAGTCGTTCGGACATCCTTTGGGTTGATTTCCAGCGCTCTTCGGAAATGGACAATCGCGTCGTCGATCTGTCCCTTTTCAAATAAGGTAAGGCCAAGGCCGTTGTGCGCGACCGATGAAAGAGGATTGACTTGAAGCGTGTCCGTCCAGAGAGCGAAGTCGCTGGCAAAAACATCTTCGCGAGTCAGGGTGAGAAAGGTTAGTGGCAAAATCGCGACCAGGAAGGGTGCCGTCGCAAGATAAAATCCTCTGGGCCATCTCAGTGTCATCAGGAGCAGGGCCAGCAGTTGCATCGCAACTCCCGCCAGAGGCAAATAATAAAAACGGTCGGCGACAGGACGATAAAGTGGAACAAGATTAGAAACAGTCGCCAGTCCCAGCCAGTAGATGGCAACCCCAAGGGCACCCATCCGGCTCTTAAAAGCCAGCCAGCCTTGCAGCAAAAGCACGACGGCAAGAATCGCCAACGCGTAAAATGTCGAAGGCCCAATCGTATCCACTGGTATATAATCGGCCGAGAATTGCACCGGCCAAAGCAACTTGCCCATCATGAAAACCCATAAACGAGGCTGGATCAAAAAAATCTGGGAGAACGAACCACCGGGATAACCAATATGATCCTGACTGGCCGGAGCGAGAAAAAATCGAACCGCTAGAAAGGCTGCGGTCACAGCCGTCGCCGCACCTAAAAACATCAGCCAGGGTAATTTTGTTTCCCGGCGACGAAACAAGAACCAATAGACGATGAGCAATAATGCCGTCGTAATTCCTGACTCCTTGCACGTCACCGAAGCAAAAGCGCAAAGCGCACCCACGCTTCCTGTCAGCGTCGCGACTCGAAAATTCTCCGGTCGAAAAGCCATCGCCGCGAGCAACGCCAGTAGCGTGAAAAACGTCACCAAAAGATCGGAGCTGTAACTCACCCCGGCGATGGGTTCCACCGTGATTGGATGTAACGCGAAAATCAAAACTGCTGTCGCTATCGCGAGTTGAATTTTCAAAACAACGTTCCTGCCCAAACCTGTTATTTCCGTCGCAATCAACCTGCACAGCAACACATACAACAGCGCGACATTTGCCGCATGGAGCAGGTTACTGCATAGATGATACCCGAACGGCTCCTTGCCGCAGACAGCAGCGATCAGCATCAGGTAAAGCATCTGGCCTGGGCGATCCTCAAGCATGAGGTTCATCCCCAGCACTTTCAGCGAAAGAACGGCAGGCAGATTGGCAAGAGAAGTGACAAAGCCTTCCTCGAAAATTTCTATATGCGCGTCGTAAACAAAACCGGATTTAAGCGAAGGCCAATAAGCCAAAAAAGTCACTGCTGCCAGCAGAAGCGCCATCGCCATCCAGGCACTTGAAAATTAATGCCTTGGAGTTGGACACATGGGGCGAGGCATCGAGATCGACTTCCTTCCTCTTTCTGGATCGTTTTTCCATGCGGCCTTGCCGCTAGGATGAACACTTTTGGTTTTCCTAGAAGCAGATTTTACTTCCTATAAGGAAGACTCTTCATTTACCTGGAGGTGCCTCTTGCTGGAGTGCTGCCTTTGCTTTTGCCAGGTTGTTTTGCGCATCAATTAAACTGGGTTTCAGTCTAACGGCCTCTTGGAATTGAACCATCGCACTGTCCATTTGCCCTTTTTGTACAAGAGTGACACCAAGGTTGTTGTGGGCATCGGCATTAGCGGAGTTGCTTTCCAGGCTCTTTTTAAACTGGGACATCGCCTCATCCACTTGCCCTTTTTTAATAAAGGCAAGGCCAAGGTTATCGTGGGCATCGGAATAATTAGGGCGGATTTCCAAGGCCTTTTCGTACTGAATAATCGCCTCGTCCACTTGCTCTTTTTGCATTAGAGCGGTGCCAAGGTTGTTGTGAGCTTCGGGATAGGTTGGACGGATTTCCAAGGCCTTTCTGTTCTGAACAATCGCCTCATCCACTTGTTCTTTTTGCATTAGAGCGGCGCCAAGATTGTTGTGAGCTTCGGGATAGGTTGGTTGGATTTCCAAGGCTTTTTTGTACTGAATAATCGCCTCGTCCACTTTCCCTTCTTTAAAAAGGGCAACACCCAACCCGCTGTGGGCTAACGAGGAAAGGGGGCTGACTTGAAGCGTGTCACTCCAAAGCGAGGTCTCATTGGCAAAAACATCTTCGCGAGTCAGGGTGAGAAAGGTTAGAGGCAAAATCGCGATCAAAAAGGGCACAAGCGCAAGATAAAATCCCTTGGGCCATCTCAGTGTCATCAGGAGCAGAGCCAGCAGTTGCATCGCAACTCCCGCCATGGGCAAATAGTAAAAGCGATCCGCCAGGGGACGAAAGAGAGGGGTGAAATTGGAAACCGTCACGAGCCCCAGCCAATAAATGGCTACCCCCATGGCACCCACCCGACTCTTGCGAGCCAGCCACGTTTGAAGCAAAACCACGACGATCAGAATCGGCAGTGCAAGAGATGTCGAGGACTCGATTATATCCTCTACCGTATAATCAGCCGAAAACTGCACTGGCCAAAGCAATTTACCCATCATAAAAGTCCATAAGCGAGGTTGGATCAAAAAGACCTGGAAAAATGATCCGCCGAGATAATGCAAATGAACCGGATTAGGTTGAGCTAAAAGGAATCGAGCCGCCAGAAAGGTTGCGGTCACTGCTGTCGCAGCACTCAAAAATATCAGCCATGGCAGCCTTGCTTCCCGGCGACGAAACAAAAACCAATAGACGATGAGTAGCAGCGCCGTTGTAATACCCGATTCCTTTGAGGTCACCGCAGCGAAGGCGCAAAGAGTGCCCACGCTTCCGGTCAACAACGCGACTCGAAAATTCTCCTGGCGAAAGGAGGTTGCAGCAAGCAGAGCCAGCAACGTAAAAAATGTCACCAGAAGACTCGAGCTGAAACTCACCTCGGCGACAGATTCCACCGCAATGGGATGCAAGGCAAAAATCAGAGTGACCGCCACCACGGCGAGTTGAATTTTCAGAACAACGTTCCTGCTCAAACCTGTTATTTCCGTCGCGATCAACCGGCATAACAACACATACAAAAGCGCGACATTTGCCGCGTGGAGCAGATTGCTGCATAGATGATACCCGAACGGGTTCTTGCCACTAACGACGGCGATAAGCATCAGATAAAGCATCTGCCCCGGACGAGACGCAAGGATGAGATTCATCCCCAGCACTTTCAGTGAAAGAACGGCGGGCAGATTGGCAGGGGATGTGATAAATCCTTCATCGAGGATTTCCACGTGCGCGTCGTAAACAAAATCGGATTTAAGTGACGGCCAATAAACCAAAAAGGCCACTGCCGCCAGCAGTAAAGCCACCCAGACACCCGAACCCAGCGCTTTGGAATTGGGCGCATGTGGCGAGACGCTCGGATCGAATGCTTTTTTTTTACTGGATCGTTTTGCCATGCGGCCTTGCCGCTAGGATGAACACTTTTGGTTTCTCTAGAAGCAGATTTTACTTCCTGCCAGGCGGCTTGCGCGAGGATTACCCGTTGAGTTCGGCCAGGTAGGCGAGCACTTCGTCCGCTGCCTTGCGGCCATCGTGCCAGACTTCCTCCACGGTCGAATCGGTACGGGAATCGCCGCAAAGGAAAGCGCCGCGTGGCGGGTCGGTGCGAGAGCGGGATTGTGGAAGCGAGCGGGCATAATCCCAACGATGGCCATAAGTGGCGGTGCGGTGATTTGACGGGATGCGCCAAAGCTCCTCATTTTCCATGGCGAGCAGGGGCAGATATTTTTCGGGAGGTGCATCGAGATGCTGCTGGCTGAAGGCTGGTGTGGCCTGGACGATGAAGACCGTTTTATTGCCGATGATGCGCCCGGCTTTATGATTTTCGCAATGACTGGAAAGGAAGACCGCGTTATTGGGCGCAGCAAGACGGGCGTAACACTCGCTGGATTTGCCAATCCCGCTGCCGGAATATTCAAACAGGGCGACGAGGCATGAGTCGTATTCGACGGGAGCCTGGGCCAATCCAAAAAGACGCATGGTTTGAGGGCCGGGCAGTGCGCTGACCACGGCGCCATAATTTTCTCCCAGGCATTCGATCTCGGTGGGACGAAAGGAGATCGACTCGACGGGAGTATTCAAACGGATGTCGAGTCCGTGAGAGAAAACGTGTGCGAGGTAGTTATTTCCCTGCAACACGTAGAAACGGGGGCCGTTGGGACTGGTGACGAGTTTATTTTCCGAGTCTAAAATGGGCGAGATGATGGGACGGAATTGACGCAGGCGCGTCAGGAGTTCCTTTTTGAATTCCGGGGATTGCGCCGTGAAGTATTGGACACCGTGATCGACCAGGTGTCCCTGCCAAAGCCGGGTCGCGCATCGCCCGCCGACAAATGGCGCACTTTCAAAAATACGCACCTCGACTCCAGCCGCGCGCAATGCCTGGGCGCAGCTCAACCCGGCAAGACCGGCACCAATGACCGCGACAGAAGAGGTTTTTTTCACGAAGGGGGAGTTTATGCCCAATTCCGGTAGAAGGGGCAACACCTTAAAGCCTTAGGCAACTTATATAAGATACAGTCCTCATATTATTATTTTGCTTTAGAAAATTTACTTATCCGCGCTGGAAGAGAGACTAGCGCCTTATTAAGGTAGCGGTCGGGAAAAATACTGCTCCACAATTCGGCGTGGACGACGATTCGCAATGGGGTAGCCTGCTGCGTGATTTATCGTCGGTTCGTTTTGATCGGGCAGAGGTGTCGAATCGGCTGTGCCTTGCTGCTTATCTGGACGTCTCTCTTTTTGCCCACCCGCGCAGAGGATCCGGGAGCATCACCTGCTGCGGAACCGTGGCAACGGGCCATCGGGAACTGGACCTGGACTTTCCCGCGCGATCATGGCGCCCATCCCAACTTCAAGACGGAGTGGTGGTACTTCACAGGCAACCTGAAGGACGCCCAGCAGCACTCCTTCGGCTATCAACTCACGCTTTTTCGCCAGGGAATTCAATTCACGCCCGCGCAACCGCAAAGTCGCTGGGGAGTGCGCGATTTTTATTTTGGTCATTTCACCATCAGCGACCTGGCGGCGGACAAGTTTTACGTGGCGGAACGAGTGAGTCGCGGTGCGCTGGGCGAAGCAAAGGCCGCGACAGACCGGATGGACATCGCGCTGGGACCGTGGGCCATCGTGCAGAAGGCGGGGAGTGAGCAGTACCGACTCACCGCGCATGAAACGGACATGGCCCTCGATTTCGAGGAGCATCCGCTTAAGCCGCTGATCCTGGAGGGAGTGAACGGCCTGAGTCGCAAGGCGGAGGGCGTGGGCGAGGCTTCCTATTATTATTCGTATCCGCGCCTGGCGACCACGGGGCAGTTGCGCGTGAAGGGCGCGACTTACTCCGTTTCGGGCACGAGTTGGTTCGATCACGAATTCAGCACCAGTTCGCTGGGCAAGGATCAGGTCGGCTGGGATTGGTTTTGCATCCAGTTGGATAATCACGAGGAGATCATGCTCTACGCGATGCGGGACAAATCGGGCGCGCTCGACCCGGTATCGGAAGGAACGTGGGTGAAGGTCGATGGCACTTCGCAACGTCTCGTGCCGGGGAGTTTTTCGCTGGGGAAATTGGCGACGTGGCGCAGCGCCAAAAGCGGTGCGATTTATCCCGCGCGCTGGCATATTCTCGTGTCGGGACATCAAGCCGACTTGACCGTGTCGCCCGCGATGGCGGACCAGGAATTGCACCTGACGAAGATGGGCGCTCTCGACTACTGGGAGGGCGCCTGCTCGATTCGCGGCACGGTCGCAGGCGCGGCGGTATCCGGGGTCGGCTACACCGAATTGACCGGCTACACCGGATCCTTACAGGCCGGATTGAAGTATTAAGGTAGCCGTCGTGCCTTCAGATGTAGCGGCGGTCCATGACCGTCGATTCCCGTGGTAGCCGTCGACCTCCGGGCGACGGTGCAAAAACCCCGCGCTCGGAGATCGCAGGCTACCCAAAAGCCTGTCATCCCGAGCGAAGGTGAGCCCGAAAGTCTGTTCGAGCGCATCGTCAACTCGAACCGAAGTCGAGGGATATGGCTCGAACTTGCGCTGAGTCCGAGAGATGGCAAAAGATTTAGGAACCCGGCTCGGCTCCTCTTTTTCGCGCGAGCGACAAGCGACGGAAGAAAATCAAGCCGCCTTCGCAGGACTTCCGAATTGCATTTATTCCGCTCGTCAGACAACATCGCGACGTTGGATACGCCAGTCTTGCGGGTGTAGTTCAATGGTAGAACGGTAGCCTTCCAAGCTACACACGAGGGTTCGATTCCCTCCACCCGCTCCCTACTCTGAAAAGTTGCCTGTCCCTTTATTCCCAACGACAAATCCTCAGCCATGGTTCGTGCTTTCGATGTCGTGATGAGGCGCATTGAACAGGGGCGTTGACTGCCATCCAATTTCCCGCTTGGCTTGGCTGCGACATATTCCGCATCAGTCGCGCCCCTAACCCGCTGTGGAGGATGAACCCGGTACGGCAAGTCTCTTGCAGACGATCTTCGGACGTCTATCCGGCGGATTCCTGTGGTTGGCAGGGACTAGGACATGGAGGGGAGGGGAGGGACCTTGTCTTGGGGCGTTCGGACGAATGGAGGCCAGCGCGAAGCTTGGATGAGCCCGCCCCCAAGGGGGAACGCGTTTGGTAAAGAAGCTGAGGCGGCCTTATTTTTGCTTCTGGTTGGCATCACGCCTGCCAGTGGTTGCCACTATTTTCTCCGCTTTTCCATAAGATGGAAATTGACGAAATTTCTCCTTCAGGTGGTCCCATCTACCTTGAGCGAAAGCCGTTATTGCTTTCTGAGACTCGTCTCCGTCATGAAAACCCGTGAGGGTTATTCCTAGTTTCAAAAGCACAATAAATCCGACGTACTCAAAAGCGTCTCCATCCAGACTGATTATTTTTTGGAAGGCGTCCACATCTTTGAAAACGCTAATATCTTGGTAGATGACTTCGGTTCGCGGGGTAAAACCGAACTCGACAACCTTCTCCAATTCTTTCGAATATCTAACACTCCATCCGTCGTATTGATGGTTTTTTTCCCCTTTACGATTTGTTGAAACCACGGTCGGTTTACCTGCCACTTGTTCCAATTCCAGCGCACTCATTCCAAAGTGCATTGCATTCACTCCCTGATACGATGTGATCTTAAATTTAGACATCGGTGTTATTATTGGCTTCTTTTGGGATTGGGAGGAATATTCCCTTCCTCCTTGCCGGTCTTTAGCATTTGTTGCATCGCCGAATTGTATTTGGTGGCATCTCCGGAAACTACTTTAGAAGCCCTTCGCACGTCTCTAACCTCCGTCGCCATTGCATCCCGCATCTGTCCCCCATCGATCATATCTTTAATGCCTTGGCGGTATTCTGCACCGGCTGCGCCATTAGACCCATGGCTTGAAGTTTCCATGTGATCGGCGGGATCCATTTGAATGGCCGTTCCTTTATTGGTGGAAACAGGACTGACCGAATCCGGCGGCATATGGTGCGACTCCAACCCATCACCGACAGGCAATTTGGTATCGCCGTGAAGACCTCCCTTAAATTCTTGTGCAGCTACTTCGGAAGTTACTTTTAGCTCTGAGGCGGATTTTTCAACTTTCGTGAATAACTTCGTTGCGGCGGTTCCCGGCGCAAGCACCGCGAGAACATTGGCCGTAAGCTCACCTTGGCCTTCGGGACCGCTGTTGTAAGATTTAACTGCGGCATCCTTGACCGCGACAGCCGTATTGATGGGATGGGCAACTGCGCTGGCCACGCCCTGGGCCGTGTCTATCGGATGCTCCACGGCATGAACTGCTCCCTGTCCGATTCCGATAAAGCCGTTTCCGATTCCCACCCAATACTGGTGTAAATCCTCCATCGTTAATCCCTCGGGGTCGAACGCTGACCACGGATTCTGTCGGACATACGTGTAAAGATTCGGCCCGTCCACGAAACCCATCGGATCACGGGTGATGAAGCTGCCGGTTTCGAGATCGCGGTAACGATGGCCTTCATCAAGAAGACCCGTGGGGTCTTCGTCCTTGGTGTTAGCCCTCTGGCGGTCGGAGGTACTGCCGGTTTCGGCGGGTCTCTTGCCAAACGCTTCATATTGCGCCTGGTAGTTCATCGTGGTCGCGCCATCGGTTTGCGCAACGACATCGCCCCGGCGATTCTCATGGGTGTAACTGTAGGTCGGCGAGCCACCGCCACGGATCGTGTACAACACGCCGCCGATGCCTCCGCCGTAATCGCTGCCGCGGATCAACTCAACGGTGAGCGTAGGCGTGCCGCTGATGACATCGTATTCGCGCACACTCGTACCGCCACTAAAGACGAGCTTGGTCGCGTAGTGGCCGCTGATGGCGCTTTCGTCGCGCAGGATGCGGCGTGACCTGTAGTCATAAGTATAAGCATACGTCCCCGCCCCGCCCGAGGTGTTCTTGACCAGTTGGATAAGTCTGTTCTCGAAGTCGTACGTGTAAGTGTCGGTGTAGGTGCCGTCGCCGCGCGTGTATCGGTTGCCGTTGGCATCGTAAGCGTAGGTGAGCGTCGTGCCGCCCGTCACCGCCGTGATGAGCTGGTCGAGATTGTTGTACGTGTTCGTCGTGGTGGCTCCGCCGCTGATCGCCTTGCTCGTGCGATTATTCGCGAAGTCGTAGACATAGGTCGTCGTTGTGCCGCCGCTCACCGCCTCTTCCGTCAACCGGTTGTCATTGTCGTACGTGTTGGTCACCGTCCGGTTGTGGGCACTGAAGCTGGAGGGATAAGACTCGATCACCTTCGTGTCATTGCCCGCCAGGTCGTAACCGTAGGTGTAATTGTAGAGCAACGTGCTGCTGCTGTTCACCGCCCCTTGCAGATGAATCCGGTTGAGCGCGTCGAACGTCGCGGTTTCCACGTCCCCGGTCGATGACCCGTGCGGCAGCGTCTTGCTGGTGATGTTCCCATTCAAATCGTACGCGTAGGTCGTGACGCGGCTCCCCTCCGTCAGCGTGTGCAACCGATTCAGGTCATCGTACGCGCTCGTGATCGTCCGGCTCGTCCCGCCCGAATCGTACACTGTCCCCGTCCGGTTGCCCGCCAGGTCGTACGTGTAGGCGTTCGTCTTGCCCCCCGACACCTCCGTCACCACCCGGTTCAACAAATCGTACGTGTAGCTCACGTTCGCCGCCGTCTTCGACGGCTCGGTCACCGACAACAGGTTGCCCACCTTGTCATAGACATAATCCCGCTCCGAATTGGCCGCATCGCTCGACGCGTAATTCAGGATCATCAGCCGGTTGCGCAAATCGTAGAAGTAACTCGTCACCTGCCCCAGCGCATCGATGCGCTGCGTCTTGTTCAACGCATTGTACTTGAACCGCGTCGCGTTACCCGCCGCGTCCGTGATTTGCGTGTTGCGATTCAGACCGTCATACGCAAACGCCGTCGATTGCCCCAACCCGTCCACCACCAACGTCCGGTTGCCCACCTGGTCGTAGTTATACTTCACCGTGATCCCCACCCCATCCACCGTCTTCGTCAGGCGGTTGAGCAGGTCGTAGGTATTCGTCACCGTATGGCTGTTCGGATCCTCCACCGTCAGCACATTGCCGTTCTTGTCATAGGTCGTGTAGGTGATCGGAACGGCCAGACTGCCCCCGTCCACTGGCACCTCAGGTTGATCGACTTCCACCACCCGGTTCGCCGCATCGTAGTGCATGTCCGTCTCGTACAGCGTCCCCGCCGAATTGCCCCGCGCATCGATCGTCGTCTTCACCAGCCCTACCGCATCGTAAATCCACGTCTTGTTCGGACGCACGCTCGTATTGTACGCGCTGTCGTTCGAATCCCCGTCCGTCACCGCCGGCGCGAATTCCTGCACCTTGCGATTGCGCGAGTCATACACATAGTCCCACACCTTGCCCAGCGGATTGGTCGTCTGCACCACGTTGCCCGCCAGGTCGGGCGAATGGGCTGCGTTTTGCAGCAGCGCCAGCAGCCCGATAAGTTGCAGCCACCCCGGCAGCTTCGGCGCGTGACGCCGTGCCGGACGACGGCGCGGAAGCTGTCGGGGTGCAGGTGCGGAGGTCAGTACGCCGTTCACTGAAGGTTCAGGATGGCATTCCACCTGTGTTGGTTGCAACATTTGTTTCCGATCAAATGAATCGTCCGCTCAAAAGCACACCCGGATGTCCCCACGTGGGCTGGCAATGGCTCCGGGCCATCGACCTGCATGACACCCCCGGCAGCAAGCCGGGCAAGAATAAGCGGTGCGAGTTTTGCAAGGAGGAGAAGACCCAGTTTGTCCACTATTTGAGCCACCCCGATTGCAAACGCACCCTGGCCGTGGGCCGCAAATGCGCCAAAATCCTTTCGGGCGATCTTAGGGTCGATGCAACCGAACGGTATTTACGTGATCGTGCGCAACGCAAGACCGAGTTCATCCACCACAAGGATTGGCGTCAGTCGGCGCAGGGAAATTTCTGGATCGAGTATCAGGGGCATCACATCGTCGTCGTCAGCTACCATCATGGTCAATTCAAGCTGCGCATCGACGGTGTGCCCGGAAAGCTTTTCTTCAAGAATGCCGTGGCCGCCATGGGCAAGGCTTTTGATGTTCTCGAAGAGAAGCGCATCGAGCAGGGACGTTGACAGCTATCCGATTTCTGCTTGGTTTGGGATCGACATAGTTGGAAAGGTCGCAGCCATGACCGACGTTCGATCCGGGTGTTGAGAGGTGCAAAAGACTCTATGACAACATCTGCGGGTTAACCGGGACAGCGGTACGAGGTGGGCAAGCCGTTTGGCTGTTTAGTTTGAGTAGGCGAACTTCGCTTCCTTGCGTTGCGTTCATAGCCGAGAAGCCATTTCAGCGTTTATTTTTTTCTTGGCACCACGGGTGCTATGGTTGGCGTGTGGAGTTCACTTTAATTTCCCAGCCACTATCCAGTCGCAATTCTCCACGCATTAGAAGGCCCATCTCTTTCCAAAACAGTTCCAATCGGAGAGTCCATATGGAGCTGTAAAGAAGGCTCGATTTCCAGCAGTTCTCGAACTGAAATAAATTTCGCGGAGGTTTCTTGGGTATGATCCACCTTGTTGCAATGGCATTGCCATCCGCTGTCTGTGTCATCAAGAGGCGCATCCTTGACGGCCTTGAGGATGGGAGCCCCGTCAAACACATGGTTGCAAATCATCGCCGCTTGATTTGTCCCGATGTTCATGGCGTTTTGTCACTTTTTTCCAAATTTTCTTTTCTCGAAATAACTTGAACATTAACAGAGCTATTCGGTCCACCTTCGGCCTTTGGATAATAGTGATCTACGTGCGCTTCGTTGTCGGGAGGAGTAACTCCTGCTTTGGACTGTTGCGGAACAACGAGTGGCTCCCCTGAAATGTCAGATTTCATGGTTCCTCCATTTTGCTGTGCATTTAATGCTTTAAATTTCGCCTTTTGCGCAGTGGTGAAATCTTTTCCTGGCCCCACACTTGGACTGTCTGGAATGGACGTGTAATCAACCGCTTGATGAGAAGCTTGAGTTGTTGCGGCTGCCGATTGGGTGGGTGTGGCTGCAACCTTATTCTGAGCATTGATAGCAGTTGCAGTTTCTGGAGCGACGGCTTCGGCTGCGCCTTGAACTATGGCACCCGTAACTGCTCCCTGAGCAGTAGTCGTCGCCATGTTGCTGCTCAAAGGCTGACCTGTTTGGGCATTGTGGACGGCGTTGCCAGCATCGGCTGCTGCTGCGCCGCTTAATCCGCCATAGGCGATTCGCGCCGGGATGCTGACTTCAGGAGCCGCCACTACTGCTGCTGAACCAACCGCAATCGTCGTGATTTGCGGCGCATAGGTCTTAGCGTTTTGACCAAAAACGTACGGCGCGTTATTCAGGGTGACCGGGTAGTAGCGTCCATCGGGTTGTGCCCAAACACCTCCCATGAACCCGTGCTTGGTGGCTTCGTCGTAAGTCCCATAGGTTTCAGCGGCCAACCCCTCGGGATCGAAGTAGGTAGCTGGATTTTGTCGGACGTAAGTGTACAAATTCGGGCCGTCGATCATGCCAGCGGGGTCTTTGGAAATGAACACGCGCAACCCGTCCTCGAAGGTGGTGTAGCGCATGCCTTCGTTGATTCCGCCCCACGGGTCTTCGTCCTTGGTGTTGGCCTTTTGCCGGTCGCTGGTGGAACCGGACGTGGCGGCTTGTTTGCCAAAGCCCTGGTACTGCGCCTGGTAATCGAACGCGCCGCTGGCGTTGGTCTGCGCGATGACGTCGCCGCGACGATTCTCATGCGTGTAGTATTCGGTGCTGGAACGGATTGTATAGAGAACGCCGCCGACTCCACCCCCATAATCGGAACCGCGGATAAGCTCCACCGTCAACGTCGGTGTGCTGCCGTCGTATTCGCGCACCGAGGTTCCCCCGCTGAACACGACATGCGTGAGGTTGCCGCTGGCGCTGCTTTCGTCGCGGATGATCCGGCGTGACCGATAGTCATACGTGTAGGCATACGTCCCCGTCCCCCCGCTGGTGTTCTTGACCAGCCCGATCAACCTGTTTTCAAAATCATAACTATACGTGTCGGTGTTGCTGCTGATAACTTCCGTGGCCCGATTGCCGTTCGCATCGTAGGTGTAGGTGGCGGCAAACCCGCCCGTCGCGGCCGTAAGCTGGTTGAGGCTGTTGTAAGCATAGTTGGTCGTTTCCGCGCCCGTGCCGGTGATGACTTTTTGTGTGCAATTGTTCGCGCTGTCGTACGTGTACGTCGTGCTCGAATTCGGCGCGCTGCCCGTGACTGCCTCGATGTGCAGCCGGTTGTCATTGTCGTATGAGTTGCTCACCGTCCGGCTGCTCAGGCCCGAGGGATAGGTTTCACCGACCGTCGTGACGTTGCCGACCTTGTCGTAATAATAAGTATAACCGTAGAGCGATGCCGCGCTGCCGTTGACCGCGCTTTGCACCGTCATCCGGTTGAGCGCATCGAACGTCGCGCTTTCCACGTCGCCGTTGGGCAACGTCTTGCTCACGATGTTGCCATTCAAATCGTACACGTACGTCGTCACCTTGCTGCCGTCCGTCAGCGTGTGCAACCGATTGAGATCATCGTACGCGCTCGTGATCGTCCGGCTCGTCCCACCCGAGTCATACACCGTTTGCGTCCGGTTGCCCGCCAGGTCGTAGGTATAGGCGTTCGTCCTGCCCCCCGACACTTCCGTCACCATCCGGTTCAACAAATCGTACGTGTAGCTCACGTTCGCCGTCGTCTTCGACGGCTCCGTCACCGACAACAGGTTGCCCGCCTTGTCATAGACATAATCCCGCTCCGAATTGGCCGCATCGCTCGACGCATAGATCACCGTCATCAGCCGGTTGCGCAAATCGTAGAAGTAACTCGTCACCTGCCCCAGTGCATCGGTGCGCTGCGTCTTGTTCAGCGCGTTGTACTTGAACCGCGTCGCGTTGCCCGCCGCGTCCGTGATTTGCGTGTTGCGATTCAGGCCGTCGTACGCAAACGCCGTCGATTGCCCCAACCCGTCCACCACCAATGTCCGGTTGCCCACCTGGTCGTAGTTATACTTCACCGTGATCCCCACCCCATCCACCGTCTTCGTCAGGCGATTGAGCAGGTCGTACGTATTCGTCACCGTATGGGCGTTCGGATCCTCCACCGTCAGCACATTGCCGTTCCTGTCATAGGTCGTGTAGGTGATCGGATGACTCGAACTCCCCCCGTTCACCGACACCGACGGCTGATGCACTTCCGTCAACCGGTTTGCCGCGTCGTAGTACATGTCCGTCTCGTACAGCGTCCCCGCCGAATTGCCCCGCGCGTCAATCGTCGTCGCCACCCGCCCCGCCGGATCGTAAATCCACGTCTTGTTCGGCCGCACGCTCGTGTTGTACGCGCTGTCGTTCGAATCCCCGTCCGTCACCGCCGGCGCGAATTCCTGCACCTTGCGATTGCGCGAGTCATAAACGTAGTCCCACACCTTGCCCAGCGGATTGGTCGTCTGCACCACGTTGCCTCCAGCGTCATAGACCGTCGAGGTCGCCACATCGGATCCGCTCACCCCGTCATTCGTAAGCATCTGCGTCGAAGTCGTCGCCCGCCCCGCGTTATCATAGACGATCTGCGTCTCCTCGTCGGTCGTATGGACGCTCAGGCTCGATCCATCATTCTTGGTCATCACGTCCCACTTCAACCCCGTCGATGTGTACGCATATTTTGTGAACGAATAATGGCTCGACGCCACGTTATCCGCATAGGTCGTCTGCAACAACCGATTCAGCGCATCGTAAGAATATAAAGTCTGGTTGCCCAGCGGGTCCGTCACCACCGTCGGGTTGCCCACCGCGTCGTATTGGGTCGATGTACTCGACATGTTCGAGGGATCGGTCGATGTCCCCTTGTACTGCACCGACTTCACCACCGGACGGTAAAGCTTGTCGAAGATCACATCCGTCACATTGCCCCGCGGATCGACCGTGTGCGTCGGCTTGAAACTCGCGCTGTCAAACGCATTCCCGCCCGAGTTCGCCCCGTAGCTCAACTGCGTCGTGTGCCCCAGTGCGTCCTTCACCGACGTCATCCGTTGTAGATTATCATACGTCATCTGCGTCACCCCGCCGAGCGGACTCGTCGTCGACAGCCTCGAACCCACCGCATTGTAGGTAAACGTGGTGACAAGATCCGTCGCAGTCTCAATCGTGCCATTCCCATTCATGTCCCGCACCTGCTCCACCAGCCGGTTCAGCGAATCGTATTGATAAAGCGTCACAATCCCATTCTCGTCGTACTCCTTCGTCTTGTTGCCCCGCGCGTCATAAACCATCTGCTTCTGGCTGCCATCCGCATTGGTCACCGTCACCAGGCGATTGCGCGCATCGTAGCTGAACCAAGTCGTGTGCCCCAGCGGATCGGTCGAAGTCACCTTGTTGCCGTTCGCATCGTACGTATAGCTCGTCACGAGATTGAGGCCGCCCGGATCGACGATCTCCTGCGCAAGCCGCCCATCGGCATCGGGAACATACTTCGTGACGAGATCGGCCACCCAACCCGGATCGCCGAGGCCAGTCAAATGCTTCACCGTTTTCAGTGTCAGGAAACCGGGATACTTCGTATTGCCATAAACGAAATCGGTCTCCTGGTGCGCGGTGCCGCCTGAATCCTTGATCACCTCGCTCGTCCGGCGCCCCAAGCTATCGACAGTATAAAGAGTCTCGTTCGAGTTCTCATTCACTACATCGGTCATGATCCGCGTGGCGCTATCGTAGGCAAACGTCTTCGAATGCCCCAGCGCATCCGTCTGCTGGGTCGGATCGTTATATTTGCCCGTCAGGCTGACCCCTGTCACCTGTTGAAACGCCGCGTAATCCCCCGTCGCTGTCCACGTATTGCCATACGTATAGCTCGTCGTATTCCCGCTGAAATCCGTGATCGACTGGAGCGCCATCCCCGCGTCGAGGTCGAAATTGAAGGTCTCCGTTCCCAGTATGGTTGAGGCACCGTAATAGATAACATTGAGCTTCGTGTAAGCAATGATCTTCGTGAAGGAAGTCCCCACGCCGCCCGGGCCCGGAATTTTCGGCACGGGAACCACCACCGCGCTGCTGATATCGTAGCTGTAGGTGCGAACGACGCCGGTCGCATCCGTGACCGTAACTTGCCGCTGACTGCTCGAATTCAACGCCTGCCCGTCCGGATTCAACCAGACCAGGGATTTGGAATGGTCAAACGTCGTGCTCGTGCTGTCCGGCATCGTCACCGTCGCGATCGTCCGTGGCGATCCGATCTGGGTATAGTACCCTTTTGCCACCGAATTGTTCACATAGCTCTTCCTGCTGTGATCGAGATCGTAAGTGAACGAATAGGTATGGCTGAGAGGATCGGTAATGGAAGCGATATCCTCGTAAGTATAGTTAGTGCCCGGATCCGTGCTAGGTCTTGGCACTGGATCCGTCTCGGGTCCATAGGCGCTGTACGTATATTGCGTGGTCGCCCCGCCCGGGGCTGTGACCGTGGTTAGCACCACACTG
>JABDGH010000045.1 GCA_013286145.1 Verrucomicrobiota bacterium
GGCCCTGACATTTCTTCTGTTGGGGTGGGGAAGCCTTCTGCTCCACGCCCAGAATCTTCCGGCCAAGCCCGCGCGTTATTTTACCGATCTGGCGGGCGTGGTCGATGCGACGACAGCCGAAACGATTAATCGTCAACTCGATCAATTCGAACGCGACACCTCGAATCAAATTCTCGTCGCGATCTATCCCAGCCTGCCGCAAGACGCCGAAATCGCGCAGTACGCCACGGACACTTACAACGCATGGAAGCCCGGCCAGAAGGGAAAGGATAACGGCGCGATCCTCTTCGTCTTCGTCAGTGACCGCAAAATGTTCATCTCCACGGGACGCGGACTGGAAGGCGCCCTGCCCGACGCCATTTGCAAAAGGATCGTCACGCAGGAAATCACTCCGCTCTTCCACCAGGGCAACTATTCCGGCGGTGTGCAGGCAGGCTGGTAACATGAAAGTTAAACATTTTTTGAATAGCGTGGAGCACGACCGGATTCAACAGGCGATCAAATCGGCTGAGCAGGGAACGTCCGGAGACATCGTTCTCTTCATCAGCCATCGCAGCGTGGAAGATCCCCTCGCCGCAGCCAACGACGAGTTCCGCAAACTCCGTCTCGAAAACGCGACGGACAAGAACAGCCTGCTCATCTTCCTCGCTCCTAAAACCCAAAAGTTTGCAGTCGTGGGCGGAACGGCTCTGCATGAAAAAGTCGGTCAGGCCTGGTGGGACGATCTCGTTGCCCTTCTCGCGAGCCATTTTAAAGAGAGCCGTTACACCGAGGGATTAGTAGCCGCGCTTGAACAAGCGGGGCGTGCGCTTAAAACTCATTTCCCAAACGATGCTCCCGACCGAACCGGCCAGCAGGACATTGTCGAGGAGTAGCCTGGCAAGAATTCATTCCCCATCACTTTCAGACATTCGACCATGAAAACCAATCCCACACCCATCGTTGATATTCCTTCCGATTCACTTTTCCTTGGCGCGGCTTGGTATCCCGAACAATGGGACAAGGCCGTTCACGAAGAAGACATGCGCCTGATGCGTTCCCTCAACATGAACGTGGCGCGCGTCGGCGAATTTGCATGGTCCAAGCTTGAGCCGAAAGAGGGAACTTTCCAACTCGATTGGCTGCGCGAGGCGCTCGATCTTCTTCATGCCAACGGCATCCGCGCCGTGATTGGAACTCCGACCGCCACGCCGCCCTATTGGTTGATGAAGAAGCATCCTGAAATTGGTTATCAGGAGGCAGACGGTTATCGCCATAAACACGGAGCCCGGCAACATGCCTGCTACAATAATCCGATTTTTCGTCAGCATAGCCGGACGATCACGGAAGTTCTCGCGCGCGAATTTGGGAGGCATCCCGCCGTCATGGCGTGGCAGACCGATAACGAATTGCGTTGCCACCAGAAAATATGTGTCTGCCCCGCCTGCCAGGCCTCATGGGCGAAATGGCTGGAAAATCGGTACGGTACGGTGGATGAACTCAACAAGGTTTGGGGAACCAACGTCTGGAGTTTCCACTACGACAGTTTTGAGGATGTCCCCCCGCTTTATCGTGTCTGCTGCTGGTCCCATCATTTTGGGCTGGTGGTGAATTACCGGCGATTCATGAGCGACACGGCGATCTCGTTTCAGGATGAACAGGTGCAGATTATTCGCGCCCACAGTCCCCTGCCCGTGACGCATAACAGCGAGGGCAGCACCGATGAATGGGATCTTTTTCAAGGCCTCGATTTTGCCTCGGTCGATATTTATCCCGGGCTCATTTCCACGATGGCGTCGCGGATGCGCGTCGATGGCCTGCGCTCGATCAAACCGGGACGTCGTTTTTGGACGATGGAAACGGGAAGCGACAGCATGGTGGCGGAGCGCATGAAAGCGGGAGAGGTAGGATGCTTCGGTTTTCTCAATTACGTCAGCGGTTCCCAGGCGATGCTTTATTGGTGCTGGCGGCAACACCGCACCGGAACGGAGATTCAACATGTCTCCCTTGTTTACAGCAACGGCCAGCCCACGCCCGGCTGGGATGAAGTCAGGAGGGTCAGCGAGAGTCGTCAAAAATTGGAGCCTATCCTGCGCGACTATTCAACCTCTCCCGCCGATGTGGCGATTATTTGGTCGGAGAAAAATGCCAACCATTTCTTCAGCACGGGTCTCGAGGCGAATTTTTCCTACCACGCCAAGATGGCTGATCAATATGGAACCTTGATTGAGGTTGGCGCGTGGCGGGATCTCGTCTCCGACGAGTCCGCACTGGAGGGATACAAGATTATCTTTTCCCCTTATCTCCCTTACGCCAGCCCCGATTTTCTCGAGCGCATGAAAAATCACCTGAACCGTGACGGAGCCTGGGTTGTCGGGCCCTATTGCGGTTATCGGGAAAGAGACCACACCGTCCCCACCAATGCCATCCTCGGACAAGTGGAAAAAATGCTCGGATTCAAAACAAAGTTTTTCTGTCCCGGGACGAATCTCGACGTCTCCCTTTCAAGCGGTATTCAAGCCATGACGCGGATGTATGCGACGGTTTTCGATTCGACGCCGGACGATGAGGTGTTGGGAGTCTATTCCCATGGCCAATTTGAAAATCTGGCCTGGGGAGTTTGCCGTCCCTATGGCAAGGGTCGTGTTTATGTCCTCGGGAGCGAAATCGACTCCCCCGCGCGAGCGCACCTTTATGCGAACATTCTCGACCGGGAAAAAGTTGAGCGCGTCGTGCTTCCTCTCTCGGTTACGCTGTCTCCTCAAATAACCCGCGACGGACGCAAAGCCTGGGCTCTCTCCAGTACCGATGCGGCGACCCAGGAAATTGCGTTGCCCTCGCCGGGCCGCGATCTGCTCACTGGTCAGGCCGTCCGGGGAAAGGTGAAGCTCCCCTCTTGCACCAACGCCTTCATCGCGTTTGATTAAAGCTCCGTCATCTCGATCCTTCGACAAGCTCAGGACTAAAGGCAAGTCGAGGAATCAGGCGCGCAATTTCTGGTAGGGACGGCAATTCCTGCGCGTAAGCGCAAAAGCTATTTGGGACATCCAATTTGAAAAGGCCGGGAGGCCAATCCCATGCCGTCCGATTATTAATGGGACGCGAAGGGACTCGCGTCCCTACCACAAGGCACCGTCGCAGGGCCTGCGACGGCTACCAAAAAGCAACCCTTACCTGTGTCATTCCGAACAAAGCCGAGCCTACAATAATGGCCAAGCAGAAGAGTTGCTCGAGGCGAAGTTGAGGAATCGGTTTGAAAAATCAATACCAAGAGAGCAAGACCGATTCCTCGACTTCGCTCGGAATGACGTTTTCACAAAATAAGACGGCACTTAAACGAGGACATCTTGTAGTCGGGTCGGACGCTAAGTAGCCTATTTTAATGGAGACTGTTGCTTCCCCCAGCCGAAGTTACCGGTGGGAATTATTTCTGAATCAAGTCTGGCAGGGGTTGAATTTTTTTTCCAAGGCGGCCTTTCTCGTCCTGCTGGCGCCGTTGATGCTCAAGATTTGGGGGCCGGTGGGCTATGGCATGTTCGCTCTAGCGAGTTCCCTGCTGGTTTCACTGGCAATCCTCGACTGTGGAGTTCGCAGCCTGACACGGTTGCGCCTGTGCAATGCGCGGGTCGCGAATGACACGAAAGATTTTAACTTTGCGATCTGCGAAGGCCTTACCGCCTTCGCGCTGATTACGTTCCTGGCTTTTGCCATTGCAGCAGGCCTGGCCGCCGCACGGTTGTGGAGCTACTGGCTGCAACTGCCGCCAGAGGGTGATTTTCTCATCGCCATGACCGTGGGACTCATCGGCATTTTCATGCTGAGCCTGCTCCTGCTGGAACCCTTGGCCGCAGAGGGGCGAATCTCCGCGTTAAAGATGGCGAATACCGTGGGTGCCGTGGCGGCCATTCCCGTTATTGGACTTGTAGTCTGGTTTGGCGGATCGGTCACTTTGGCGGTCTTTGTTTATTTTCTCTGCCTCATTCTTCCGAACTTTGTTCTTTTTGTTACCGGGGACCTACTCCACGCAAAATTCTGGCAGGAATGGCCGCGCCTGACCCTGCATCATGTCCTGAGTACATTGCACTCGGGCGGCTGGTTTTATGCAACGACCCTTGCCTACGTGGCGAAGACGCATGTGCTGACTTTTCTGGTCTCGGCGATAGGCGGACCGGCGGCGGCCGGTATTTTCTACATTCTCCTACGCATCACTGAAATTGTGGGCGGACTGGGCGCAACTTCGAGCGAAACATCCCAGGCCTCGCTGGCCAACGAGTCCACGGCGACCAAGCGCGGAGAAAATTTTCGTCACGCTTACACCTACACGCTCATCTTTTGTCTGCACGGCGTGCTGGTGATTGGTTTCCTCACCCGCATGATACTGGAAATCTGGCTGCCCAAGGAAACGACGGGGTTGCCGTGGGAGATCAGTTGGGCCATGGCGCTTTATGGGCTTGGGGTCGCTTTCAGCAAAACGGTGGTCAGTGCCTCCATGGGCACAGGACTGGTGAAGGAAGCGGCGATTGGCAATCTCATCGAAGCTGCGCTGGTGCTGGCCTGCGGTTTGGTGCTGCAACCGTTATTGGGATTGACCGGTCTGTTTGTAGGAGGGGGGCTGGCTTCCCTGGCTCTTCTTCCGACCGCTTTTCATCTATCGAAAAACTTCACGCAACATTTTTCCGAAACCTGGCTGCGACCAATAGGCGCTCAATTGCTGCCCCTATTACTCAGCGGTGCGTCCCTGGGAATGGCGGCGTATTTCCACTCGTTCATCCTCGCGGCAATTGCGCTCGGTTTTGTCGGCCTGCTGGTGATTGCGAGCATTCGCCGCAGTCATGCCACGAACTAGGACGCTTCGACACTTTCCCCTCGTCATCCTGAGCGGAGCCGAAGCTAAAAGTATTGGTCGAGCTTAAGGTTAACTCGAGGCGAAGTCGAAGGACATGGCTCGATAAACCAAACGTGAAGGTAGCGTCACAAATTTTCAGGACACACAAAGGGGATTCCCGCTTGTCGCTCATGCGAACAACGAGATCTCATGCGAGTTAATAAATCTTTCGCCGTCTCTCGGACTTAGTTCAAGTTCGAGCCATATCCCTCGACTACGGTTCGGATTGACGCTGCGCTCATATAGACTTTTCGGCTCACCTCCACTCGGGATGACGGAATTTAAATTACGACGACGATCATAGACCGCTGCAGCTTAAGCAGAATGTGGTCGCAGTTGAGTCCGCAGGTAGGCCATGCCGCCGCCGAGCGCGAAGCCAAAGAGAAGGCCGAAACCAAAATCGAGCGGAAGCGAGGGGCGAACCGGGATGCGCATAGTGTAAGCGGGATCGACCACCACGATGACGCTGGCTTCGCTGACGAGACTGGCGTCACCTTCCTTGATAAGCTCCTCACGCAGCCGGAAATCCCCGATTCCCTTGGCCAATTGTGCGGCTAGCGTTTCAAATGAAGCGCTCTGTTGCTGGACGTCATCCAGATCCTTTTTGAAGCTGGCCTCGCGTGTGCCGGCGATTTGAAGAGATAAGCGCAGGCCTGCAACCAACCCATTGATATGCCGTTGAACCTGCAGACGTAATCCATCAAGCTCGGCTTTTTTGCCTGCGAGTTTTCCACCAAAGGTGTCTTGAGCCGCCAGTGCGTCGTACTCGGAAGAGACCAGGATCAATTGGGTCTTGAGATTGTTGAGCGTGGCATCATCGCTGAAGGCAGGGAAAGCTTGCGGTGGATTTTTTTTTGCCAGGAACTCATCCAGGCTGTCGTTTTGTTCTTTGTACTTGATACGTTCTGCGGATACGGCGGCCAGCGCCTGAACAAGGTTTTCCGATTCCGTCTGGCCCAATTTCAAACGCGATTGAATTTGCATCAAACGCCCCGCGATCTTGTTGATGACCTCGACCTCGCTGAAAACCGCGTTGACAACCTTGGTGGCAAATTCCGGATCGGACGATTCGGCGGTGACAACCCCGAGACGACTGTTACGCGTGGCGGTAACTTCGATATTGGCGCAAAGTGGATGATCGCTCGAAAACGAAACAGACCGATCATGCTGGGTGAAGGCGATATCGGTGGGGTCAACGCCGACACGCGCCGCAACCGCGTTGCGCATTTCCTCGCCAGGAATGCTCAAAATCAGACTCTGCACGAGCTGTCGTTCCGTTTCAGCATCGCCGGAATTATCCTGGACGATACGGAAGGGAAGCCGGTCGATCAGGAACGTCCCCTTGGCCCGGTAAACTTTCGGCGTGGCCCAATAGGCGACAAGACCGATGAGTAAACCAATGAGTATTCCCAGGCAAAACAACCCGATATTTTTGCGGATGAATTGAAGGTAAAAATGCAGAGGGCTGGACATAATTTCCGACGACGTTGAGGAGGTGGAAGACATTTTGATTAGAGAAAATTGCGGGGAACGGTGATGACGTCACCCGGTTTAAGAAGGATGTTCTGGCTGGATAACTCTCCACGTATCACACGGCGCAGATCAAGTTCATAGATTTCAACCTGACCGGCATTTTCACGCATGAGCTTGACCCGGCGCGCATTGGCGAGCGGGGTAAATCCATTGGCGGAAGCCAGGGCGTCCAGAACCCTCATGGGGCCATCGTTCATGTCGGTGTAAATTTGATGAAAAACCTCTCCCAGCACTGCCACCCTCGGCTGGCGATATTCTTCAATGTGCACCGAGGCGACATTCGCGGTGTGACGCTTCACAAGTTTGACTGCTTCCGATGGAGTAAGCCCTTTGACCTGATAATCCTTATCCTCCATCTTGATCGTGCCCTCTTGCGAAACCTGAATAGTTTCCACCGACTCATCGGCATGCTTGACGGTAATGCGATCCAAAACTCCGAGAACATAGGGAACCGTGGTCCGCGTGACTGGGACGGGCGCGGCTTCGACCTGGCTGGGTTCACCAGCCATCAGACAACCGGAAATCGTGACGAAAGAAATGGCCAGGAAAACCGGGAACTTAAATTGCATGGCCGTTATCATGTAAAAATATCCTTTGGGGGACAAGGTTTCTTTAGGGTTGTGAAATGAAGTGTTCTAAAATTTCCACCGAATACCGGTGGAAAGACGATAAATTTCAACGGGGCCCGTATCCGCCCCCTTGACGATGGCTGTGTGATCGTAACCAAGTTTGATGAAAACCCGCGAGGTTTCCGGGGTAACGTAGGCCACTTCGATTTCGGGACGAAACTCGAGCGTATCGTGATGCGAGGTTTCATACTCGTCATAGGCAATGCCCAGGTAGGGGGTGACGTACCAGTTGTCGCCCAAGTAAATTTCCGGCACAAACTGAAGGATGTTATCGGTGTAATTATCATTCACCACGATTTCATTAAAGGCGTAATTCCTGTCATAGATCATGACAAGACGAAGGCGCGGACTCCACTCGAAGCTGGTGTGGCCAAAGAGATAGAAAGTCGAGAGATTGAACCGATTGGCTTGCTGCTGGTTCAAATGGACTTCATCCCAGCCCATGAGCAATTCGCTGGCGAGGCGCGGGTCGGGCTTCCCACGCCAGCCAACGCCGCCCTGATATTCCTTGCCATCGGCGCCCTTGTCCACGTCGGTATAGAGAAATTTGCTCCAGCCGAAGAAATCAAAATCATGGAAAATCCGGTAACCGGCTTCCTGATAAACTTTCCACGTTTCAAAGTCGATGAACGGATCATCGGGATGCTCGAAATATTCGTGGGAAAAGGTCTGGCTGAGGGTGATCTGCGAAGTCACCTGATAGTCGCCCCGGATACCGGTCACCAAATGCTGGCGTTCGATGCGCCCCACGCGATTCTCCAGGAGTAGATTACTTCCGGTCACATCGTCGCCAAAGACGAAGGGACGCCAGACGGCAGCACTCCGGCCAATCCGGCCATCAATCTGAAGCTGGTCGTTCAGCGCGTTGAATTCGCCATGCCGGTCGAAAGTATCAGACCAGAATTCCTCGCGGACATTTAGCGCCAAAATCGTGTCGTAACCTTCCGAATAGATGCTATCGGGAGACCCGAGTTGATAATCGAATCCAGCCCTCAAGGTCGTATAAAAATCACCGATATGGTTTTGCGCCGTCTGCTGAATATTGGAGTCGTAAGATTCTTGAACGCCGACAAAGGGATGAAACGTCCAAAGACGGTTTGGCGGGCGGACGGGAAGAAGTCCCCGCGGAGCCTCGTAGGCGGTGATTTCCGTGTATTTTGCAGGATCGAGACGGAAGGGAGGCAATGGCTCCGGCACGGCAAAAATGTTGTTGTAGTAGGGAAGAGTTATGCGGAACAACTGCTCATAGGTGCTTCGCGGATTGGGCGGAGGTTCCAGAATGGGCATTTCTGGAATGGAGCGTCCGTAAAGATAATATTTTTCCGGCGAGTCGGGCTCGGGAGAATTCTCTTCCGCTCTCGCCGCGACAGACGCGAAGAGGGCAACGAGGCAGAAAAAGTAGCATCCCAGCCCATTCGCCCATGGATGGGTACGAAGATAGGATTGAGATGGGTGTCTAGTAGGCATTCTTGGGCGGAAGTAGCGTGAGTACCATCGTCTTGAAATCGAGCCAGAGACTCCAATTTTCAAAGTAGAAGAGATCGTAATCGAGACGGTCGGTAAGAGAAGTATTTCCTCGCAGGCCATGAACAGCGGCCCAACTCGACAGGCCCGGCTTGCAATTATGACGCAGATTGTAGTGCCGGACACTTTGACTGAAGCTCTCCACAAAGTGCGGGCGTTCGGGCCGGGGTCCCACCAGGCTCATTTCGCCCTTGAGGACGTTCCAGAATTGCGGGGTCTCATCGAGATTCCATTTGCGCAGGAAGGCGCCGATCTTCAAGCGACGAGGGTCGTCCTGCACAGCCCATTTTGCCCCGGTCTCTTTTTCCGCATCGAGTTTCATGCTGCGAAGCTTGATGATCTCGAAGGTCTTTCCTCCCCTGCCCAAACGAATCTGGCGGTAAAAAACAGGGCCGGGCGATTCCCGTTTGATAAGAATGGAGCAGACCAGGATGATCGGTGCGGAAAGAATCAAGCCCACAATGGAGCCGACAATATCGACGCATCTTTTGATCAAGCGATTATGGAAAAGATCGAATGGCACGCCCTGGATGCCCATGAGCGGAACCCCCGCCACCACGCGGGTGGAAAGCCGGGTACTGAGAATATCAAAGGCCGACGGAACCATCCTGAAATTGATGACGCTGCGGGAGCAGACTGCCGCCAATTCCTGCAATTGGGAAAATTCCAGCATCGACTCATCCATGACAAGAAGCGTGATGTTTTGATCATCATGAACGGCTTCAAGCTCTCCCAGGCTACCGAGGCGTTGAAAACCCTTGTCCCCGGGTGGGCAACTGGTTTCGCCCCCGGGATCAAAATAACCGAGCACTGTTTGAAAACGACCGATCTGACCCTGAAGACTTTTTATCACGCGTTCGAGACGTGGCGTCCACCCGATAAAGGCGATCCGTTCCTCGGGGATTAATTTGAAAGCATCCATCATCAGATAGCGAAGAAAGAGGCGTCCGATCCAAATGAGACCTATGCAGATAACGGTTTGCAGCACCAGCCAGGTGATAATCCGGTTGTGATGCACATTCAAAAGGAAGACCAAGCAGAAAAACAGCAGTCCCGTCTTGACCAGCGTGTAAGTCAGACGAAAAAACTTGAGCCATCGATCCGTCAGCGCTGCCCAACTATAGAGGCTGGAAGCACTCAAGATAAGGCAGACCAAGGCGAGATACACCATGACCACACCCGTCCAGTTGGCATCGATCGAATCCGCGCCCTGGGCCGAGGGTAATAGACCTTTCCAGTGTAAGGATAAAAGGACGGAAGCGATGACCATGATTCCGTCCCCTGCGGCCAATACAAAGACCCAGTCAAATTTTTGTCTTTTACCTAAGTACATGATGAGATGATTCGCTAAAATGAATGAGAATGCTTACAATTCATACCAGATTTATATTTATAACCTTTTTTTATAAAATACACCTGCGTATTTTTGCAAATCCTTCGATATATCTAACCCAATGTTGAGCAATCCTCCAGCTTCTTCATTCCAGCCTCACCCGCTGGCTACGCAGAAGCCATTTTTAAGCTTGTCGCTTCTGGTTCCCTGGATACTGGGCGGGATGTGCCTGCTCGTACCACTTATTTATTGGTTCGATGCCTATGATCCGCGAGGTTGGGGAGATTATGCGACGTCCTGGATGAACAGCTTTACCGAAAACGTGGTGATCATTCTGTGCGCGAGTCTGTTTGTTTTCCCGATCTGCTGGGTCGTGACAAAGCGGGTGATCGACTCAATCGCCCTGACCCTGGGACAGCAGGCCCTGATCTTTGCCGGTTATTTTTATCTCGACCAAACCGCCGACCATTTTCCCGAGTCAGCGGATGGCATTTTAAGCATTTCGGGGCTGGTTATTCTCTTCAACGCAGTGGGCTTCCTGTTCTTCTTCATCGGCCTGGGAATAGTTTACCGCGTGACAAAAACTTTCCATTACCAATTACGTCCGCTGACGATTCCGGCGGATCTCCTCGATCAACGCCTCATTTCATTAGCCCGTCTGATGGGTCTTGTCTGTATTGTCTTCATCGCCGAACCGATGATTTTGACCCACAGCATCCCCCTGTTGGCCTCGGAAGATACCTTATCGCGCGAAGACCTGATTGCCGATAGTTCGAGCCGCGCGCTTTTTCAGGCAGCCGGCGCATTCCTCCCCTTTATCGTGGCCATTCTCGCGGTAGGCATGGTTCGCAAACCGAGCCGTATCTTCGGCTGGGATGGCATCATCGTGGGCCTCATGTTGCTGCTTCAGCTATTGACGGCAAGCCGCCTGCCCATCGCCATCGCCGTAGCCGTGATGCTGAGCGCGGTAACGATGCATCTCAAGCTTCCGCGCTGGTTATTGGTGATCTCGTTCATGGCCTACCTGTCCCTGTTTACTCTGCTGAGCGGATTCACCTCTTTGTTGCGCCTCAATCCCCATGCCCTCGAAAATGGAGATTGGTTGGCCAACAGCGTCCAGGAAGCTTATCTCGGCGATAACATCATCGACTTGCGCGACGGCTCCTGGGTTTTCAGCAAGTGGGATTTTGAGCCCCTGATGGGAAGGACTTATCTCGGTGGAGCGCTCGCCATGGTTCCCAGCGGAATTTTCCCGGAAAAAAAACAATTCCATCTCGGCATGACGGGTGTGCGAATTGTCGGCATACCGGAAGAGGAACATTTTGGCTTGCGGATCACCTTTTTTGGCGAGGCCTTTCTTAATTTCGGATGGGCGGGCGTTATTGTGCTCGGGACGCTGATCGGTGCCCTCTATGCCGTGATCTTGCGGCAGATTCATCTGGTCGCCCAGCCGGGGACTCAGTCTTGTCTTTATCGAAGCATCACGTTGCTTATCTTACTGCAATGTCTCCTGCCCCTGGGTAACACCAGCGATGGATTTATTCTTTGGGCTCAGGTCGGCCTCCTCTTTTTGATGTGGTTGGTCGTGGTTTATCCCCTTCGCCGACGACTCTCAACCCTAACTCCTTCGCAGAGTTTCCCAGCGCACGAAAATGAGCCTCGCACCTCTGGCGCTTAACGGACGCTTCTCGGGCACCGCCCAACCGACAGGTACGCAGACGGTGGCCTTTCACCTCTACGATGCCATTATCCGGGCGGAACGGGAACGGCCCGTCATCGTTTTCGCAGATTCCCGTTTTAAAGGCGTGGAGGAATGGGCGCACCTACCCCGGACGACCCTTGTCAACGTTCCTTTCCAGGATTGGTCACGACACCGGGCTCAACTCTGGGAACAAATTGTTTTCCCATCGCTCGCTCGTCGTCATGGCTGTGCGCTGGCCCATCACCCCATCACGACTTGTTCAACGTGGCAGGCTGGCCTGAAAACCGTCGTCACCCTGCATGACCTTAATTTTTATCTTCACCCGGAATGGTTTTCACGATCCTTTCGTCTGGTGCTCCGATTTTTTGCCCTACCGGGCATTCGCCGTGCCGACTGCGTGGTGACCATCTCAGACTATGTGCGCGGCCAAATTTTAGAGCATCTCCACCTGCCGCCGGACAAAGTTAAGCGAATCTATAACGGCGTGAAATTCCAAGCCGATAAAACGAGTCCCCAGGAATTGACCGCATCCCGGCCTCCCTATATTCTCTGCGTCGGATCGCTTCAGCCGCACAAGAATTTACCACGCCTGATTCGCGCCTATCTCCAGCTTCGGGTTGAACAACCCGACCTCGAACTTTGGGTGGTGGGACGTCCACAACCCCGCTTTAGCAAGCAGCCTGAGTTGACCGAATTACTCCAATCCCCCGGCGTTAAACTGCTGGGTTATCTCAGCGATGCCGACCTGGCTGCCGCTTATCGTCACGCCCGGGTATTTTGTTTTCCTTCCCTCGAAGAGGGCTTTGGCCTGCCGCTGCTGGAAGCGATGCAGGCGGGGACGCTCGTGGTCACTTCTCAAACGTCCTGTCTGCCCGAAATCGGTGGGCCAGCCTGTGAATTTATCGATCCCCTCAGCGAAACAAGCCTGACGCAAGGCTTGCGACAAATGCTTCTTTTGCCGGACGAGGAACGACACAAACGAATCGAGCAAGGTCGCCTCTGGACAAATCAATTCAGTTGGCAAAGAGCCGCGCGCGAATATCTGGATCTTTTCGAGGAATTGTTGTCATGAACATCAAGCGTTTACTGATCGTGTGCGAACCGGGCAGGGACGGGGTGTTTATTCACGTGAGGGATCTCATCTCCCATATCAACGAACATCACCCGGAAGTAGTGATCGACCTGGCCTATTCCAGCAAACGGGGTTCCGATGCCTTGGAACAATTAGTGAAAGAGGTCGAGTCACGCGGCGGGAAAACAGCGGATATGCATACGGGTAACGCCCCCCAACCTGCCGATTTACGCGCCTGCCGGGAAATCATCCGACTGGTTCGCGAAGGTCGCCCACAGGTTGTCCATGCGCACAGTTCCAAGGCGGGAGGGCTGTGCCGTCTTCTGCGCCTGTTATGGCCCGGCTTTCCACCAGTGGTTTATACTCCCAACGCCTATTTTGGACTTAGCGCAAACAAGTCCCTGGTAACTTTCCTTTTTAATACAGCGGAACGTCTTCTCGGATCTATCGGGCTCACGATCAACAGTTCCACCGATGAGCGCGAATTTGCCCTCCACACCCTGCGTTTATCGCCCAGCCGGCTGATTCTGATTCATAACGGCGTCGATCTGAATCAAAACCGACGCGCCAACGTCGAGGAAAAAAATGCCGCGCGGAAAGAGTTTGGGTTACCGGAAAACATACCCGTCATCGTTTCCATCGGACGCCAGTCCTTTCAAAAAAACTACGAACCTCTCTATGTCGCCATGGATCGCATCCTCTCCACTCCCAATCCTCCCTTTTTTTTCGCCCATGCGGGAGCAGGTTCCGAGGAACTGGGCGCCACTCTCTCCTTGGAAGCCCGTCGTAGCTTCAAGTCTTTCCATTTCATCGCGGCCATCGAAAGATTTTTGCAATCGGCGGATGCCTTTATCCTGACCAGCCGGTATGAAGGCCTTTCCCTCAGCGTTCTCGATAGCACGGCGTGCGGATTGAAACTTTTTCTCACCCGTGTGCTCGGTAATCGCTGCCTGCAAGCGCTTGGGTTTGACGAGGTGACCTGGATTGAATCGACCGAGGATGCCGATGAAATGGCGCGCCGCATTGAAGAAGCCTTGCGCGCGTGGCTGGTTAATCCTGTACCAGCTTCCGCCGATCAGATAAAACGGGCCAGCGAATACTTCAACCAAGAAACCCAGTTCGAAAAGGTTTTTCGACTTTACGAACATATCATCCGAAAGACCTCTCCTTCATGAAAGTCCTCGTAGTCGAAGATGACCGGGTTACGCGGCGAATCCTCTGCCGCATTCTGGAGCAAAGAAGCTATGTCGTTACCCAGGCCAGCAGTGCGGAGGAAGCCAAGGGATTTTATGCCTCGGAGTTTTTTCCTCTCGTCATTCTCGATTTAAATTTGCCCGGTATCTACGGCCTCCAGTTCAGCCGTTGGGTGCGCGAACAACCGAACGGCGACCGCACCTACATCCTCGTCGGCACGGCGGAAGGGCAAAACGACAAACGGGTGCATACGTTAAACCAAATTCTCGAGGCGGGTTCCAACGACTACATCGCAAAACCCTACACCCCCGATTTTCTCCATGTGCGATTGACCATCGCTGAAACCCAAATCAAGGAGATCGAATTAAGAAAAAAACTGGAAGATGACCTAAAGCAGGAACGGGATTTTATTTCCGCCGTGTTCGACACTGCGGCAGTTTTGATCGTCGTGATGAACCTGGAGCAGCAGATCATTCACATGAATGCAGCCGCCCTTCTCCTGACTGAAATCGACCTGGATGCGCAGCCGCGATTCCCTGATACGTTCATCGCGCCGGAGGAAACGGCACGGGTCAATCACTTGCTTGAAGAGCTCAAAAAAAGCACCCAAGCCGTTACTTTCGAAACATTTTTATTCAGCACCCAGGGTGAGAAGCGTTACATCTCATGGACGGCAGCGCTCACGTCATCCGAGGAGGTGAACACGACGAATATCGTTTGCTCAGGCATCGATATCACGGCGCGTTATGAAGCGGAAGAGCGATTGGCATTTCTCGCTTCGCACGATCCGTTAACGCAATTTTACAATCGAAATTATCTACCCGAGGCCATGAGCGCCTTTCTCAAACAGGCACGCGAAAAAATTCCCTGCGCGCTTCTTAGCATTGACCTGGATGATTTCAAAATCGTCAACGATTCAGCAGGCCATGCCGCCGGTGATCGCCTGTTGATCGGAATCTCCAATTTATTGAAAGAGTCCACGCGCCTCGAAGATGTCATCGTTCGTTTCGGCGGTGATGAATTTATCATCCTCCTGAGCGGCGCGGATGTCTTCCAGGCCCAAAGAATTGCCGAACGCATCCGGCAACGGGTCGATGAATTTGTTTTTTACGATTCCTCGCGGCGATTCAGCGTCAGCGCCTCGATCGGGCTCATCATGATCGATCCCGACCTGACCACGGAGCAGATCATCGCCCGGGCCGATGCAGCCTGCTATACCGCCAAGTCAAACGGACGCAATCGGACGGAAATTTACACCCCAGACGACGCCAGTCTTCGCCAGATGCACACCGATGCAAATTGGAAGGAGCGCATCAAGGAAGCTCTCCTGGAGCGTTGGTTTGAACTCTGGTTTCAACCGGTGATGGATCTGGCCACAAATGAAATCGCTTATCACGAAACCTTGATCCGCCTCAGGGAACCTGGGAGCGAAATCATCATGCCCACGGCTTTTCTGCCCTCTGCCGAACGTTTCAGGATTATTCCCGTGATCGATCGCTACGTCATCAAATATGCCGCGCGTTATTTGTCAGCTGATCCGCACCTGCGCCTGGCCATCAATCTTTCCGGCCAATCCATGAGCGACCCGGAACTTGTCGGTTGGGTTCTGCAATGCTTCGAGGCTGTCCCCGATGCCAATGAGCGCGTCAATTTTGAGATCACGGAAACCGCGGTCGTCTCCAACATGCATGCGGCGAAGGGGATCATCGCCAAGCTCGGCCGGATGGGTTTTCAATTTGCCCTCGACGACTTTGGCTCGGGCTTTTCCTCCTTTCAGTATTTGCAGGAATTGCCGATCCAATATCTCAAAATTGCCGGAAATTTTATCGCCGATCTCCCCGCGCAGCCGATGAACCGCTCCTTTGTCCAGGCGATCAATGAGATCGCC
>JABDGH010000046.1:0-82 GCA_013286145.1 Verrucomicrobiota bacterium
GCAACGTAAGTAATTCAAGGCAGCGGCGTGTCTGTCCCCTTTTCTTAAAATGGAGCCTTAAGAACTTTAAGGCCCATATTAT
>JABDGH010000046.1:141-15649 GCA_013286145.1 Verrucomicrobiota bacterium
ATTATCTTTTCCTTCTTCCGGCAATTCGAGTTTGTAGAGGCTGCCATGCCCCAAATCTCTTGGGGCATATTTCTTTAAAAGTTTTTGCCGTACTTCCTCATACTCCTTAGCTGTGAGAAGATGATGTTGCCTGACTAACTCTTGCTCTTCATCGTTGGAGGGCCCATCCGATAGATACAATCCTGCCTTTATCCAAACATCTTGAGACAATGAGGTCATAAAGTCTTGCGGCATTCTGACAGTCATTTGTATTTCAATCGGCAGCTTGGATGTTTCTCCCGGCTTTAAAATTAATGGAGGAGGGGGATAGCCCCTATCCATAGATCTCCATGAATTAGTTTTAAGCACCCTTGTTACTTTTGCTGGATCTGCATTTGGATGGAAAACGATTGTATGATCATAATATAAAACCAAAACGGCGGTGCACAGTCCTGGCGTGGTACTTAGAGGCTCATCCTGGAATACTCCATCGAGGGAAGCAGATAACACCAATGTATTCGGGGAGAGGCTAATATCTTCCTTTGATAGATTAACAACCTCCATTTGGACATTTATACGATCTTTATCTAAAAGTTTTACTCCAACAATCTCAACGCTGACTTTAGGATCTGCATACAAACACGAGACACAGCTCATCCATATCAGAGTTATTACCAATATATTGTTAATCAGTTTTTTCATTTTAATTTAAGCTTTTGCTTTCGCGTTTGCGAGTCAGGCAAGAAATATCTCCATCGGAATGTGAAATCGCGAAGCCAGCTTCCTGACGTGATCTATGGTCAGGTTCCTTTCTCCGTTCAAAATTCTCACGCCGAGGCTACGGTCAGTGCCCAGGAAGCGGGATAAGTCTGCGGCAGACATCCCGTTTTTCTCGACGAGGTGCTTGAGAAGTGGCAGCCCTCTTTTGGAAGGCACCCCGGGAAGATGGGCGGACTCGTAAGCCTCCACAAACAGGGAAAGCGCCTCGAAGTAGTCGTCCTGATCCGGGTTCAAAGTGTGACCCGCCATCGCATCGAGAATTTCCAGCGCATTGCCGTAATCAACCTTGTCGTGGATTGGGCGAAGCATGTGAAGGGCAAGCAGTCCCCGGTAATCCCTGGGCAAATCCTTGTAAGTGAATTTGGTCTTCATAATTCCTTTTTCCATTTGTCTTTACTGTAATCAGCGTGAGTCAGAAAACGAATGAAAAGGGAGTAGGTATGTTTTCCCTTTCGCACCCTATGCGTAAGGAGGAAGAGGTCGCGGATTGACCCGACGCCCGTTGGCCGTTATCTTTATCTCATGGCGACAGTCCCTAAAAAATCGGTAGCCACTATCCTTGGCGGGATGAGCGAAGAACATCGCCAAATGGTTGCCGAGGGAATGGCCACCATGCACCGCTTTGCGGCAGAACCCAGTTTCAAGCACGGCAAACCGCAGTATAAAGGTGGCAACACCGTCGCCGCCATCGCTCACGCGAAGACCAAGGGTGGACGCTAAATCCTATCGTTGAAACATGACCGCACGCCAAGTCATCCATGAACTGGAGGCTCTGCCGCCCGATGAGCAGGCTGAGGTGATCCGTTTCGCATATCGTCTGGATGCGGAGCGGCAATTGACCGGCCCGGAGCTTTCCTCTTTGGCTGACAAGATGGTTCACACGTCCGATCTCGCTGAAGTCGCGCTGGTTCGTGACGCTATCGTTCGCGGTTTTTACGGCACCAATAGTCACGCCTGATGCCTCAGATTCGCCGCGCCAATCTTCCTCCCGCGCTGCTGCAACATCTCCTTGATCGTATCCGGCTCCGCAGCATTCCAGCCGATCAGTTGGGATTGCTGGCCGCTTGGCTGGATACTCGACCCTCAGTCCCACAAGGCCGCTGGTTCAAACGATTTTCCGGCATGACCGTTTGTGGTGAAGGCGATCTCGTAAAGACTTTTCTGACTGTGGATCAATCCCCCATAGGAGAAGAACTTGCCTGAGGAGGAAGAGAAAACGGGACAGGTAAGATTGGCGATTCGACTTGCCGCTTCTGTTCGGTATGGCAACCTAACCCTCCTGCCTGATTCTTGGGCAATAAACACGGGCCGTAGCTCAGCTTGGTAGGGCGCTTCCTTGGGGTGGAAGAGGTCGCGGGTTCAAATCCCGCCGGTCCGATTTTAGCCGCCGTCTTTTGATGGTCGGCCAATCGCCCTTGACGCTCATCGACGCTAACCCTAGAAGAGGGGTGTCTGCGGGCTTCGTTTCCAATAACCAGCCCGCGAGATATTTCTGTAAGATATCACCATTTCATTTCGATCCTTCTCACAACCCCAAAACCCCTTTCCCAGAAACCCATTTTAGATGAACATATTTTCAGGTCTTTTTTCCAACGACATCGGCATTGATCTCGGCACCGCCAACACGTTGGTTTATGTACGCGACCGCGGCATTGTTTTGCGCGAACCCTCTGTCGTCGCCATCCGCCAAGGCTCCAAAAAAGTCCTGGCCGTGGGTGACGAAGCCAAGCGGATGCTCGGCCGCACACCCGGCGACATCATCGCCGTTCGCCCCTTGAAAGACGGCGTCATCGCCGATTTTGAAATCACCGAGGCGATGCTGAAAGCCTTCATCCACAAGGTGAGCAACAATCGCCGTTTTCAACGCCGTCCCCGCATCGTGATCGCCGTCCCCACCGGCATCACCGAAGTCGAAAAACGGGCCGTGAAAGATTCCGCCATGAACGCCGGCGCGCGCGATGTCTATCTCATGGAAGAACCCATGGCCGCGGCCATCGGAGTTGGCCTGCCTGTTCAGGAAGCTGCGGGCAACATGATCGTCGATATCGGCGGCGGCACGACCGAAGTGGCCGTCATCTCGCTCGGCGGCATCGTTTTTTGCCGCAGCGTCCGCGTCGCAGGCGATGAACTCGACGAAAGCATCATCAATTACATGCGCCGCGCCTACAATCTCATGATCGGGGAGCGAACCGCCGAGGACATCAAGATCAAGATCGGTTCCGCCTACGCCGTGGACAAGGAGACGTCGATGGAAGTCAAAGGCCGCGACTTGGTTGCGGGCCTGCCCAAGACCTTGACGATCACCTCCCAGGAAGTCCGCGAAGCGATGGCCGAACCGGTGCAGGTCATCGTGGAATCGATCCGCATCACGCTGGAACGTTGCCCGCCGGAACTTTCCGCCGATCTCGTCGAACGCGGCATCGTGCTCGCCGGTGGCGGCGCGCTTCTGCGCGGCTTGGACAAACTTCTCTCCGAAGAAACGGGGCTGCCGGTGCATGTGGCGGAAGATCCCCTCAGCGCCGTGGCCGAGGGCACGGGCAAAGTGCTCCAGGAATTCGAATACATGAAACGGGCTGCGGAATCCGAACGCCGCCTGTAATCCGGCGACGAGGAAAGGCCGCGCGACTGTTGCCGATTTCGAGATAAATTTTTCTGGTGAAGAAACGCTCACTCATTTTTATAGTCATCCTGATTGCCCTCATCGCGGCCTGCTTCCTCCTGCCCGATCCGTTAGGGAATCTGTTGCGCCAGAAAACCACCGACCTGTTCGGCCCCGTCCTGCGCACAGCGGAAGTGCCCGTCCTTTTTTTCAAACGGCTGAACACCAAGTTGAAAACGCTCGATGAACTCCAGAACAAATTTGAGCAACAACAGCAACAGGTCGCGGAACTCCAGCTACGCAACCAACTGCTTGCCGACAAGGGAGCGGAAAACGCCCGCCTGCGCGAAATGCTCGCTTATCGCGAAGCCTCCCAATATCGCCTGCGCGCCTGCCAAGTCGTCAGTCGCGAACCTTCCAGTTGGTGGGATACGGTGCAGGTCAATATCGGCTGGCAGGATGAACCGGGACTCACCAAGGATCAACCGGTGGTTTCCCCGCGCGGCGTGGTCGGCAAGACCGGAAATGTCTCCCGCTACGTAACCGATGTGATTCTCATGGTAAGTGAGAATTGCAGCATTTCCGCCACCATCGAAAATCCGGCAACAACCGATTCACCCGATGCCGCCAAGGTACACGACCAGGGCATCGTCCAGGGCCAGGGCAATTTTGAAGAAGGCAAGCCGCGCGTCCGCATCCGTTACCTGCCAAAAAATTCCCAGATAGCCGTGGGTCAGTTTGTCGTCACCAGCGGTCTCGGCCCCTATTTCCCTGCCGGATTGCGACTCGGCACCGTGACCGAAGTACCCGAGGTGACCAAAACCTACCCGACCTTCGGCCTCTATCGCGAGGCCATCATCGAACCAACGGCTGACCTGAACCAGCTCGATGAACTTTTCATCGTTCTCGGCTCCAAGGATAAAGAAGAACCCAAGCCGGAGCACTAGCGCCACCTCTAATCAAAACTTGCTTTCGGCCTTCTCTGGGCTTTAGTTACTTCTAAAGGGAATAATATTTATGTCTACAAATGCCAATCATATCTCCGCGGTCACCCGCGAGAAACTCGTCGATGATGTCAAAGTCCTAACCAAGGATGTGCAGGAATTGCTTAAGGCAACCGCCTCCGTGGTTGGCGAAAAAGCTGCCGAAGCCCGCGTCAAGGTCGAGGAAAGCTTGAAAGTCGCCCAGGACAAATTGTCCAGCGTCCAGCAGACCGTGAAGGCCAAGGGCCGCGAAGCCATCACCGCCACCGACGACTACGTCCGCGAAAATCCGTGGAATGCGGTTGGCGTTGCCGCCGGAGTCGGTTTCCTGCTCGGCCTCGGATTCGCTGCTGGCACATTCCTGCGTCGCCGGGACTAGGTTCTTCGCCGACTTATCCCCATGTCAGTTCCCGGAAGCGTTGACTCGGGTGCAAGCCCGGGTCTGTTTTCATCATTGCGCTCGTTCTGGAGCGTCTTGGTTGCCATTCTCTACACGCGGCTCGATCTCCTCACAGCCGAACTGGAAGAAGAGGCGAAACGGGCCGTCCAATTGGTCGTGGTGAGCCTGGCCGGATTGCTTTGCGCTGGCATGGCCGTCTTTTTTCTGATGTTTTTTCTGGTCGTGCTGTTTTGGGATCATGCCCTCCTCGTCCTCGGAATTGTCTGTAGCATCAGCCTGCTCACCACCGCCGTTCTTTTCTTTGTCGCCCGATCCATGATCCTCAATAGACCCAAGTTTCTTTCCCATACCCTGACTGAACTGCGCCGCGATGTGGAAAGCCTGCGTCCTGCGGTGAAAATCGAAGAGAACAAATCATGAGCCTTCCTCAGGACGATTTTACAACGCGACGCGCCCGACTCGCGGCAGAGAGCGCCCGGCAGCGCGTGGAACTCGGGCAGGCCTATCGCAATCTCGAAAAGCCAATTCACTATGCCGAATATGGTATGCGCGGGTTTGGATTTCTGCGGCAGAATCCCTGGGTTTTTATGGCCGTACCGGCTCTCTTCAGCATCTTGCGCACAGCCTTCGGCTCAAGGAAAAAGAAGCCTTCCCAACCTTCACCAGCCCAGGAACAAAATCTTCACGTCGAAAAAAATAAACGACCGATCCAAGTCTGGGCCAGCCGTGCCTGGCAGGTTTATCAACTCTACCGTCGCGCGCGATCCTTTCTCCCGTGAGCAAATCCAAACTCGGCCCCGTATCCAAGCGTTGGGTAATCAAACTCGGCACCGGCATTCTCAGCGATTCCCGCGGACAGGTTGATCTTGCCCAGATCGATCAACTCGCCGCTCAAGTCGTGGAACTGCGTCGGCGCGGTCACCAGGTGCTCATCGTCAGTTCGGGCGCTGTCGGTTGCGGCATGTCTCTCCTCGGCCTCACCAAACGCCCTACCGTCATGGCTCAACTTCAAGCCTGCGCCGCGCTCGGCCAACCCCGGTTGATGCGACTCTACGACGAAGCGTTCGGGCGTTCTGGCATACGCGTGGGACAGGTTCTGGTCACGTATCTCGAGTTGGATAGCCTCTCGCTTTATCGCAACATTCAACGCACCGTCGAACATCTGCTTGCGCACAAAAACATCGTCCCGATCTTCAACGAAAACGATGTCGTCTCCTACGACGAACTTGTCGGCGCGCGCTTCGGCGACAACGACCAGCTTTCCGCCCATATCGCCATTCTCGCCCGGGCGGAACGATTAATTATCCTCTCCAACGTGCGCGGCCTCGCCACCGAATCCGACGGCACGGGTCGCCTGATTCGCGACGTGCGCAAGATCGATGCACGGATTGAAAAACTTGCCGGTGGCACGAAAAGCCAGACTTCCGTCGGCGGCATGGTCTCCAAACTCAAGGCCGCGCACCTGGTCAACGGCGCAGGCATCCCGATGCAAATTGCCAACGGACGGCAAAAGAATGTCCTCGTCTCCATTTGCCAAGGTGAGGCAGTCGGTACTATCTTTCATCCTTAGAAGCCTGTCATCCTGAGCTTGTCGAAGGACCTCTGACTATTTGTTCCTTAAATTCGTGGGAATAATAGTCGGAACACCACCGACTTTCTTGGCATGAATTAGTTTTGAACTTTATGACCACCTCAACCCTCACCGCCGCCGAAACGGAAGTCCGCGCCCTTTGCGCGGAAGCCCGCAACGCGTCGCGCCTTCTCGCCACGCTGCCCACCGCGCGTCTCGATGAGATGCTGGACGAAATCGCTGTGCAGCTTGAAAAGGAAGCTCTCGCCATTTTCGCGGCCAACGCCAAGGACATCGCCGTCGCAGAGAAAACCGGATTGAACAAAGTGATGATCGACCGGCTACGCATCACCGAAAAATCGCTCGCCGCGATGGTCGCCGGTGTGCGACAGGTGCGCGTCCTGCCCCAGCCCCTCGGCCAGAAAATCACCGAATGGGAGCGTCCGAACGGCATTAAGATTTCCAAGATTCGCGTCCCCATCGGCGTCATCGCCATCATTTTTGAATCGCGCCCCAACGTCACCATCGACGCCGCCGTACTCTGCCTCAAGACCGGCAACGCCACCGTCCTGCGCGGCGGCAAGGAAGCGATCCACTCCAATCGCGCGCTCATCGAAGCGTTGCAAAAATGCAAATCACTGCCCAAGGGCGCGGTGCAACTGATCGGCGACACCGACCGCGCGCTCGTCCCTTTTCTTTGCCGCCAAAGCGATTTCATTGATCTCATTATTCCACGCGGCGGACACAGCCTCATCGAAACCGTCGTGGCCGAGGCGCGCATTCCCGTCATCAAGCACGCGCACGGCGTCTGCTCCGTTTTTGTTCACACTCAAGCCGATCTCGCCATGGCGGAAAAAATCGTGCTCAACGCCAAGGTACAACGTCCCGGTGTCTGCAACGCCATCGAAACGCTCCTCATTGACCGCACCATCGCCAATAAATTCGTGCCGCAAATCGCTGCTGCGCTCACCAAGGCTGGCGTCGAAATTCGTGGCGACGAAACCGTCCTGAAACTGGCCAAGGGTGATAACATCCGCGCTGCTTCAGAAGAAGATTGGATCACCGAATATCTCGACCTGATTCTCGCCGTGCGCGTGGTCGATGGCCTCGATGGTGCACTCGATCACCTCGCGAACTACAGCTCGCACCATTCCGATTCGATCATCACCGAGGACGCCACCACTGCGGAGCGTTATCTCAACGAAGTCGATTCCGCCACCGTCTATTGGAACGCCTCGACCCGCTTCACCGACGGCGCCGAGTTCGGTTTCGGTGCGGAAATCGGCATCAGCACCGACAAGCTCCACGCCCGCGGCCCGATGGGTCTCGACGAACTCACCTCTTACAAATTCGTCATCCGCGGCACCGGGCAGGTGCGGGTTTGATCCCTCAATTTTCTCAAAACCATCCGTCATCCTTCGGTAGCTGCGGCAGCAAGCCGCACCCTGAGCGAAGCCGAAGGGGAAGTCGAAGGATCAGCTCCCGAAAGTCAATCGCAACCCACGGGAAGCTGGTCACGAGAAAGAAGTTCCGTGACGGCAACAGCAGGATGTCTCCGCACAGCATATTCCTTCATCGCCTGCGTAATCTCTTTTCCAGAAGTGGCATTTCCAGCCATGGCAACAAAGGCCAGGTTAGGTTCATGGGCGGCAATAGCGGTGTGCACATAGGCAAGGTTTTGGGTTAGTTTTGCAAATTGGTAAACCCATGGACAGCGATGTCTATGCTGATAAACAAGTGCCATCGAAGTTTCCGGCAACCGCGCAAATAGATTCTTCAATTCGCCCTGTCGTATCCACTTGGGGCCATGCCGCGTTTTTGTCTCATACCCAGTGTCGGGATCAAAGAACACGATGGAGTTTTCGAGAGTGCTCGCGTCGAAATCTGACCAATATTCGCGACGCTTGGTGCCAGCCCCAATGAATCTCTCTGGAGCAAACACGGAAACCTGAAACTGCTTTTCCGGGTTAGCCGTTCCAAGCGCGGCAATGCGATTCAAAGTGCGCGGCTCTTCTTTAAGCGAATCGAGAAACGGTCGAATGAAGTCCTCACACTTAAACCGATGATGTGGGGTAAGACCTTCGTTTGAGCCTTCTCTATCAGGAGTCAACAGCGGAACGAAAACGAGTTTCGAGAAGGATGACGTCGTGCAGATCCAATATAAGAGATCCCATTTGAAAGCGTCCCTCGCATCGCCCAGGTACTGGAGCTTCATAGTCAACTGATTAGCAGCCAGCGGATGCAGCGCAATGGGTTTGGGATGCGCTCAATCAAGTCCTTTACATCACCACGGCCGAAGGAATATTCGGGCTGTCGGGATTCACCTCAATGCTCTGTTTTTTAGGAGAAATGATCAAATCCATATCCTCCATGGCAATAGCTCCAAGCAACACCGTATTACCCATAACCATGGCTCCACAAAAGCTGCCTCGATTTTCAAAAGTGGTTTGAACCGGGCCTACATAGGGCACGAATTTTTTGCTGCCGTCAGCGATGGTTACTTCCCGTTTCTCCAATTCATCCAGCTTGAGTTGTAAGGCGATATGCTCGGGGATACAAAGCGTAATCGCCCCCGTATCGACCAGTGCCTTTGTCACGATGGGGCGAAGCTCAGGATACCGGGGATTTCTCAACGTGATTTCGGTATGAATCAGACCCATGCCTATACATTAACTCAACATGCCTAACCGCTAAAGGAGAATCGGCTTTTGCACTCAGGGCGATCTGTGCCACTTTAGCCTTTCACCATGACACCCCTCGAACGCGCCCATTACGTGCGGGATCACGTTCCCGCCGAGGGACTCTTCGCGGAGAAAACGTGGCGAGTCGCCCCGCAGCCTTTCACGCTCGATACAGCGCACGTTGAGCTGCTCGAAAAGCTCGGCATCGTCCTCCACCATTTCAACACCGCGTGCAACCTGCTCTATCGCCAGAGCGCGGCGGGCAAAATACATCCGTGGGTCGCACCGCTTCTCGATGCCGGCAAGCCGCCTGAACTCATCGCCCTCTCGCGCCATGAGAAAATCAAAGGACAGGTTCCCGCCGTCATCCGCCCCGATTTAATTCTCACCGAGGACAGTTTTGCCATGAGCGAAATCGATTCGGTTCCCGGCGGCATCGGCCTCACCGCGTGGCTCAACGAAACCTACGGCGCACTGGGCGAAAGCGTGCTCGGCGGCGCGGACGGAATGCGACGCGGCTTTGAAAGTGTACTCAACGGCGGCGAAATCCTCATCTCTGAGGAAAGCTCCACCTATCGCCCTGAAATGGAATGGCTGCTCGGCGCGAACCGCGTTCGGTCTGTCGAAGATTTTACGCCGAATGGAAAACCAGCCTACCGCTTCTTCGAGGCGTTCGATTATCCCAAGCTCACCAAGTTCAAGGAAGCATGGCAACCGGGCCAGCTGCTCACCGCGCCACTCAAGCCGTTCCTCGAGGAAAAATTATGGCTCGCACTTTTCTGGTCGCGTTCGCTCCAGGACTTCTGGCGGCAAGAGATCGGCGAAAAAGGCCAGAAATTACTCCAGCGCGTCATCCCTTATTCGTGGGTGCTCGATCCCACATCACTTCCGCCTCACGCGGTCATTCCCGAACTCGGCATCCAGTCGTGGCACGAGATGGAACGCTTCAGCCAGAAACAGCGCGAACTCGTCCTGAAAATCTCCGGCTTCTCACCGCTCGCCTGGGGTTCACGCGGTGTTTATGTCGGCTCCGATCTCTCCTCCGAGCAATGGGCCGAGCAGGTGCGCCTCGCGCTCACCGAATTTTCAATCCATCCGCGTGTCCTGCAACGCTTCGTCAAGGGCACGCTCGCCAAGCAGGATTATGTTGCCGAGAACGACGAGATCGTTACGCTCACGGGTCGCGCTCGCGTCTGCCCCTACTACTTCGTGGTGGCGGATCGCGTTACGCTTGGCGGAGTACTCGTCACGCTTGTTCCCTCGGATAAAAAATTGATCCACGGCATGCGCGACGCGATCCTCAGCCCGGCGACAAGCGCAACCAAGGAATAAATGTCCCCAACTTTCGCCCAACTCGATCAACAAAAAGGTATCTCCTCGTTTCCCGAAACCGCTAACGAAGACCCTTCCCTTCTTGAGTGGCAGCGCTCCGTTTATGAAATACCGCTGGATAAATTAAGCACCCACGACATTGCCCGCGCCTGTCGTCAAAACATCCATTTGAATCACACCATCGCCATTGCCCTGCAATTTCTCGAGGACAACCTCTCCGAGGGAGAGATGTATGATAGCGAGCTTCTCATGTCGCTCATCCAAATTTCGCCCAATTTTTGGACGAAGCACGACTCTTTGTTGCAGCCGTTCAAATTGATGATCCAAAATAACAAGGCCGCTTTACCGGCTGATTTTGTAAAAGAGGCCCGGGACTTTCTTGCTAAAATCTCCCGCTGATCTCACAAGGATCAAGCGGTTGGGAGAAAGCTTAGTTTTTTCTCTCCCGCATCCAACTCCGCCTGCACACCGTGTGGTATAATGATCTGCTCCGGGAAATGACCGATGGGCGCATTCGAAACGCACGGCACATTGATTCGTTCCGCCTCTCGTTGCAAATAACCTTCGATACGCCACCGTTCCATTTCATCACCATGATCGAAGCGCCCAAGAATTAGTCCGCGAATTTGCGACAAAACTCCCGCCAATCGCAAATGAGTGAACATTCCATCCACGCGATAGGCCTTTTCGCCGGTGTCCTCCAGAAACAAAATCACGTCGCGGAAATCGGGCGCGTAGGGTGTGCCAATCAAACGAAGCAAGCATGTCATGTTCCCGCCGATAAGTCTTCCCGTGACACGCCCCGCCACCATCGTTTTCAAAACCATTCCTTTCGCATCATCGCGTGAAAATAAAACGCATTCTTTTTTACCCAAAGGCTCCATCAGCATCCGATTAAAGGTTTTTATATTTCCCGGCAGAAACGCTTCGGATGCATTCGGCCCGTGAAACGTCACCAACTCGGCCTTCAATAAAATCGCCTGGTGCAGCGCGGTATTGTCGCTGTAGCCGATGAACAGCTTCGGATTGGCCTGGATCGCCGTGTAATCAAGCAACGGTAAAATTCGGCACGAACCGTAACCTCCGCGCAACGCGAAAACTGCTTTCACTTCGGGATCCGCAAAGAGCGCGTTAAAATCCTCCGCACGCTCCTCGTCGTTGCCCGCCAGGTAACCGTCCCGTTTTCGCAGATATTTTCCAGGTTTCACCTTGAAGCCCTGTGCGGTCAGCCGTTCGATGGCCTTCTCGATTTTATTCGGATCATCGGGCGGGCTGGCCGGCGCAACCAGACCGATGGTGTCACCGACGACAAGCCGCGGAGGAAAAAGAATTGATGGTGCGCTCATGGAATCTGCCCTCTACTTTTAAAGCTTCTTCCCCTCAGATGCCATGAACAATTTTTTCCTTATCGCGCTGGACAGCCCCGCCCTCTCCACCTCGCGCGACACCATCGACTACCTCATCAACCATGCCGCCAGCCCGGACATGACCCGATTTTATATCTACATCGCCGTGGGACTTCTCGCGACCCTGCTCGTCGAGCGACTGGCCGGGCATGGAGTGCGCCGCATCCTGCGCAACAGTTCTCCAGATGTCGTGCAGCGCGTGACGCGTGCCTTGCAAATGCCCCTCGGCCTCCTGACCTTTTCTTATTTCTTCATCATGGCCTTCGATGCCATTCAAAGTATGCCGCACGAGCTTTGGATGCACGTCCACAGCGACCTCTATCCGGTTCTCAACGGCCTGCTCATCCTCGTCTGCTCGTTCCGGCTCGTTGATATCATTGCCCAGGTTCTGCGCAAACGCTGGCAAGGCGAGGCCACCAACCTCGATGAACGCTGGGCCGATTTGATCGGACTGACTGGCAAATCCATCGTTACGTTCGGTGCCGGAATTTTCATTATCCAGAAAATTGATCCCACTTTTAACATCGTCCCCCTGCTAACCGGCGTCAGTTTTGTTGGTGCCGCCATCGCCCTGGCTTCACAGAACACGATTGCCAATGCAATTGGCTCAATGGAAATCATGGTCGATCGTCTCTTCAAGGAAGGCGACCGCATCTCCTTCGGTGAATATGACGGCTTCGTGATCCGCATGGGCCTGCGCAGCATCACCCTTGCCGCGTTGACCGGCGAAAAAATCAATCTCCCGAACAAGGACCTGGTCGATAAACAAATCCGCAATTACACCCGGGGCAAATTCAACCGCACCACGTTCACCGTCGGCGTCCTCTACGACAATAGCCGCGCCCATCTCGAACGCGCCCTGGCCCTGATGGAATCGGCTATCCGCGCCAACTCGCGCGTCGATCATTGTGAAACAAACCTGCATCGGTTTGCCGACAGCTCGGTCGAATTGCAGGCCATTTTCTGGGCCGATTACAAGACCTCCCCGGAATACAACCGGCTCCTGAGCGACATCCAACTCGCGCTCAAGGAAGCCTTCGACAAAGCGGGCATCGCCTTCGCCTTCCCCACGCAGACTGTCCATCTCAAGCGTGAGTAAAGACTCCTACAGCAAGCCGCGCTCGTGAAAATCGCCCATGTTGCCGGGCGCCGAGGCCGTGATCATATCGACCATGAACTTGAGCAGGCACACCTCCCAGCCGTCATCCACACCGGTCAGCAAGGCCGTCAGCGGTTCATTTTTAACCTGCAACTCTTTCTTGAGTTTACCCGCCACATTCTCAAGCGACTCATGGACATCATAGGAACGGATATCGGATTTGCTCACCCGGAAACCATATTTGAGAAATGAAAAATGTTGTGCCTCCGCGCTGAACTGCTCGGCATAGCGCTGCCCCTGGTCGCCAAACCCCTCCAGAAGCAACTTGGCCATGGTCTGCGGCGTAATAATCTGCGGACGCTCGGCGTGGATATGCCCCTCCCGCACCCGCGACTGGTTCACCGCATCCATCTCCTCGGTCACGAGAAAATAATTGAAAAGCGACGTACCAAAAGTATCGAGCCGCCGCGAAGGCGCCAACAAAACGCGCGTATTTTCCAGCGCATACGTAAAATCGTCCGGGGAAAGCATCTTATATCGATCTTCCTTTGTTGAAATCTTATCTAAAAAGGTCTGTTTCAAAATGTCACATCTTCGCCCGGTGTACAACAAACATTGCTCCGCCATCCACAGCACCAAGGCTTTACCCCCCATGGCAAAAAGTCTAATCTTCCGCATGGCCAAGTCTTCGTCTGGGAAAAAATCTCCCGCCAAAACCCCGCCCTCGATTTCAACTCCGTCTCAAGGCAAAGCTTCCCCGCCATCAATCAAGAAAGCCTCGCGGGGGGAAAAGACAACCGACAAACCCAAAAAGCCAACGACCTCAAGCGCCAAGATTAAAAAATCGGTCGTCCGCGCCACCGTGCCACCACCTTCCCGCAAGCGCATCCTCTTCATCGCCTCAGAATGTACCCCCCTCGCGCTGACCGGCGGACTTGGCGATGTCGTGGCCGGATTAAGCAAGTCCCTCCACAAGCGCGGCCACGACGTCCGTATCGTCATGCCTCTCTACCGGCAGATCAACCGCGCCCATTTTAACATCACCTTCTCGCGTTCATGCTGCGTCCATTTCGGACGTGGCGAGGAAATCTGGGTCGGCATCTTTGAAAGCAAACTCGATGGAGAAGTCCCCATCTGGTTCATCGATTACGCCCGCTATTTCGACCGGCCGGGCCTCTACAATGGAAACGAAGACGCCTACCGCTTCGGCGTCTTGAGCAAAGCCGCGCTGCAAATCTGCAAGGACACCGGGTTTATTCCCCACATTGCCCACGTCCACGACTGGATGACCTCGTTAGCCCCCGTATTTCTCAAGACTTGGGACCGGATTCTCTCGCCGCTCTCCACCACTGCCAGCGTCCTCACCATCCACAACATCGGGTACCAGGGAAAATTTCATCCCTCCGTCCTCCCCTTTTATGGTCTTGGCGGCGACTACCTCACCCCTGATCGCTTCGAGGACTTCGGCGAAATCAATCTCCTCAAGGCCGGTATCCAGTATACCGATGCGATCACCACCGTCTCACCCACCTACGCCCGTGAAATTCGCGACCCCGTCGGCGGTCAAGGCCTTGCACCCTATTTGAACAATCGCTCCGACCACGTCTTCGGTATTTTGAATGGCGTTGACACCGAACTTTGGAACCCCCGGACGGATAAATATCTCCCCGTCCATTACGACCGCAATAATCTTGCGGGCAAAGCCGCCTGCAAACGCGCGCTTCAGGAACACTTTGGGCTGACCGTCGATCCCAGGATTCCGCTTTTTGCTGTCATCTCCCGTTTTGCCCCACAAAAAGGATTCGACCTTTTGCGCGGTTCCCTGCCTCAGGCCTTGCGCGACATGGTCATGCAGGTCGTGGTGCTTGGCACGGGCGATCCCTTCACTGAAAACTTCTTTCGGTGGTTAAGCGGAGCCTTTCCCAACCGCGCCAACGCCCATATCGGCTTCTCACCCGAAATCTCCCACCTCATTGAGGCAGGCAGCGATTTCTTCCTCATGCCCTCGCTTTACGAGCCATGCGGACTCAACCAGATGTATTCGTCCCTTTACGGTACCGTACCCATCGTCCGGGCCACGGGGGGCTTGGACGATACGGTTGAAAACTACGATGAAGCTACCGGTCACGGAACCGGGTTCAAATTCTGGGAAATCTCTGATCGTGCGCTTTACTTCACCATCGGATGGGCCGTCTCAACCTGGTTTGACCGCCCGCACCACTACGCATCCCTGCAACAGCAGGGCATGAGCAGAAACTTCACCTGGGATGCCTCAGCACAGCAGTACGAACAGGTCTATGACCACGCGCTGGCGCATCACGCCAGTGCCTAGTATTCCCAACAGTGCCTGAGTGCCTACAGCGGCGGCTATGAAAAACCGCCGCTGTAACGAGAGCGATTAGGCCTTCAGATGACCCGAGACGTATTTATTCATCTCGAACATCGTGACTTGCTTCCGACCGTCGAAGATAGCCTTGAGCGTATCATCAGCATTGATCTTGGTCCGCTCTTTCTTGTCCTGCAGACCATTCTTTTTGATGTACACCCAGAGCTTGGAGACAATCTCCGTCCGGGGAAGCGGCTTGGCGCCGACGACTGCCGCAAGTTTGTCATCCGGGGTAACCGGTTTCAGAAATGCAGCGTTAGGTTTACGTTTGGTGGTTTTCTTGGTTGCTTTAG
>JABDGH010000047.1 GCA_013286145.1 Verrucomicrobiota bacterium
ATCACGCGGTCATTGCCACGGCGCGCGCCGTAGCTATTGAATTCCTCCGGCTTCACCCCTTGTTCGAGCAGATAGACACCGGCGGGTGAATTTTTTTTGAAGCTGCCAGCGGGTGAAATGTGATCGGTCGTGACCGAATCACCAAAGATGCCTAGCGGCCGCGCATCGAGAATCTCGGTGATATGCCCCGGTTCGAGCGAAAAATTATCGAAGAAAGGCGGCTCCTGAATGTAGGTGCTCGACTCGTTCCACGAGTATGTTTCGCCAGTCGATCCGGGGATGTTATTCCAGGCCGGATTCTGCTCGGCGAAATTACTGTAAAGCTTGCGGAAAATCTCGGGCTTCAACGCGCCCTGCATTTCGGTTTTGATTTCCTGGAGCGTGGGCCAGATTTCCTTGAGATAAACCGGCTTGCCTTCCTTGTCCGTGCCAAGTGGTTCGTGGACGAGATCAATATCGACCTTGCCCGCCAATGCGAAGGCAACAACCAATGGCGGCGACATCAGGAAGTTCGCCTTGATGCTCGGATGCACCCGCGCCTCGAAATTACGATTACCCGAAAGAACGCTCGCCGCCACGAGATCACTCTTCGTGATCGCTTCGTCGATGATCGGGTTGAGCGGACCCGAGTTGCCGATGCATGTCGTGCAACCGTAACCGACAATCTGGAAACCCAGCTTGTCGAGGTAGGGTTGCAGGCCAGTGGTGGAGAGGTAATCGGTCACGACCCTGGAACCGGGTGCAAGCGATGTCTTCACTGCCCGATTCACGGTCAAGCCGCGCTCGACCGCTTTTTTGGCGAGCAAACCCGCCGCCAGCATGACCGAGGGGTTGCTCGTGTTCGTGCAGCTCGTGATCGCCGCAATGAGCACACTGCCATGGTTGATTTGAACATCGGTGGCGGGATGGATGCCGTTCAGCGTGACATTGGCATGCGCGCCCTCAGCGCCTTTCTTGCCGAATCCATTTTCGGTCACCGGCTTATCGAGAGCGCCGAGAAATTTCGCCTTCAATTCGGGCAGCGCGATGCGATCCTGCGGACGTTTCGGCCCGGCCACGCTCGGCTGGACATCGGCGAGGTTCAATTCGAGATCAGAGCTGTAAACGATACCGTCAGCCTTGGTCGGCATACCGAAAAGTTTCTGCGCCTTGAAATAGCTTTCAAAAGCCTCGACCTGTTCTTTCGTGCGCCCTGTGGACTTGAGATAATTGACCGATTCGGCATCGACCGGGAAGTAGCCCATCGTCGCACCATACTCGGGGGCCATGTTCGCGATGGTCGCGCGATCGGGCAATGGCAGAGAAGCCGCACCGGGCCCGTAAAACTCGACGAACTTGCCGACCACCTTGGCTTTGCGGAGCATTTCGGTGACGTGAAGCGCAAGGTCGGTCGCGGTGACGCCTTCGCGCAGAGTGCCGGTCATATGCACACCAACAACTTCCGGCGTGAGGAAATAGACCGGCTGGCCGAGCATTCCCGCCTCCGCCTCAATGCCGCCCACGCCCCAACCCACGATGCCGAGGCCGTTGATCATCGTCGTGTGCGAGTCGGTGCCTACGAGCGTATCGGGATAATAAATCGTCTCACCATCCTGGGTGGTGGAGAGAACGCCCTTGGCGAGATATTCCAAATTGACCTGGTGAACGATACCGATGCCCGGTGGCACCACCTTGAAAGTCTCGAAAGCCTGCTGTCCCCACTTGAGAAACTCGTAGCGTTCGCGGTTGCGGATAAACTCAAACTCGAGATTTTGCTGCATCGCCGTCGGAACGCCCGCGACATCGACCTGCACCGAGTGATCGACCACGAGATCGACCGGCACGAGCGGCTCGATGAGCTTCGGATTTTTCTTCAACTTTTCCACGGCATGACGCATCGCAGCCAGATCGACCAGGAGCGGAACGCCAGTAAAGTCTTGAAGGACGATGCGTGCAACAACGAAGGGAATCTCCTCGGAAGCGGGTGCCTTGGCATTCCAATTGGCCAGGGTGCGGACGTCATTTTCGCTGACTCGTTTCCCATCGAAATTACGCAAAACAGCCTCGAGGACGATGCGGATGCTGACCGGTAGTTTGGAGATGTTTCCCACACCCGCTTCTTCCAACGCAGGCAGGGAATAATATGTAACTTTTTGACCAGACTGCGTTGATGTGGAACGGAGGGAGTTGAAAAGCGTGTGAAGCGGCATAAATTTGTGAGTGCTACCAATATGGCGTGGATCAAGCACGCTTCAAGCCGCAACCACCGTAAAATCGGTGGCTTGCCGACAAAATTACATGACGCATTCCGGTTCGCGACATGAGGATGTCCCATTTCCGTTGCAAAGTTGGCATCCTTTAGGCTTGGTGAAAGCTCGAACAGAAACCAGAAAGGAAATCAGTCCTGATGAAAACAGCCGACATGTTGGTCGACTTGGTTCGAACAAATAAACACCCCTTCCGTCTCCCGGATCAGCGCGCCTCCAAGGTGCAGCAGAGCCGCTACGAGCGCCGGAAGATACGCGAATTCCTTCGCCTTGGAGAGTGGGTCGGAGAGGCCTAGAAGCCTTACCCCCTCTCCTAAAATAAAGCGCTTCACGTTCCTGCTCGCGTACGAAGCAGGAGCGTGAAATCACGCGATTCAGATTATTCGCTGTAACTGGCGAATGTCTTCGCGACATCTCGTTGAATTGTGAAAACGAAGATGCGGAGGATTCTTCACTTTGCCGTCGTACAGCTCTTTCGTCTATTCCTCGGTGAGCACTTCCAGCCGCCGCTCTATTTTCAACACTGAAAAAACTTTTTGGGTTCGTTGAGTCGTTAATTGTGCCTGTCCCCTTTCCATTCCTGTCCCCTTTCCATTCCCTCCAGGGTTGCGGCGTAGCCGCTACCCTGGGAAAGACGCATGGAAACTCCAACCCTGTAAGGGTTGAAGCGATCCCAACCCAAACGCTTTGATTCAACCCTTACAGGGTTGAGGCCATTTGATCGTGTACCACAGGGTAGGAGCTTCGCTCCAACCCTGGGCTAAAGGTTTGCCACCCTTTCAGGGTAGCATGAAATCGCCAGCGGCGATCCCGCTGGGAGATGGCGTTGGTTGTGCCCGTCCCTTTTTCTCCCTTTCTTTTCTCTCCCTTTCAAATCAATTCCGTACTAAGAATCAATGAGTGAGGGGAGGATGATAAAAGCTTACTTCTCCAACATTAAGGTGCGCAGGAAGGATCGGTTGGTATGTTCCTGGAATACATTTGACGCCGTGTCGTATTATCCACAGGCTCGCATCTATCTGGCCTGCAACATTATTAAGAACTTCATGGCATGCTCCTTTCCCAGACTGCATGGCTATAGTTCCATATTTTAAATCGTAGTCAGGGATCCCTGGCTTGCCAAAGTAAACGGTAGCTCCCAGTTGATCAGTCTTTAATTCGTGAAGATAATCCCCCGCTTGGACGCCACTAGCGCCGGGGTACGAAAGAAGACGCATGCATAAGGGGCTATCATGTTTTTTTGGATCATCCTTCGGGTAGATAAGCAAATAATCCTTCCCTAGTTGATACTCATAATTCGAGTGAGCAGAAAGAATTTGAATCGTTTGTGCAAGATTCCCCTTTGAAATTGCCATCTGAAGCTCGGGTGAATACGACACCCACGCATGATCAAGTGGATTCATTTCAAGGCCGATAAACCTTATACTCGAAGACGCTGCAATTGCTTTAACAATGGAGTCTAGATTTGAAACGTCGGCGGCTTCTATTCTAGACACTCCACCCAAAAACATCAGAAAAGCAAGAATCGTGAAGCCTAACTTTTTCATGGGTTGCATCAACCGGGGTGAAAAACAAGGGGGCACGGAGATGAGGATTACAGACCCTCGTGGAAATTCAAGACTGCTGCGTATCTGTCCCTTTTTTCTCGCGCTTTCCCGGCTGAATTCCTCCCCATTTTCTTATCTGGCCTAAAAGGCTTATAATTTTGGGCCAGATAAGCCATTTAAGAGGTCTAAGACTACCACGTTTCATTCGGGCTGATGTATAATCGTGGCCTCATGAACTCCCTCCCTTCTCATTCTTCTTCCAAAACCAACGAAACCCAACCGGCCACACCTCCGCCGGGTGTTCCGCGACTCACCTCGCTCCATCACCGCCAACAAACCCCAATCGCCCGCGACCCGTTCAACGACCGCCTCGCCATACCACTTCATACCACCCTGTAACGGAACATCCCCATGCCCCTCCCGTAGTTTCAGCACATCGCGTTGCCAATGCCGCGACAAAAAGGGACACAGAGAAAAAGGGGACAGGCACGAGCGACGTCTTAATATGGAGGCACTATTTTGAGGTGGTTCTAACCGCTTGATCTGCTAAGTTTTTCGGGTGCGTCTTCAATCCGTCCTGTTGTTTATTCTTTTCGGTCTGGCTCAGGCAGTTGCAGAGTCTCCATCGGCGACGAATGTCCCGCCACGGGCATTACCGCTTGATTCGGCCAATCTTGCCAATGCGGCACCCGCTCCTGGCGCGATGCCCTTGGCTGTTCCCGGCGGGGTCAACGTCCATTGGTACGGGCATGGATTCGTCTATCTGACTTCCTCGGTCGGGGTCAGGGCGGCCATCGATCCTTTTGGTCCGAACGTGGTGCATTATAAATTTCCCACTCACATGACGGCCGATTTTGTTCTCATCAGTCACGAAGCGGAGGATCATGCGGCGTCCGATCAATTTTTTGGCAGCCCGCAGATTTTTCGCAGCGTAACGGCGGTGGGACTGAATCGGGCCAACGGCATACCCTTCCACGGCGTGTCTTTGCAAAAAGATTCCTCCGGGCATGGCGGGGCCACCACGGCTTTCACGTTGAACTTTGACGGCGTGAGCTTTTGTTATATCGGGCAGATTAATCGACCGCTTTTAGGGGAAGAAAAGCAGCAATTTGGACACGCCGATGTCGTCTTTTTACCTGTGGGATTAATGACTCTTTCTGTCAGTGATTTTAACCAAATTATACGCGACTTGGGTGCCCGCATAATCATTCCCATTAATTATAAAACCGAAAAGTCGGGTGATTTGCCGCTACGTTCGCTGGAAGACTACCTGAAGGAAAACAAGTTTCCCGTCAGCAAAATCGGTACCGATGAAATGGTGATCACGCGCGGTTCGCTTCCGGCAGAACCCACGGTGTACGTTTTGAAGTCTCCATGAAAATTCTTCTTATCGGTTCTGGCGGACGCGAACATGCCCTGGCTTGGCGCTTGTGCAAGGATGACCCCAAAATTCAGCTTTTTACCGCACCCGGCAATGCTGGAACGGGGCAACTCGGCACGAATCTTCCCATTCAGGCTGTCGATTTGGACGGTCTCATTGCGTGGGCCACGAAAGAAAAGCCGGACCTGACCATCGTTGGCCCGGAAGCCCCTCTTTGCGCGGGCGTGGTGGATCGTTTTGAGAAGGCGGGTCTGCCGATTTTTGGTCCAAATGGCGCGGCGGCTCGATTGGAAGGGAGCAAGGTTTTCACCAAGAATTTTCTCCTGAAATATGCTCTACCCACCGCTCCCGGCGCTGGTTTTACCGATTCGCTTTCGGCTTATGCCTACAGCCAAAAACACGGCAAATACCCCCAAGTTTTGAAAGCGGACGGATTGGCCGCAGGCAAGGGTGTCATTATCGCTGAGAATCCGATGGAAGCGTCGCAGACCATCGACCGCATCATGGATCAACGTATCTTTGGGGAAGCGGGGCGCGCTTTGCTGATCGAGGAATTTTTACCCGGCCGCGAGATGTCGGTTCATGTGCTGACGGATGGAATTTCCCACGTTATTTTGCCCATTGCGCAGGATCACAAGCGGCTCGGGGAAGAAGATACGGGCCTGAACACTGGCGGCATGGGAGCTTACGCCCCGGCACCTTTTGCCACGGAGCAACTCCAGGCGCAGATTTCCAGCGATGTGGTGAAGCCCGTACTGGAAGCGCTGCGCAAGGAAGGCATCGATTTCCGCGGCATTCTCTACATCGGTTTGATTTGGACAAAGGAAGGCCCGCGCATCCTGGAATTCAATGTGTGGGGCGGCGATCCCGAAACCCAAGTGCTGCTGCCGCTGATCGACACGCCGCTGATCGAGATTTTTCAGGCGATTCGCGAACAACGTCTTGGCCAGCTTAAAATGCGATTGAATTCCAATCATGCGGTGACGATTGTCGTGGCGGCGGCGGGCTATCCCGGCACACCGGAAACGGGCACGCCGATTGAGGGTCTCGATCTCGAATTGGCAGGCACTTGCGTTTTCCACGGTGGAACCAAACAGGAAGGCAAACGGGTGGTGGTTCAAGGAGGGCGGGTCTTGAGCGTAACCGCCTGGGCTTCCGATCTCGCCACGGCCCGGGACAGGGCCTATCAGCGCGTGGCAAAAATCCACTTTGCGGGAAACCAGTTTCGGCGCGATATTGCCGCTCGACTCACCTTGGAACCCACCCAGTAATTTTATGAACCGCGTTTTGAAATCAACAGGTCTTCTTTGTGGCCTGTTGCTTTTTGCCGGATCAGTCCTCAGGGCCGATCCTGCGACGGCGAGTTCACCCGATCTGCTGGCGGAGGCGCTTCCCATCCTGCAGACGAGCTATCTCGATGCCCAAAAACTTTCTGTCAAGGAGGGGGGACATCTTGCCGACTTGATTGCCGGGTCAAATGGAGCGATCTCACTTTGCGTACCGGAGAGCAATTCTGCGTCCGTTTCAATCCTGACGGCTTTTTTGCCAGGCAACATTGTCTATTGGCGGCTGGCTTCCTTCACCCCGAAAAAAAGCTGGTCTGACCTGACGATGGAACTTGATCAGTGGAACGGTCAGGGTGCCAGGGGAATCGTTCTCGATCTTCGGAGTAATGTCGCGCCGGATGACTACGCCGGGGCAGTGCAGGTCGCGAATTTTTTTACCCCGGATGGAACGACCCTTTTTACAGCCAGGAATGCTTCCGGCGGCGATCATGCCTATACCATCAAACATAACGAATCACCGTTTCACCAACCCATCGTTTTGCTCATAGATAATCAAACCGTTGGCGCGGCGGAAGCTCTTGCGGCATCGTTGAAGATGCGGGGTGCGTTGGTTATTGGCCAGGCGACGAAAGGGAGGGCTGCTATTTTCGGAGAGCAAAAACTTCCCTCCGGCCAGTTATTGAGATTTATCACCGCGCAGGTTTTTCTGCCGGATGGCAGCCAGCTTTGGGGGCATCCGGTCAATCCCGATATCGGATTAACGATCAATGAGCAGACCGAGAAAAGCGCCTTGGCGCTGATTGAACAAAACAGGATTCTGGATGTGACCCATGAAGCTGCGGAACGGCGCAGGTTGAGCGAAGCCACCCTCGTTCAGGGAAAAAATCCCGAATGGGATGATTATCTAGCTTCACGCGAAAAAAAGCCGGATGCGTCCGTTGTTACCAAACCCGCCATCCAGGACATCGCCTTGATCAATGCGCTCGACAGCCTCAAGGCGATTCAATTGGCCCAAAGATGGACGGGATCGCCTCTCGGGTCGGTCGCTCCCCCGGAATCTTCTTCTTCAATTCAATAAAAAAAGCTCGCATGGAGTTTTGAGTTAGGTTCTATCTTGTCGCCCCCATTTCGCATGAGAAACGTCCTTTTTGTTTGTACTGGCAATATCTGTCGCAGCCCGATGGCGCAGGGACTCTTTGCCGATTTGATCCGGGGGCGACGCGATATAGAAGTCACCTCTGCTGGCATCGGTGCGGTTGGGGGACAACCGCCCAGTGCCTATGCCATCGACGTCATGGATGAACTCGGTCTGGATATTCACAACATCCGGAGCAAACCGCTCATGGCGGAGTTGGTGCGTAGGGCCGATTTTATTTTTGTGATGACCTACGGTCATCTCGATTCGATGTTGTTGCTTTTTCCATCCTCGGCGGAAAAAACCTTTCTCTTGCGGGAGTTTGAGACCGACCTGGCCGTGATGGAGCGTGAAGTTTCTGATCCCATTGGCCAGTCGTGTGAAACATACCGCGAATGCCGCGACCAGATCCGGGAGGCATTGCCGCGTCTTCTCGATTTGGTTTTGCGCTCGACCCACGATGAGACCCGCGTGACCGCGATGAAGAAAATAGCCATTGCCTCCGATAGCGAAGGCACCGAATTAAAGGAGCAGGTGCGCTCCTGGCTGGGCCAGAACGGCTATCCGTTCGAGGACTTGGGTGGTTGCACCACGGAGGAAATTGCGGTGCGTGTGGCCACGGCGGTTGCGCAGGGACAGGCCGACAGTGGCATCGTCATCGACCGCACGGGTCTTGGCCTGAGCATGGCCGCGAATCGTATTCCCGGCATCCGTGCCGCGCTGGTGCATAATGTTGAAATGGCGCGCTTGAGCCGCGAGCAACATGATGCCAATCTCCTATGTCTCGCTTCGCTGGAAATCCGCGGGAAACGTCTCAAGGAAATCCTCGATGCCTGGATCAACACCGCCTATATCGGTGAGAATCTCGATAACCAAATGCAACCTCCCATGGAATCAAAACCGTCCTCCTCCACCCCCACTCCCTCTGTCGTCAACAAGCCAAGTCTAGCCGAGGCCGATCCGTCGATTTTCGCGGCGATTCAAAACGAATACGCCCGCCAGCACGACAACATCGAATTGATTGCGTCGGAAAATTTCACCAGCCGCGCCGTGATGGAAGCGCAGGGTTCCTGCCTGACCAACAAGTATGCGGAAGGTTATCCGGGCAAGCGCTGGTATGGCGGTTGTGAGAATGTCGATGTTGTCGAAGAACTGGCCTTGGAACGGGCCAAGCAACTTTTTGGAGCCGATCACGCCAATGTGCAGCCCCATTCCGGTTCGCAGGCGAATGCCGCTGTCTATTTTGCCATGCTCCAGCCCGGCGACCTAATCCTGACCATGGATCTTTCCCACGGCGGTCACCTGACGCACGGTCATAAAATGAATTTCTCAGGTCGCTTTTATCGCGTCGTCCACTACGGCGTCAGCAAGGAAACCGAGACCATCGATTACGATGCGCTCGAAGTCCAGGCGAAGGAACATCGTCCCAAGATGATCACCGCCGGAGCTTCGGCCTATTCGCGAATCATTGATTTTCCACGTCTGCGGCGGATTGCCGATCAAATCGGTGCCTATCTTTTTATCGACATGGCGCACATCGCGGGGCTCGTCGCGGCGGGCGTGCATCCGTCGCCGGTGCCGTATGCCGATTTCGTTACGACGACGACACACAAGACTTTGCGGGGTCCGCGAGGTGGCTTGATTCTTTGCCGGGAGAAGTTCGCCAAGGAAATTGATTCGCAGGTATTCCCCGGCGTGCAGGGTGGCCCACTCATGCATGTTATCGCCGCCAAGGCGGTTGCTCTGGGCGAGGCGCTCAGGCCGGAATTTAAGACTTACCAGCAGCAGGTTGTTCGCAATGCGAAAGCGCTTTGCGAAGGCATGAAAAAGAACGGCTTCCGCATTGTTTCAGGCACGACGGAAAATCATCTCATGCTTGTTGATCTTCAGCCCAGGAATGTCACGGGCAAAGAAGTGCAGGAGTTGCTCGATCAGGCTGGTATCACCGTAAACAAGAATGCGATTCCATTCGATACGCAAAGTCCCTTCAAGGCAGGCGGCATCCGTCTCGGAACCCCCGCTGTCACCACTCGCGGGATGAAGGAGGACGAGATGTTCGACATCGCCAATCTGATCGAGGAGGCCGTTGAGAATCGCGCCAACCCGGATAAGATCAGTGCGATCCGCGATCACGTCCGCGAAATCACCGCGCGCTTTCCGCTGCCGTCTTAAGCGGTAGTAAGTTCTGTCATCCTGAGCTAGTCGAAGGATCAGCCCCCGGTAAGCCTACGTTTGTAGAGTAAGCGTACATTTTCTGGAAGCTGATCCTTCGACAAGCTCAGGATGACGGACGAATAACTATTAACTGCCACCCAGCAAATGCAGCACGGCCATGCGGATGGCGAGGCCGTTTTGCACCTGATCGAGGATGGTCGAGTTCGGGCCATCAGCGAGTTCGCTGGCGATTTCGATGCCGCGATTGACCGGGCCGGGGTGCATAATCAGCACGCCGGGTTTGCACTTTTTAAAGCGGGTCATGTTGAGGCCGAAGAGCGAGACGTATTCGCCCACTGAGGGAAAGAAACTGCGACGTTGCCGTTCGTGCTGGATACGCAGAAGCATGATGACATCGGCATCGGGTAGAACAGAATCGAGATCGTGCGTGATCTTCACGCCCAGTTCTGAAAAAATTTCCGGCACGAGCGTCGTCGGCCCGACGAGCGTCACGCGCGCGCCGAGCTTGGTCAATGCCCAGACATTGGAGCGCGCGACGCGGCTGAAGAGAATATCGCCACAAATCACGACGTGCAGGTCTTTCCAGGCGCATTTTTCACCGAGCCGTTCACGCATGGTAAAAACGTCGAGCAGTGCCTGGGTTGGATGCTCATGCGCGCCATCACCAGCATTTAGAATATGGGCCTTGAGCCGCTCCGCCAGGAATTGCGGCGCTCCGGCGGCGGAATGGCGCAGGATGACAAAATCGGCATTCATCGCCTGAAGCACCTGGCCGGTATCCTTGAGCGTTTCTCCTTTGCGGAAGGAACTCGACTCGCTGTCGATGGAGACGACATCAGCGCCGAGGCGCGTGGCGGCCAGTTCAAAGGAAGTTCGTGTGCGCGTACTCGGTTCGACAAAGAGATTCACCACGGTGCGGCCTTCCAGCGAGGTCGATTTTTTACCGGAATTGGCCGATGAATTTTTGAAAGTACGCCCGGTGTCGAGGATCAATTGAATGTCGGCCCGATCCAATTCCCGGATGGTGAGAAGGTCTTTGCGCGTCCAGGCGGTGCTCATTAAAAGTTGAGCTTACCGCGACTCTCCGCAAGAGACACTCCTTTTTTCAGCAAGCTCTTGGCCAAAGAAACAGACTATCCGAAAATCGGAGGATGGGTAATATTGGGTTGTCAGCGGATGAATGATGGGGCTTGCTGATAAATGGTCTGGAATGGATAAACACATGAAAATCGTCATCACCTCGGGACCCAGTTACGAGCCGCTCGACAAGGTGCGTCGCTTGACCAACTTTTCCACGGGCGAACTTGGCACCCTCCTGACGGAGAGTTTTGCGCAGGCCGGTCATGCCGTGACTTGTTTTCGCGGAACCGCCTCGACTTTCTCCTCTCCGCTCTGGGGCGTGAATGTCATCCCGTTCACCACGAATGAGGATCTCGAAGCAGGCTTGACCCAGCTTCCAGGACGAACGGAAGTGCAAGTCGTCTTCCATGCAGCGGCCCTGTGCGATTTCCGCGTCGGGGAAATTTTAAATGAACAGGGTCAACCGATCCAAAGCGGCAAAATTTCCAGTCGCGAAGGTGCCTTGAAAGTTACGCTTGAACCCGCGCCCAAGCTGATCGCCTCCCTGCGCCGCCTTTTTCCTGCCAGCATTCTTATCGGGTGGAAATACGAACTTGAGGGAACCGTGGAGGATGTCAGGGCCAAGGGACGTCAACAGATGGAAGAATGCCTGACGGATGCCTGCGTATTAAACGGAACCGCCTACGGTTCCGGTTTTGAAATCATTTCCCGGTCAGGAGAACAGGCTCATTTGCCAGATAAAACAGCCCTTTGCCGTTTTCTCGTCGGTTGGACGGAACGAATACCAATGGCTGTTGCCACACCTGGCCAGGAAAGTTTTCATCCGCTTTCCACTTTCGTGCCATTGGCACCTTTCATGTAATCGGTGCAGCGGTAAGCTGGCAACCGTGATGAATTATTGTCCCGAGGTGGCGACGAGCTTTTCCGCGAGGTAATTGACAATGCGCCGGAGCTTTTCGTCGCTTTTCATCTTTTCGTCAATAGTCCGGTTGGCGTGGAGAACCGTACCGTGATCGCGACCCCCGAAAGCATCACCAATCTCGTTGAGCGAGGCGGTGGTGAGACGACGGCTCAGGTACATTGCGACCATGCGCGGGAGAGCGATATTGGCGGGGCGGCGCTTGCTGGTCATATCGGCCAGGCGCAAATCGTAGGTCTCGGCGACACGGCGCTGGATAAGATCAATGCTGACGGTCTGCTGACCCTCCTGCTGGAGCAGATCGCGCAGGAGCACTTCCACCTGCGGAACGGCAATGGCCTTGCCGTGCAGCGACGCAAAGGCCGCCACGCGATTGAGCGCGCCCTCGAGCCGGCGCACGTTGGTCTTGACCCTCTCGGCGATGAAGTTCAGGACGGGATCGCTGAGTTTTTCCGGCATGGCCTTCATCTTGTGGCGCAGGATGGCCAGGCGAGTTTCAGCATCGGGTGGCTGCAGCTCGGCAGTGAGGCCCCATTCAAACCGGGAGGTGAGGCGTTTTTCGAGATTGGCGATTTCAGTGGGCGGGGAGTCGCTGGTGAGAACAATCTGTTTGCTGCCGTCGAAAAGGGTGTTGAAGGTGTGGAAAAATTCTTCCTGAGAACGATCCTTGCCCGCCAGGAATTGAATATCGTCGATGAGGAGAACATCGACCTGCCGGTAACTGCGGCGGAATTTGGCCAGTTCACCGTGTTGGATGGCGCTGATGTAGTCGTTGGTGAATTGCTCGGAGGTGACGTAGAAGACTTTCAGGTGCTTCTTATTTTGCTGGATGAGATGGCCGACTGCCTGCATGAGATGCGTTTTGCCCAAACCGACGTTGCCATGCAGGAAAAGCGGATTGTAGGTGCGAGCTGGTCCCTCAGCCACCGCGCGCGCGGCGGCATGGGCGAACTGGTTGTTCATGCCGACGACAAAAGATTCAAAAGTGCTGCGCGGATTGAGGCAACCCCGCGAATCACCTGAAGCATTCCTGGAGATGTGCTCTTTTTTCACGCGGATGGGTTCGACTTTGGGAGGCATCCCACCCGATGGCGTAGCAGGAGCGCTTTCGGGCGAATGAAAAACAATCGATACCGTTTCTCCCAATACGCGCGAAGCCGCCGCCGTCAGTTGCTGGAGATAATTTTCTTCGATCCAATACTGGTAAATGCTGTTATCGGAACTCAGAGTCAACGTCTGATTAACGTAAAGCTGCGCGCGCAAAGGACGGAACCAACGAGCCACGGCATCAGCCGAGACAACTTGTTGTAATTCAAGGCATATCGATGCCCAAGTTTGAGGCAAATCCACAGTTGGAACCAAGTTATTCACAAGTTATTCAGATTAGAAAGGTGAGAGGGTTGAGAGGAGAGCACGAGGGAAAACAAAAGCTGTTATACACATAAGTCTTTTATAAAGAATGTGTTACGCCGTTGCGCTTGAATTTCAAAAACAGCGACTCAAACAAAAGGATACGACATCCGTTTCGAGTTATTCCCCGAGGGTCGAGAAGCGGGAATAAAAAAGAAGTTTCCATTTTGAATCGACGCAAATTTTTCTACGACGGGAAGGTCAAGCTAATCACGTGATGATGGAGCGGCAAGAGAAATGGTCACAAAAATTTGAAATTTTCTTTTCTAAAAGAATTGACGTCGAATGCATCCACATTCTTCCAGTTATTACGTGAAAAAGTCATTTACGACATTTTGATGACGATGAAATGAGTGGCAGACGATGCGAAAAACAGAATAAAAATAGGGCCGAAATTGCGGTGTTTGAGTTGCCCGATGAATCCGTTCTTGCTTACATCACCTTGCCGACGGTAGTTGATCAGGCGACGGAACTCGCGGGCGTTTCCGTCTAACCAGAGATTATTTTGAAAACCGTCATCCTTCGACAAGCTCAGGATGGCTGAATTTAAAAAAATGCGACGGTCATAGACCGCCGCTACATTCAAAAATTATTCCTCCACGTGCTTAAGCTTCGCCAAGACGCTCAAGTCTTCGAGCGTGGTGACATCACCCGTAATCTCGCCAGTGGGTGAGGCGGCGGCTTCTTTTAACAGGCGGCGCATGATTTTACCGCTTCGCGTTTTTGGCAGCGCATCGATAAAGCGAATATCATCCGGCTTGGCAATGGGACCGATCTCCTTCGCCACATGCGCTCGCAAGGCATCCTTCAATCCGGGACCCGGCTGCACGCTATTTTTGAGGGTGATGAAGGCGACAATGGCCTGTCCTTTCAGGTCATCGGGACGTCCCACCACTGCGGCCTCGGCAACATCGACGTGGCTGACGAGAGCGCTCTCGACTTCGGAGGTACCGAGCCGATGCCCCGCCACGTTCAGCACGTCATCGATCCGACCCACGATCCAGAAATAACCGTCCTTGTCGCGGCGCGCACCGTCTCCGGCGAAATAGCAGCCCTTGATCTCGCTCCAGTAGGTTTTGCGATAGCGCGTGGCATCGCCATAAATCGACCGAAGCATCGAAGGCCATGGGCGACGGATGACCAGTTTCCCCCCTACATTCGGCGGCACTTCCTTGCCGTTATCATCGACCACCGCTGCATCGATTCCGAAAAACGGGAGAGTAGCTGAACCGGGCTTGAGTGGCGTCGCTCCTGGAAAAGGCGTGATCATGTGCGCGCCCGTTTCCGTCTGCCACCAGGTATCCACGATCGGGCAACGCTTGCCGCCGACCTTGTCGTGATACCACATCCATGCCTCAGGATTGATCGGTTCCCCCACGCTTCCCAGCAGGCGCAGCGAGGAGAGATCGTGAGGCGCGAGCCAATCATCGCCCCATTTAATGAAGGAACGAATCGCCGTCGGCGCGGTGTAAAAAATATTCACCTTGTGCCGGTTAATAATCCGCCAGAAGCGATCCGGCTCGGGATAATTCGGCGCACCCTCGTAAATCAGGCTCGTGCCGCCATTGGAAAGAACGCCGTAAGCCACGTAGCTGTGACCCGTCACCCATCCCACATCCGCCGTGCAAAAATAGACATCCTCCGGCTTCAAATCGAAAATGTACTTGGTCGTCAGGTGGCAACCCAGAAGATAACCAGCCGTGGTGTGGAGAATGCCTTTCGGTTTTCCCGTGCTTCCGCTGGTGTAGAGAATGAAAAGAGGATGTTCGCTGTCGAGCGGTTCAGGCTTGCAAACCGAACTTACCTGCTGGACTTCCTCATGCAGCCAGTAATCGCGCCCGGAAAGCATCGTCACGTCCTGCCTCGTCCGTTGCACAACCAGCACGGTCTTCACCTTGGGCGCGCCCAGCAATGCCTCATCGACGTTTCGCTTCAAGGCGATGGTCGTCCCGCGACGAAATCCGCCATCGGCGGTAACGACCACCTTCGCGCCACAATCATTCGCCCGTTCCTTGAGCGCCTCCGCGCTAAATCCGCTGAAAACCACGCTGTGCGGCGCTCCAATGCGCGCGCAGGCCAGCATTGTGATAATCGCCTCGGGAATCATCGGTAGATAAATCATCACGCGATCACCCGCCTTCACGCCGTGCTTCTTCAGGACGTTGGCGACGAGGCAAACCTCACGATGAAGCTGCAGATAGGTCAGCGTGACGACCTCACCCCGTTCTCCCTCGAAAATAATCGCCGCCTTGTTGCGAAACGATCCTTTCAAATGGCGATCCAGGCAGTTCGCGCTGACATTGATTTTCCCTCCCACGAACCACTCCGCAAAAGGCGGTTTCCAGATGCAAACTTTTTTCCAGGGGCGGAGCCATTCCA
>JABDGH010000048.1 GCA_013286145.1 Verrucomicrobiota bacterium
GGCCATGGAGGCCGAATCCGTGGTGAGCGGGCTTTCAAGAAAGATGGCTGAATTGTTGTTGGTGACCTTTGAGAAACCATAACTCTTGGTGTCATCGTATAATTCTTTGCCCGAGACGAGGGTAAAGTTTCGGATCGTGCCGATGGAGATGACGGCGTCATTCCCGAGAATGCGGTCTTCCTCTCCACGACCAAGCCTGTAGAGATAGGCACGCAATCCGGAAAGATGATCGATCTTTTCCTGCTCTTTTTGCACCAGGTTTTTGCCTTGCGTTTCCACTGTGGCAAGACTGGTCGCGTCGCCGATATCGCTGATATAAACCGGGTATTCGTTAATTTGAAAGGAGGAGCCGATGTCTTCCGAGACCGAGTCACCAAAGGTGCCGGTGACGGTGCATTTTCCGAGGGTGAGATTGAGTTTGCCGGTGCTCTTTTCCTTGACGGTCCAGGCGGTGATGATCGATTTATCGCCTTTTTTCCAGAGATAGATGCGGACGTTGTCATCATCGGAGGGGATTCGGAGAGCGTGTTTATCGACGCCGTCGAGTTGGCGCAAGAGCGTCGCATAACTGAACCAGCCGGGTTTGTAAGAACCGTCTTTGCGGAGGATACCCAGATCCCTTACATCACGATAAAGATAGACGCGGTCAATGCCCGCAGCCAGGGCAGTCATGACGCCGCGCGGCAGCCAACGGGACTGAAAATTTTCATCGACCGTCTGGCTGAACCCGGCGGCGGTGAGCCAGATGGGTAGGCCGGGCTTGTTTTTGTCGCGCCAGGCGACGAGGGAACGGATGTCATCCTCATAGGTGCGCTCGTAAAAAAATCCATCATGGTGATGGGACTGGTCGTAAACGGTGGTGAATTCAGGCTCGATGCCCTTGGATGAACCAACATCGCCCAAGGGAGCAAAGTAATGGACGCTGAGAACATCGATGAAATCGAGCGGGCATTTACCGTCGTCGTATTTGAAGGTGCGCATAGAATCGACCATCGGGACTTCAATTCCAAAAAAGCCACCGTTGGCGACCTTGGCGTCAGGATCGGCTTTTTTCGCCGCCTCGGCACCGATACGGAGAAGTTTGTAGTAGTTTTGAAGGGCACCTTTCCACTTGCCGCCGAAGTCGTTCCTGAGGTTGGGTTCGTCCCACATTTCGAACGTGTCGATGTAGCCGAGGCCGGAAAGTTTGTCGGTCGTGAGAAGCGCGCTTCCGTCCTGCTTCTTGCTGCCGTAGCGAGCGACGGTCTGGAAGACAAAATCGCCGAACTTGCCGTAACCGGCATCGGACAGCGGGGTGAAGTTGGGATCGTGACTGGCATAGTTGGTCCTGAAATCCTTGTTATTCGGCTGAACAAAGAATTCAGGCACATGGGCAAGGTACTCGGGCACATGATAGAGAGGAGAAACGACCGGGAGGCCAGCGTCGTGGAAGGATTTGAGGGTGTCGTCCTGAACCTTGAACTCATAGGTATCCGGTGTGGCTGAAATTTCGGGCCAGCTGAGTTCGTAATGGACTGAGGTGTCGCCGAGACGCTTGATCATGCTGAGGGAAGTGGGATCGCTGACGTGCATGCCCTGGCGCTTGTCGGACGAGGTGAATGACGTGGGCATAACGAAAATATGTCCGTACTGTATCTGGGTGACGTTGCCTGTCTTGGTTCGAACCGCGACCAGGTAGGCACCGGGCTTGAGGGGACGGCCATCGCCGATGGTGACGGTGGCAGTTCCTTTGGCCGCAACCTTTTGGGTTAATTTGTTGGTTTGTAGCTCAGTGCCTACCTTGGGAAAATTCCAGGTGTCGGCGGTCTCTCCGCCATAAACGTGGAAATCGCGGGGGAACCGGTAAGAGGACATCTTATCGCCGCCGTCGTTGTTCAGGCGCATGCGGACGAAGCGGGCCTCCACAGGCTGGGGCATGTTGATTTCAGTCGGAGCGTAATGATCGAGAACGATGCCCTTGAGAGCGTCCACTGGAGTGTAATCCTTGCCGTCCATGCTGAAGGAAAAATCGACCTTTCTGGTCAGGTTGGAATCGCTCGGATCGTAGATCATGTGGTCAATGTGGTAGGGCTGACCAAGATCGATGAAGCCAAAGGCCTCCGGTATATCTTTCCCGTAGTCGGCACCAAAATTGGTCCATGGTTTGCCATCGGTCATCGCGCCATAACTGGTTTCCCCTGTCCTGGCATGATAGTCATCGCTTTCGGTGCGGGGGTGACCATCCGAACCAACACCCCAACTCTTTTTTCCCAAGGCAATGTCGATACCATAGAGCGGAAGTGGGGCCGGAAGAGTATAGAGGGCCGGCTCCTGCTGGATGAGGAATTCGATGTCGTTGACCTGCTCCTTGTCGGACGCATTGGTCAGTACCAAGTCCAGCTTGAGGGGGCCGTTGGTTTCCAGCACCGTTTGGGAAGGAAGCTTGCCGGTAACAGGAACAACCGGATCGTCGGCCCGGGCGGTGCTCAAAAGCGCAGTCGTAAGGAGAAGAGTCAGTTGGAGGAAGCGATACATGGGCAATTGTTGCATTTTTGTTTTTTTTGAGTCGATGAAAATCAATGGGTGGCAGAGATGGAAAAAGCTGCAGGTGCGGCACTCGATGCTTGCAGCCATCCTTATTAACTTTTGATCCATGGATTAGTTGCAGTCCGAATGGAAAATTACTTTCCGCCCAGCGCGAGGTTGCGGGGATGTTGATCCTGCTCCCTCGACAAACTTGGGGTGACAGAGGTTTAATGGCGGAAACCGTGTCAAACCCGACTGTCCACATCACACTTTGCCAGGAAGCGCTCAAGCCAGCCGTTCCTCCGTTTCCGGAAGACGGGGCAACAGGCGCGATAGTCGAGTTCTACGGCATCGTGCGCGGTCAGGAACAGGGGCGCGAAATCGATGCACTGCATTATGAGGCCTATGAGGAAATGGCGCGCAGGCAATTCGAGAAAATTATCGCCGAGTTGAGTGTTTCATACTCGATTCAGAGCGTCGCCATCATGCATCGAATCGGTTCCGTTCCCGTTGGGCAACCCTCGCTTCACATCCGGGTTCGCAGTGCCCATCGCGCTGAGGCTTTCGCCTTCGCCAGTCAACTCATCGACCGAATGAAACAGGATGTGCCGATCTGGAAATCCAGCGCACGGTAATGAATATAAAGTTTCTGTCATCCTGAGCTTGTCGAAGGATCAGCTTCCAATAAGTCTTACATTATCGGGTTCTGTGGATATTTTTCGGAGGCTGATCCTTCGACAAGCTCAGGATGACGGGCTTTTTAAGCGAAGCCCTAAGCAACCTTATTTACGGCCCTGGAGCACAACCGCATGACGGACAATGCCAAGTCGGTTTAGAGCGCATGGGTATCGAAAACAGCAGTGCCAGGGCAATTTTAAAGAGAAGTCCCAATCCATAGGTTTCTTTGAGCGGTGCTCCGCATTTGGGGCAAGTTTTCTCTGTCTCGATTTTGGCATGGTCAGGATTTTCGCAAAGAATTTCGGCGGCGCGATCTGCATCCTCTTCGGGTACCTGCACACGAACGCCGCCGATGGCGTTACTCCACAGCCAATAATTTTGAATCGTAAACTCATCGGGAAAAAATGCCTTGATCCCTGATCCACCCAGATACGATTGAATGACCTGCGCATCCGGCAAGGAAGAACAGATTCGGATCGTGATCACGAGGACTACTCTCTCACCACTTCAAGAGGTAGGCAAATATCAGGGGCGCGACGATGGAGGCGTCCGATTCGATGATATATTTTGGAGTATCGATACCCAATTTGCCCCAGGTGATTTTCTCGTTCGGCACAGCTCCGGAATAGGAGCCGTAGCTCGTTGTTGAGTCGCTGATCTGGCAGAAATAACCCCATAAGGGGACGTTGGTGCGCTGTAAATCCTGATGCAGCATCGGTACCACGCAGATGGGGAAATCACCCGCGATGCCGCCGCCGATCTGGAAAAAGCCGAGGGAGCTTTTCAGGCTGATTTTCGTGTACCAATCGGCCAATTCGATCATGTATTCGATGCCCGTGCGCACCGTATGCACCTTCTTCACATCCCCCGAAATACAATGCCCGGCATACATGTTGCCCAAGGTCGCATCTTCCCAGCCCGGCACGAACATCGGCAGCTTCTTTTCCATCGCCGCGAGCAGCCACGAATTCTTCGGGTCGATCTGGTAATCTTTTTTCAGCACGCCTGAGGCAAGAATCTTGTACATGAATTCATGCGGGAAATAGCGCTCGTTCGCCTTGTCCGCCCGCACCCATTCCTCCAGCACGGCGGTTTCGATCCGGCGCATTGCCTCCATCTCCGGGATGCACGTATCGGTCACGCGATTCATGTGGCGCTCGACCAGCGCCTGTTCATCGGCGGGTGTCAGGTCGCGATAGTTGGGCACCCGTTCGTAGTAATCGTGCGCGACAAGGTTGAACACATCCTCCTCGAGATTCGCTCCGGTGCAGCAGATGCCATGCACCTTGTCCTGTCGGATCATCTCTGCGAGAGAAAGTCCCAGTTCCGCCGTGCTCATGGCCCCGGCCAGCGTGACGAACATTTTTCCGCCCTTTTCGAGATGGGCCTCATAACCTTTTGCCGCATCGACCAGCGCAGCGGAGTTGAAATGACGATAGTGATGCGTGATAAATTCGCGGACGGGATGGGCGCTCATGCCGTGCAGCTTAGTTTGACGAAGCCGGGATGCAAAATGATTTGGACGGAAATTTGCAGTTGTGATGCCGCTTTTCGGCAATCGAAGCTTGCTTTACTTCTGATCCAAACGATATTTTATTTGAATGAAGACGCCCGCTCAAACCCCAGCCAAGCCTAAAGCAAAGAAGGCGGGCATTCATTGCGCCTTTAAGCCGGAGACGGCGAAACGCTCGATTCAATTTGCCACCCGTGAGGAAGCCAAAGCATCCGGAAAATGGGCGATGGAAAAATATCGGGAGACTTTCAAAGCCCTGGCAAAGTAGTTGCCATGCGCGAGCCTTCCTTCCTTACCAAGGAAGACGTCTTGGGTTTTCACGTGGATCAGATCTGCCTGTTTGGTGGAATGCCTGGAATTCGGGATGAAGGATTGCTGGAGTCTTCCATCGCCGCTCCACAGCAGTTGTATTTCTACGATGAAAATGCCGATATATTCGATCTTGCCGCCTGCTATCTTTCATCCCTTGCGCGAAATCATCCATTTTTCGATGGCAATAAACGTACGGCCACCCAGTCGAGTCTCGCGTTTTTACACATCAACGGACTTACGCTTGATATACCCAATGAATGGCTAATTGAGACGGTATATAATTTCCTGAAGCAGGAATTGAATGTTTTCCAATTAGCCCACTTATTATTTTTGGGCTGCAATCATGCTCCTGCGTCATCTGAATTTTTGCCTGATCCAGAAGATATCGAGTTACGTCGTCAATACACCACAGCAAAATCAAAGGCCGAAAGACATGCTCTCATTGTGGATCATAATACAGCTAAGTTGAGGTCTCTTTTCATTCAGCGTTGCGAAAAATTCATGATTCGTTCCAATCGTTTCGATTCTTTTATCCAGGAAGTAGAGAGTGAATTTTTTAATGAGGTTGAAGCCAACTTTCGTCGTCAGTTTGGTATGTCTGCTGAAGATTAGATTCCGTCACCGGTATCGGATCGCCAAGCGGAAGATTTTAGAAAACTTAAATTTGACACTCTCTCCCGGGGTTCCGATATTGGCTCTTCGCCCGTTCGCTGTATGCACGCTCCTTTATCTGAACCTATTTTGCCTCCCGAAACATCGCCATCACGCTATCGCTGGCCGCTCTACCGCTTTGCCAGTTTTTGCGCCGGATCGGTGCTCTTCCTGATTTGCCTAGGTGGCGTGGTCACGAGTGAAAACGCGGGCATGTCGGTGCCCGATTGGCCCACCAGTTACGGCTACAACATGTTTTATTTTCCATGGCAGTACATGACCGGCGGCATTTTCTGGGAACATTCGCATCGACTCGTTGGATCGGGTGTCGGCGTTCTCACATACATTTTAACCGTGTGGCTCTTTTTCCAGGAACGCACCTGGCTGCGATGGCTCGGAGTTGCGGCGGCTGTCATGGTCAGCATTCAGGGACTGCTCGGTGCCCTGCGCGTTATCGAGATGAACGACAAGATCGGCATTTTCCACGCTTGTCTCGCGCAGGCGCTCTTTGCCACGGTCGCGCTTATTGCGCTTTTCACCTCGCGCTGGTGGATCGAAGCGCGGCCCGCCCTCACCCCCCGTCACTGGACCGGGCGCACGCTGGCCATCTGTGCACTCATCTTTGCCCAGTTGATTATCGGCGCGACGATGCGTCACGAACATGCGGGGCTTTCCATCAACGACTTCCCCCTCGCTTATGGTCAGGTCTGGCCGAAGGTTGATCCCGAATCGGTGGATCAATACAACGGGGAACGCCTCGCACATAATGAGATTCCAACCACCGCCGTCTATATCAACATGCAGATGGTGCATCGCGTCGGGGCCATCCTTATTACCGTGGCGATTCTCGCCGCGACCGCCGCCGTCTGGCTTACTCCCGGAACCGCCCCGATTTTGCGACGCTGGAGCGCAGTCTGGGTGGGGCTTGTCTTCGTCCAGTTCCTCCTCGGGGCTTGCACCATCTGGACCAACAAGGCGGCTGATGTTGCGACGACGCATGTTGCCGTCGGGGCCTTGACGTTTGTTTTGGGCACACTGCTCACGGCCATCAGTTGGCGTTTGCATTCGCAGGGAGAACTTGCCACAAGAGGTGCCGAGTGAACCCCGCCACGACCTACGCGCCGACTCCCGTCGAGCCCGCGCCACTTTCCATCCGGAACGAAGGCTCCCTGTCCACCGATCTCTCGGAACTGACCAAGGCGCGGCTGACCATGATGGTGTTGCTCACCACGCTTGCTGGTTACGGGCTGGCCAGTCGCGGCGTCTTCGATTGGTCGAAACTGATTCACACGCTGATCGGCACTTCGCTCGTCGCCATTTGTTCCTCCATTCTTAACCAGGCGCTCGAACGCGATACCGACGCTCTCATGCACCGCACCGAAGAACGTCCCTTCGTAACCCATCGGTTGCCGTTGATCAAAACGATTCTTGTCGGCCTGGCGCTTGGCGCGCTCGGGCTGGTGGAACTCGCCTGGTTTGTCAATGGCCTGGCTACACTGCTGGCCGCCTTCACGCTATTCATCTATGTGGCGGTTTACACGCCGCTCAAGCGCAGGACTCCGCTGAATACTCTCGTCGGGACGATTCCGGGCGCGCTGCCTCCGCTGATCGGCGCGACGGCTGCACTTGGTTATTTCAGCGTCGAGGGTTGGACGCTTTTTGCCATTCTTGCCGCTTGGCAATTGCCACACTTCTACGCCATCGCGTGGCTCTATCGTGAAGATTTTGAAGCCGCCGGATTGCGCATGGTCTCCGTCAACGATCCCCGGGGCGCACGCACCGGAATCCACGCGCTGATTTCGGCATTGATCCTCCTGCCCGTCAGCCTGCTACCCGCCTGGATCGGTCATTCGAGTCTGTTTTATGGTGTCGTGGCCGCGCTGCTGTCGCTCGGTTTTATCGCCGCAGCTTTGCGCTTTGCGTTGCGCCCGGATCGTCCCCGCGCCCGCAGTTTATTTCTGGTCTCGATTGCTTATCTGCCACTCATTCTGATCGCGCTCGCGCTCGATATTCCGATCAAGGCTTATTTGGGGTGACAGTTTTTAAATTTATCTCACACCGATCAACTGCATCCCGAAGTGAATCCAGAGCGGCAGCGTGATGATGGCGACTGCCGAGGTTGCAAAAATCACCTGTAACGCCACGGCGACATCCCCGCCGTGATGCCGCGCCAGCAGGAGCGTGAAGACGCCCGCAGGCATCGCCGCCTGCACCACCAACGTCTCTTGCAATTCCCGCGATACAGGAAGGCACCAGGCCAAGAGGACAAAACCGAGCGGACAAATCACATTGCGCACCGCTACCGCCAGGGACATGACCTTGGCGCCGTGCGTCGTGCGAAATTCACCCCAATAATCGGCCATCGTCGCCCCGATCAAAAGCAGCGCGAGCGGGATCGAGCAGAGGCCGACGAGATGAATCATGCTGGTGATGATTTTTATGGGCCAACCCCATGACACGGCATCGAGGGTGGCGTCATCGAGGCGCAGGCCGAAGTAGGCGGTGATGAGATTGATCGATACCGCGAGCAGGATCGCGCGCACCGGCGTCGTCAGCGCCCGCCGCCAATCGTGCAAGATGGTGCGCCCTTCCAGCGTGGTGAATCCCACGGTCCAAAAGGCGATCTCGACGCCGAGATTGAACAGGAAGAGGACTCCAAGGGCGTTCGCTCCGTAAAGCACGGCGACCAGCGGAACCGGGATATAACCGTAATTGAAAATCCCTGTCGTAAACGCGAATGTACGGACTTGCGCCACATGTTTGAATCGTCCCAGCCGCGCCGTGAGCGCCGCAATTCCGACGCACGCGGAGGTGCAGGCAAAACCGAGGAAGGGGCTCCACAACAAGTTGTCCCAGTAGCGCAGGGCTTGGTTGGCCATGACGTGATCCAAAATCAGGCACGGCAAAAGCAGGTGCACGCAAAGATCGAGGAGCGTTCGATCCGCCTCCTCGTTGAGCACCCGTCGTCGCCGCACCACGGCACCCACCGCCATGAGAAGAAACAACGGAATGACACCACCTAAAATTTTCAGGTATTCGTGCATGGAGCCTGCAAGCAAAGCACATCAATTCCGTAAAGTAACGCGTCCTGAGATTGTCGAAGAATCAGTTCAGTTTGCAGCCCTATCTAAAGCTTTCTTTTAGATGCTTTTTGCTGGCAGCTTAACAATGGAGCGACGCTCATGAGCAATCCCGAACCCATTTTGGTCAAAGCGGCGAATATGGAGTTTAATCGCTGGGCCGATTTCCTCCATCACAGGCCATACACCACCAAGGTTGTCGCAGAATTCGTCGATGAAATTGAGGATGCTTTTGAAAAGATACGGGATCATCCCAACCGATACCCGCTGGAAGGTTATTCCGACTACCGCAAGTTTGGCCCCACTCCCAAGCACCACTTCAAGGTCATCTATACTGTTCGGAATGGGGTGACGTGGATTGTGGCCATAGCTCATCCTGCCCGGCGTGTGCGCTATTGGGCGCGACGAAAGCTCAAGCCTTAGAGACCCAGACGTTTCCGGGTTTCTTTGATGGCCACAGCAGCAGGAATGCCTTTTTCTTTACCGCTCATTGCCTTTTCCAGGCGCGCATCCAGGTCTTTTCCCGTGAGAGGGGAACCAATCGCCTTGGCCAGATGATTGACGTTTCGACCAACCGCAGCGGTTAAACGCTTCCGGGGGCGACTGGTCGGAAGCTGGGAAACCCGGCTGACAATGGCACTGGCAAGCTCGACCTGATCTTCAGGAGCGAGACGGAAAACCAGTGAACGCGCACGGGTAAGAGTAGCCGCAGCCATACATTTGAAAGTATCCTCTCCTGTCCTTCCGTCAAGCTTAGGGGATTCCGGGAAAGGGGAGAAAAACGAATCCTCAAAAGCCACCGGATTCATTCTTACCTGTCGCGGCGGACAGGTCGGTCTGCTGCATCTGGCGTGTCACGAGTTGCAACACTGGAAGAGATGATTGCCTGATAAAGGGGTTGTAATTATAATCCGGCATGAAATTTGAGTTAAACAGACTCGCGAGAGACTGTTCCAACGAGGAAATTATCGCTGAAATCCAGAGAGTGGATTCTCTGATTAATAAAAAATATCTATCCTACGACGACTTTAATCAGGTCTCAAAAATCAATGGTGTAACTGTTAGCAAGAGATTCTGTAGTTGGCATAAGGCACTCGTTGCTTCCGGCCTGGAACACAAAAGCGCAAAAGGAACGGAATTCAAAATGACACGCAGCCCAACAGCAACAAACGAACATTTTATTGAGGAGATTCAGAAAATCGGACACCAGTTAGGAAAAAAGTCTGTAACGCAGGATGAGTTTAGACAGCATTCGAAAATGAGTCTTGCTGTAGCCGACCGTCTTTTTGGTTCATGGACGAGTTTTATGAAAGCAGCAGATTTGAAGTGCCATCGATTTTCCAACGAAGAATATTTTGAAAATCTACTCAAAGTGTGGACACACCATGGAAGACAACCATTTCATCGAGAAATAGAACAATATCCGGGTACAATCTCGAAAGGGGCCTATAGTTATCGTTTTGGTTCATGGAGAAAGGCGCTCGAAGCTTTTGTTGCGAGAATGAACAATGATGAAGCTGAGCCTTTGGAAGATTTATCACATGAAAAAATGATTGAAAATCAAACTCAAACAATGGTTTTCAAAAAAGAGGCATCTGAAAAACAAGCCATCAAGCCTGAAGACAGAAGAGAAATAAATTTATCCTTGAGATACAAAGTGCTGAGTAGGGATAACTTTAAATGTGTAAGATGCGGGCGAAGTCCGGCTACATGTATCGGGATTGTATTGCATGTGGATCATAAGGACCCTTTTTCTAAGACTGGAAAAACAACTTTAGAAAATTTAGAAACAAAATGCAGTGACTGTAATCTTGGAAAAGGAAACCGGCATATCGAATAGTCTGAGTTCTCCGTACTGCACCGCCTGATCTTTACTATGGCTCCTGTCGCGAATGGAGCGGGGCACGCGACTGCCTGCCGCAGCTACCGAAGGATGACGGAGTTTAAAATGCGACGGTCATAGGCCGCCGCTACATTAAGAGAACCGTCGCGCGGCGCGCGACGGCTACCACGGAGGGAGGCTCCGCCGATAGGGACATCGGCGGCTACCGCCTGAACTGATGGCGGATAGGTTGATCCCTCGACAAGTTCGGGATTTCGGGGGCATTGTTAACGCATGCTTCCGGAACTCGTCACGTCGATTCCCGGCCCGCGTTCGCGCGGGCTTGCGGTGGAACTGCGCGCGCATGAATCGCGGAACATCACCTATGTTTCGCCGGGGTTTCCTGTTTTTTGGGAACGCGCGCATGGCCCCAACGTCTGGGATGTCGATGGCAACCGCTTTCTCGACCTGACCAGCGGCTTCGGCGTTGCGAGCCTCGGCTACACGCCGCAACCGATTGTCGAGGCGATGCAAGATCAGGCCGCGCGGCTTTACCACGCGATGGGCGATGTCCATCCAAGCGCGGAAAAAGCTGCGCTCTGCCGACGACTTTCGCAACTTACGTTCGAGAATTGGAACCTTGGCCCTGGCAAGGTCATCCTCACCAATTCGGGCAGCGAAGCGGTGGAGGCCGCGCTGAAGACCGCGTGGCTTGCGACGCAACGACGCGGCGTCCTCGCTTTCAACGGCAGTTACCACGGGCTCGGCTACGGCGCACTGACCGTCACCGGGCGCAGTCTCTTCCGCGATCCGTTCAAGACGCAACTTGCCGATTTCGCCTCCTTCCTTCCTTTTCCCATTTGCCAGCATTGTCCGTGGCATGCGCCGGGCCGCGAACCCTCCGCCTGCCTGCCCGATTGCATGAACGCGTTTCTTCGCCAGGCGGAAATTCTCCTCGCGAAAGGCGACATCGGCGCAATCGTGGTCGAACCGGTGCAGGGACGTGGTGGCGAAGTGGTGCCGCCCGGCTGGTTTCTCCCACTGCTGCGTCAACTCGCTGATCAATTTGGCGCGCTCCTCATTTTCGATGAAATTTATACCGGCTTTTATCGCACCGGACATCGCTTCGCTTCCGATCATTGGAACGTGCAGCCTGATCTCATCTGCCTGGGGAAAGCGCTCACCAGCGGATTTCCCCTTGCGGCGTGTGTGGGCCGGGAAAAAATCATGGATGCCGCGTGGCCCGAATCGACCGGCGAAGCTCTCCATACCAGCACCTTTCTCGGCAATCCGCTTGGTTGCCGCATGGCTTTACAGTCGCTCGAATTGCTCGAAGCCGAACCGTGGAGCGAACGGGTCGAGGCGTTGGGTCATCATTTACATTCGGGTCTGCTTAAACTTCAGGAGACCTCCCGGCATTGGGGTTGGACTCGCGGTCTCGGTCTCATGCGCGGTATCGAAGTCGTTGATGCCAACGGCCAGCCCGATCCGGCCCGGACAGGGCGACTGGTCGAGGCGATGCTCGCGCGCGGGATCATTATTCTCAGCGGCGGCGTTGAGCAGAATGTGCTCTCCTTCACGCCGCCATTCGTCATCGACGAAGCGGAGTTGGATTTCGCGCTGGCACAACTTACGGAGGCTGCCTTGCGGGAAAGTTGACCAGCTTGGGGAAATTTTTTCCGCACCGTCGCCCGGCGGTCGACGGTTACCTAGATGCGCGGTAGGGACACGAGTCCCTTCGTGTCCCATCAATATAATGGGACGGCATGGGACTGCCGTCCCTACCCGTGGGTGACGCGATGACTGGCTGAAAGGAAATAGTTAGAGGTCCTTCGACTTCGCTCAGGATGACAATCTTTTTGAATTAGGGCTTACGCCCTAACCGCCTCGGGGCCCGAGGCGGCTACCATGGGGATCGACGGTCATAGACCGCCGCTACATCTGAAAGGCCACGGAGCTTGTTCCAGGGTTCTTTAAGAACCGAGCTTGGCCTTGAGGTAGTCGTAACTTTTTTGGATCGAGACGAAGGGGTCGCCGGGGCACACATCTTGTTCGACAACGAGCCATTCGGTTCCGGCACGTTCAGCGGCGGCAATAATGCGATCCCAATCGAGGTTGCCGTAGCCGACTTCACCAAAAGCGGGCATGGCATCCTTGACGTAAACAAAATCCTTGAAGTGAATCACGGGAACACGCCCCTTCATTCTTTCAATCCAGGTCGCGGGATCGCCACCGCCACATTGAATCCAGTAGGTATCGATCTCAGCCTTCAAGTTTGCCGGATTGGATGCCTCAAAAATGTAATCCAAAACCGTTGCTTTTCCGAAACGCACAAACTCAAGGGAATGATGGTGGTAGCTGAGGGTGTAGCCATTTTTTGCCAGCACGGCGCCGGCAGCATCCAACTTGCGGGCAAATTCACGAACGACTTTTTCGTTGTTAAAATCGATACCGGCAGGCCAGGGATAGGCGGTTTTCGTTGTGCCGATGAGCTTGAGCCGCTCACAAATGGACTCGGGATTATCCAGGATTTGCTCACTGGGTTCATGGGTCGCGCAGACGATCATTCCCGCGTCATCCAAAGCTTTTTTGGCTTCAACATAAGGAACGTTGACCCCGCTGATCTGGACGGCCTTGTAACCGATTTTGCGCACCTTTTCGAGCGTGGTGACGAAGTCAGGGAGGGTCTGGCAGGAATCGCGCAGGGTGTAGAGTTGCAGGGCGACTTGATTAATTTTGAATGAGCTCATGCTGATAATGTTCCTGGGGGTTGATGGGTGGTTGATTCGTAATCGGAAGTGAGGTGCTTATAGACTCTCGCATGGTTTTGCAACTTTAATTGCGAAGACTGTCCGGTGATCGCGGGGCTGGATGCTGGATTAAGTGGGAGGCAAGCATTTTTAAAAGCGTGAAAAAGAAAAAAAGGTGTTGCTGCATTGAGTAATTAAGTTTACTTAGCCGGAAGTAGGAATAGTTCCGTTATGTTAGCCAAAACGCATTGCGAGCACGCCACGACTCACCGATTCAAGGCCAAGCTCAAACCTTATCATCATCATTTCGACCGATGCGGCAAAGCCGTGCGCGTCCATCATGGGCATTGCAAGGAAAAGGTTCGCCTGGGCGAGCTTGTCACCATTCCCGACAGCGATCTCCATCACGTGATGGATTCCGAAGCGATGCTGGCGATCAGTCACGCGATCGAAGACATCGCTGCTGAGGTGCGCAAGGGTGAGTTGATCGCCACATTCCAGGATTTCAAAAATTTTCTGCCTCACAAGAACCGCTACATGAATCTTGCCGAGGAACTCGATGCCGTGCGTGTCTGGGGTTGCGGCACGATCCCAAAAAACTGTGGCAAGGTCGATTTCGTGCAGACGGAAGAAGAACGGCTGCGCCGCTATTGGCTCGTGCTGTTTGATAGCGAGGAGACGCGAGCCGTCCTGCTTTGTAAACAGGTCAATAAGGCCAGCAAGTTTGAGGATAAAAAATTCATCGGATTCTACAGCTTCAATCCTTACCTCGTTCAATCGATCCGCTGGCGTTTCAATCTTTTAAGCTGCGGATTGAACCGGGTCATCACCCATTGGGAGAAGTCATTTCCTTTCCCCGATCTCAAAATGCGGGATCTTGAGCGTTATATCAAACAGCCTGATGTTGTTGATGTTTAGGGACTTGTGTAAGATGTAGGTTTTTTCAAAAAAAGATTTCTTCTTTTCTTTGAACATGGATACCTCTCTCGTGTCTATCCCTATGTAAGTTTCATTCATTCTCCTCCTTGGTGCAGGCGGTAACTTGAGTAGTTACCGCCTGTTCCGTTTTTAGGTTTTTGCTTTTCACGGAAAGCCCCGGCTTTGTTCTGAGGACACCTGATTCCTGAATCAAAAATTCTTTCGGCGTGACCCGCGCCGACTTTTTGGACAGCCTCATTGTACCTATGCGTCACACCATCACTGTTCTGGTCGAAAATCGTTTCGGCGTTTTGACGCGCATCGCCGGTTTATTCAGCGGGCGCGGGATTGATATCGAAACGCTTAACGTCGGCCCCACCCATCGTCCCGACACTTCGCGCATGACCATCGTGGTCAAGGGCGACGACCGTGTCCTCGACCAGGTCACGCGCCAACTCAACAAGCTCGTGGATGTCATCGATGTGCAGGATTTTCACGAAGGCGAATATGTTGATCGTGAACTCATACTTCTCAAAGTGAAGATCGATTCCAAGGCTCGCGCCGAGGTGATGCAGATTTGCGATATCTTCCGCGCCAAGATCGTCGATGTGCAGCCGAAGAACCTGACCATCGAGATCACGGGAAATGAATCGAAGGTCTCGAAGTTTATCAAGCTGATGGAGACCTTCGGCATTCTCGATCTCACGCGCACCGGCAAGGAAATAGTTCGAGGGAGCGGCGGGCGGTACGTGACCGTCCGTCTTTAATGCCGCCTGAAAACGGGTTCGTTACGTACTGGGAAAGTCGCAAGGATTTCTCGACAAATGGGTAATGACCACGACAATGGGAATCTTGGCGGGGGTGCTTTTTCCGCCAACTAAGTGCAGGCGGTACTGGTCGGTCTGGCAGCGATGCTTTCAGCAACATCAACCCTCGTAAAAACCATGAATCCGATGACCTGGATCAAACTCAAATGGGCAATCGGCGTGGGAGTAACCGTGCTGCTAATCGTAGGCGCAGCCGTTATGGCCGTTTTTTCGCAGACGGAAACGGATGCAGACGTACCCCCAAGCACCGTAATGGCTCCCGCCGCCGCGATTACTCAATTAGTTGATACTTCTGCCGTGGCGGATGTGCCTTCAAGTCATGTGCAAGCCAGTGCTCTTTTCGTGAGCTGTGATGGAGGTTACCTCGTCAAAATAAAGGGAGATTCGTCTTGTGTTTTTGCGTCCGGCCTTGCCC
>JABDGH010000049.1:0-75 GCA_013286145.1 Verrucomicrobiota bacterium
TCAATCCCCGCACCGAAACCTGTTCCTACGTTTTTCTCGGTCCCTTTGTGGCCACCCTCGCGTTATTTTACGCAC
>JABDGH010000049.1:85-13986 GCA_013286145.1 Verrucomicrobiota bacterium
TTCAAGAGCGTGGGCGAGTTTTTGTCCCAGCGCATCGAGATGAGTGCCGGATGGCTCGCTTACCTTCTCGGCTTTGCCGCTCTCGGCTTTGCCTGTGACGGCGTTCCCAAGATCGGAGCAATCAGCATTCACCTGATGACCGACCGCTGGCTCAAACCGCTTCTCGCCCTTCTCTTCTTTCCAGTTTTGATCGAATTTATTTTTCGCAAGTCACGCGAACAACAACATAACTCCGAATAAGATCTCCGTCATCCCGAGCTTGTCGAGGGATCAGACGCACTTTGATTTTTCACTAATCTAGAATGAATATGGAAAGCCACCTAATCTCCAAGCTCTCCAGCTTATCGCCTGTTTGTCTGCGTGTCTGATCCCTCGACAAGGGATCGACATCCACCATCTCCTTTCCTAAGTTTCTACAGGCTAGCATCTTACTACACTCATAGCAAGTCTTTCTCGGTAAATTTTTGCATCAAAATGCAATCTCTTGTTATGCAATTCAGAGCAGACTTGGTATGCAAGCAAGTTGGGAAATTTTGTATGGGCTGAGATATCTATTTTGGCGATGGCAGATGCGCAGCGTTCAGCATCGTATCGGCGAGGTCTTGTGCCTTCCACAGGTTGTCATTGAACTGATGATAAAGCCGTCCCTGCGCATCCATTACTACAGTACGGAGGTTGTGTGAAAGCGTGGCATCCTGACCCATGATCATCAGGCCTAGAGGCGGTGCCAGTCGGGCCAAAGTAGTGGAATCGGCCGAGGCAAACAGCCAGCGGTCCGAATCGTTCCCGCGATAGAAATTTCCGTAGGAGGTCAATCCTTCCGGTCGATCAAAGCTTGCATCGAAGGAGATCGAAATAAACTGCCAGTTCTTGGGAGCATTCGGCATGGACTTCAGCAATTTTCTGGTTTGAGCGAAATTGCGGTTCATCAGAGGGCAGTAGTCCGGCAACGGGCAGCGGGTGAAGAAGAAGGTGAAAGCCACCACCTTTCCCTGAAAATCGGAGAGATGGATGCGTTTGCCTTCCTCGGTGAGCAATTCTCCATCTGGTATCAGATCGCCGGGGTTGAGGTGAGTGGAGGTGTTGTCAGCCATGGCCATTCCATTGGTTGAGGCGATGTCGGAATGACCGGTACGCTGAAAGTCCGTGACCCAACTTTTGTCGGCGTCGACCATGAGGGTGAAATTGACCTGATCACCGGGACTCAGGCCATCGAGTTCATGCGCGTCCTTTACCGGGAAATCCATGGTCATCTCCATCATATAACCGGGAATCGCTCGATGATGGATAGTCACCTTGCTTCGTTCCGGGGAAATCTGCTCAACGACCCCTTGGGCGTGATAGGAACGGGGTTCATCGGTCGATGGTTTCAATGAGTGACACGCCGCAAGCGGTAGAGCGAAAACTAGCCACAACAGCCGTCCACGATTGATCCAAGTGGTTTTGGTCATAAGGATTTTAGCTTGTGGATTTGATCGACCACGGCACTCGCAGCATCCTGGTTTAAACCATCGAAATAACTCACGATATGGCCATCAGGAGCAACAAGCACAATTCTCTGGGAATGGGCGAAGTTTCCCGGCATGTAGGCGTAGGCCCCTGTGGTGTCGGGTGACAAAAAACTTTTTCCAACCAGCCAATGTATGGTTGACTCGTCGCCGGTCAGAAATGACCAGCGAGTCGGGTCCTGTCCGAAGGAGCGTCCATACTTTTCCAATACCGGAGCAGTATCGTCGACTGGATCGAGAGCCAGGGAGAGCAAGCGAACATCTGGCTCTCCTGTCGTCTGAGTTTGGATTTTCTCCATTTGTGCGTTCACATAAGGACAAACAATCGAGCAACTGGTAAAAATAAAATTCACCACGACAATTTTACCCTTCAAATCTTTTCGCGTGAGCGTATGGCCCGATTGGTCAACAAGGGAGAAATCGACCAGATAGCGCGGGTAGTCAGGCTTGATGGTAACAGAGGACTCTTGCGTCGCCGTATTCGAGTTGGCGTGTTGGAGCGCGAACATGAGACCGCCGAACAGGAAGACAAAAAAGAGAGCAAATCCAATTCCAAAGTAAACGATCAGCCGGTCCCATTTATTCAGGCGTTCTTCTTCTTGTTGATCTTCCCGAGAGAGCTTCCGCTTTTTGGCCTTTTGAGTTTTGGTCATTCTTTCTCCAGTTGACGGATAGCCTTCAGCAGGTTGGCTTGTTCTTCCTCATCCAGTCCGTGGAAGAAACCTCGCATGATGCCGTGGGCATCGACCAATACCAAGTAGGTGCTGTGGGTAACAAGGTACTGTCCGGGATCAAGAGTCTTCCCGTGGTTATCCTGCACCGTCTGATAGAATCCATTTTGTATCAGGTCGTAGAGAGGCTTTTCTGGTCCTGTCAGGAACCACCAGCGCTTCGGATCAGCGCCCAGCCGATTCGCATAAGCGGTGAGGACGGATGGCGTATCGTCTTGCGGATCGACGGTGAAGCTGACCAATTGGACGCGATCATCTCCGGCGAGTTTGGACTGAAGGTGCGCCATATTGGCCGAAAGGATCGGACACGGGCCGGGGCATGTCGTAAAAATGAAGTCCGCCACCCAAATCTTTTCCTCCAAATCCTGATTAGTGATGGTCTTCCCGCTTCGTTCGATCAGGGAAAAGGCTGGAACGGCCGAGTACCGGCGAAGCGGCTTTTCCGGTGTCAGACTGGGGATGAGCAAATAGATCAGGATCACCGCACCCAGCGCCGCCAATCCACCCCATAAGAATGAGCTTAAAGAAGATGATCGAGGCATAAGTGGAAAATGGCTAAAACGGAGGCGAGGTCGTCCCCATGATTCCGACGATAAGAACAACGGCCATCGCCAAAAAAGATTCACCAAGGACCGTTCGACGAAGTGACAGTAAGAAGCTACGTCCTTCCTGGATGCGTGGTAGAAGGTAAATCCGATTGTAAGCCCCGAGGCCAATCATCACCATTACAGCCAACACTTTGATGAGAAGAAGTTGCCCGTAGGTTGTGGTAAAAAGAGCAGTCCATGAGCCGATCATTAACCAGCCATTGATGAATCCGGTTATGAGCAAAAGAAGCACCGCAATCAGGCTGAATTGTGAAAACCTTTTCAGGGTTCCGATCTCGGAGTCTTCCAACAATACTTGATTCCGTTGATTCGCGTCCCAAAGAAACCATCCTAACGGAATGAGTCCGATAGGCCAGATGGAGCTAAGGAGCAGGTGCAGAATGTCGGCAACAAGATGAAGGATGTGATAATGAATGCCTGCGACCGCATGTCCCGCCCAGGCGAGCGTAGCCAGCAAAATGCTGCTCACCGCCAGCGCGAGCCAGTTAGAAGGATAAATGACGGGACGGGGCTGACTCTTTCTGCGGGAAACGAAATAGAGCACAACTCCGAGCAGGACTCCAATGGCAGCACGTGCAAGCCAAAGCTGGCCAAACTGAGTTTGCCATAACACTGCATTCAAATCGGCTGAGTCCAGAATACGCCAAGGAGACTGATCGCTCATTTGCGCCGCAACGAACCACAACCAGACTAATCCAGAGAGGGCTTCCAAAATAAAGGCCAGCCAAAGCCCCTTAATGATTTTACGGCAAAACACGGAATAGCCTTCGCCTCTCTCAGCACCTAATCCGGGCTGCAAAATAACGAGCATAAATAAGGGAAGCGCGACGAGTAGCATCGCGCTTCCAATGTGAACCGTGCGGGCCAGAACGAGGACGGCGGCTATCATGCAAATCTCTCGTTTCGACCCAGCACGCCATTACTGGACGGTGAAGGTGAAAGTCCCGTTAGTCTTGTGGGTATCGGTGGCGACGGCCTTCCAGATGACCTTGTAGGTTCCAGCGCCCAGCTTGGGAACAGAAACGGTCATGGTGGCACCGCTGACCTTGACATCCTTTTTATCGACTTCCGTTCCCTTGGCATCGAACACCTGAAGCTTGCTGAACGCTCCTTCCAGTTCTTCGGTCATAAAGACCGTGACCTGGCTGAGAGCGGTTACGGTGCTACCAACCCTGGGATCAGCATGGTCGAGGAAGGCGTGGGCTTGGGCCAATGAACAAACGGCAAGAGAGAGGAATGGAATGAGTAAAAAACGAATGGATTTCATAGTTGTGTTTAGTTGTTGTCGTCGCTGAAGTTGGTGTGGGCATCTTTGAAAAAGATGGGGTGACCGAAAATCTTGGGGAAAAGATCATCGATGAAGAATTGGACCTGAACCACAGCACCTACATTCGGGCCGGTGTGTGCGTTGACGGGAATAACGGCTTCCGCGCCAATTTGGCAGTATTTGCCTTCCCAGAGAATACCGGGGTTGATGGTGCCGGTCGTGGTTTCCCCGCCGCGGTTGGTAGGACTCGTCATATTAAATTCCACCAAGGGAATCATGTCCTTAAAGGGATGTGGCAACCCGACATCCTCCACGTGCTCCTGCAAGTAGGGCATGCTGTATTCGAGTGCAAAGCCCCAATCAAGAACATTGGAATCCAAGGTCTTGCTGGGAATTTCGTATCCCACTGTGCCGGTAAGCGCGAATGGCTTGAGGTATTTGAGTTCATTGGGCAAATCGCCAAACCCTTTGCCGAAATAGAGGCTGGGGGTGTACGTGCTGTAGGACTCGACACCAAGCGGCTTGCTTCCCGTTCCGCCGAGATCGACCTCACCACCTAGCGAGAGAATGAATTCGTGCTCGGGAACCTCCCAAAGCTCGTATTTGGCACTCAGGCTGATGTTATCGAATCCATCCTGAGAAGGCATGGGATCGGAACCATCATCCGTGTGCTTATTGGGCTCCAGATTGATGTAGGTCCCGGAAATGCCCAAGGCGAACTTGGGGAAGATTTCCTTGTCAAATTCACTTGAGACATCGATCTCACGGGTTTTGGGTGTTCCATCACCCGGACTGGCCGGGTTGTTAAAACTTGAGAACGTCAGGTTAAATTCATCGGTGGCAAAGGGGTCATCCGTTGAAATGGTGGGAGGGAAGAACCGGTCTCCCTCGAATCCATGGGCCTGAAGTTTTGTGGTAAGTATGTTCAGAGCGAGGGTAGCCATCAAAGCTGCCGCCGCACGTTTGCTAAATTGAAAATAAGTCATAAATAGTCCTCGTTATGGTTATGGGCGAAGGCATGGCCGAATATTTTCGGCATGTCTCCGCAACTTATAAAATCCGCAGGAAGCGGATGCGCTAAGCTAGACGTGCTTAGGCGAAACGAGGGGGAGGAGTAGGAGGCGTATCAGAGCGGGTCTGAAACAGCGAAGACCGAACGACGAAGAATTGTGGAGTGATTGTCACCGAACAGGCTTTCACCACCAAACCGGGAGAAACGACCTTCTTCTCGTGCTTAAAAGTCGCGGCGAGCTTGGTGTTTTCTTCCTGCTTCTTCTGTGCAATGGCTTTGCATAGTTCGCAGGGATACCGTCCGCTAAAAGTCATCTCGACTGCCTGGGTCAGTGGCACCATCTCAGAATATTCCCGGATCATGTTTGCCCAAGCCACACATTGCAGGACAGGCCACTGACCGCCGCAGGAAAAGGTAAATGCGACGAGAACCACGAAGAGGGTAAAACGGCGCATAGACGACTGATACGATTTTTTTGTCTTAGCGGCAAGAGTTTCCGAGGCTCAGAACCAGTTAGAAGAGTATCTCAGGCCACATAATCAGGTCTAATCGAAGATATGATCCCGAAACCAACTTAGGTCTTTATTACGATTTCATCGTAGCGATTGAACCGATAGATGAGAAGCGAACCCATCCAACTGAACAAAAAGACCCCGATGATGACGAAGCCGAGAACGCCGAAATTGTCGCTTAGAAAGCCAATGGAATCCCAAAAAAGCCCCTGCATTTTGAACTGATCTCCGATCAGTCCAAGGGCTTCGATCCCTCCAATAATCAGGGCCACCAGCACCGAGACAAAAGTGATGGTCATGTTGTAATAAAGCTTCCGAATCGGTTTCACAAAAGCCCAACCATAAGCCCCGAGCATCAAAATGCCATCAGTCGCATCGATCAGCGCCATTCCTGCCGTGAAAAGCGTAGGAAACACCAAGATCGACCAAATAGGTAGGCCCCTGGACGCTTCCGTTGCGGAAATACCGAGCAAGCCCACTTCTGTCGCCGTATCGAATCCCAATCCGAAAAGGAACCCAAGCAGATACATATGCCAACTGCGTCCGATTAATTTGAAGAGGAATCGAAAAATCCGGCCGAAGAACCCACGCTTGGAAAGAACGAGGTCAATATCCTCGTCAACGTAAGTCCCGCCATTCTTGACGACTCGAAAGGTGCGGTAAACGGAAAGCAGGATGATCATATTGGCAACCGCAATCGCCAGAAGAAAAAATGCGGAAACGCTCGTGCCGACGATGCCTCCCACGTTGTCAAACGAATCGAATTTGTCCTTAAGAGCAACGGAGGTCATGGCGATGGCAACAGAAAGGCCGAAGACGACGGTCGAATGACCGAGTGAAAAATAGACTCCCACTCCAACCGGTCTTTGTCCCTGCTGCATTAGTTTTCGCGTCACGTTGTCAATTGCGGCAATATGGTCTGCATCAACCGCGTGGCGAAGACCGAATGTGTAGGCCAGGAATGCTGTACCGAGAAGAACGGGATACCCATGAAAGGCACTAACGGCCCAAACCCATGCCGCGATATTTGCGCCAATGAGTAGCACGTAGATACCGATGATCTTTTTCCTTAGCTCCATATTTCTTGAAGTGTTTGACGGAATTAATCAGAAATAGGGTTGTGACGCATTAAACTAAAGCACAAATCGCCTCACTCCGCGCCACCAGGGATCAAAACGGTGGACCAGCGACTTTAGTCGTCTATTGCAGCCGAAAACGGACCGGAACATCGATTTCCGAAGCCACCGGGATTCCTGCCGCCATTGCCGGACCAAATTTCCAGTGTTGAACAGCTTGTCTGGCTGCTTGATCGAGCCGGAAGTAGCCCGAACTCTTCAAAATGCTAACGGTGGCCGGCTCGCCAGCAGACGTTACCTCAACCCGTAAAATCACGATGCCCTGTTCGCGGGCCGCGCGGGATTCTTCAGGATACTCAGGGGGCTCATTATGCAAGTCATCGGGTTCAGCTTGAACCGCTCCTTTAGCCGCGTTGCTTGCTTCGTTAGTTGAGGATGCTTTGTTGTGTACTGCCGGAGGCTTAACCGCCCGTGGTTTGGCTTGCACAATCGCAGGAGCAGAGGCAGCCGTAACATCTGGTTCAGGGAGAGGTTTAATCTGTGTCTTGATTGGCTCGGAAGCTTGGCTTGGTTGCACTGAGGGAGAGGGAATAGGTGTTGGCGGGGACGGCTTGATTACCGGTACTGGAACAGGTTCAAGAATGAGACTTATTTCAGTCGAAGTTTTTCCTGCCATGACATGAAAATGAGCCGAGCGAATCAACCAAACCGTGCCGAAAAGGAAGAGACTAACGTGAAGCAAAATGGAGATACTCCAGCAAGTCAGCCATCGCTCCCGCTTTCTTGCCTCGACAATTTGTTTCGGAAGATGCTTGGGGGTATCAAAAAGAATACGTAAGCCCGCCATAAAAGCTGCGGCGCTGGCCGAACTGGGGCGCGAAGACTCCTACGCCAGAGCCATCGCGAAGTTCGTAGATTTGATCGCCGACATTGACGACATCAAACCTCGCGGTCAGATGTTCAAGTCCCGCCCATTTGAATCCCTGCGTGAATCCGATGTTTACGGAATCATAGGCTGGAAGAGAGCCGCCGTTGGGCACGCCGTCTATGTCGGTACGCAGACCGCTGCCACAGATCATTTCCAGATAGGGCTTCGTTTCGGTCTGCTGGATGTTGTAGGAAAGCCCAAAGGACCCGGTGAAGCTTTGGCTGTGATCGAGATAGATGTAATGTGAGGCAATGTAGTTGTAATCGTCTGGGCCAAATAAAACGGATTGAGCCGAATTAACCTGGGTTCCGATCCCCTGTTCAACGGCAATATTCCCGTAGGCGGAGAATCCGCCTTTCGTATAGCTCTGGCTCAACTCGACCCCGCAGATTTGTCCCCGCCGATAATTGAAGGCGCTCAAGATGGGTGCGGCTCCAAACTGGCCATCGTCGAGCGTATTCTGGGAAACCTTATAGTATCCATCGAGACCCATTTGATATGCGGGCGTGAAGTTATGAACAATGCCCAAGTCGAAGTAATGGGCGCGTTCCGACATCACTGGACTATTAGGTAAGCCGGGAGTGGCCGCGTTCGTAGTATTCACAAACTGGCTAACGCTGCCCTGCGGAATATTCTCCAATGGTGGGGGAGTGAAGTAACTCGCGTAGCCCCCATGAATGGTCGTGGTTTTGTCGATCTTATAGGTCGCATTAATGCGGGGGCTGATCTGGTTCTGCCGAATCTGGCTGCTCTGGTAGATGTCAAAGCGCCCGCCGTAATTCAGGGTTAATGCCTTGGTGATCTTCCATTCGTCCTGGAGATAAATGCCGTAGCTGTAGGCCGTCGAGTAATCCCGGCTAAACACCGAGAAAGGCAATCCGTTTTGTGCGCCGGTCGCCGGGTCTTCCGGGATGACAGTTGTGTTGGCCGTCTGCGTGGCACCTTGCGCGTTTAATAAAACGCCTCCGCGTAACGTATGGCTGTCGTTGATGTCGTAACTGGAGTCGAATTGCAGCCCATTCGACATGACGCTGCGATTCAACTTTCCGGCCACACCATTGAAATAGAGGTCGCCAAGAGCGTCGGGATTAAAATTTACCGCGCTGTAGCTGTTGAAGACGGAGAGCTGGAAATTGAAATCGTCGATCGTCTTTTGATATGCCAACACCTCGAAATTATTTTGCTCTCTCTGCGATTCGTTAAGAGTGGATGAATCGAACGAGGTGACTCCGGGAATGGTGAAGGGATTGCCAGCTCCATCGACTCCGGCGGGTTGTCCCGGTGTGTTGGGAATCTGGAACTGATTGTACGCTTCTCCCGCAATCAGGCTAAGGCGGCTGGTATCGTCGATGACGTAGGATAAATAAGCAAAGCCCCGATACTGGTCCGTATGATCGTGAATGGCGTCGGAGCTGGATGTCGGGTTTTCGATTCCTAGATCATTTTGGAGATAGCTGCCCGAAAAATAGTAGTTCAATTTGCCCTGCGAACCGCCGTACTGAAAACTAGGATTGAGAGCGGAATGGCTTCCCCCGTACATCTCAACATCTCCTCCCGGATTGAAGGCTCCGCTCTTGGTGTGAATATCGAGAACGCCTGACGTGCGAAAGCCATATTGCGCGGGCAGAGCGCCGGTTATGAGATCGACGTTTTCAGCAAAGCGCGTGTCAAACTGGCTCCCAAAGCTGGTGATGCTCTCGGGGATGAGAACGTCGTTAATGCGATACTGGACATTCGCGTGCTCGTCCCGGACATGGAAACTGCCTGATCCTTCTGAATCCTGAGTAACGCCGGGAAAGCGAAGCACCAGCTTGCTCAAGGGGATGTTATCCCCCGCCGTCATGTTCTGGATTTCCTGCTGATCAATCGTGTAAACAGTCGCCCCCAGGCTGGGTACGATTTCCTGACGAGACTGATCCAATTGGCCAACAACCGTGATCTCTTGCATCTGTACCGGTTGATCCACTCCAGACGGAGCAGGCATCTGAGCCTTAACTACCGCGCCAGATTTGGTTGAGCTAGTTGTCGTTTGATTTGTGGGGGGCGAGATAGAAGGCACTGTCCCCGTCGAAGTTTGAGCCTCAGCACAGTGCATTACAGATGTTATCGCTGCACCTAAGAGGCAAGTTAGGCAGAGTCGTTTGGGGACAGATAAGAAGCAGTCGCAAGTCATTTGCATGAACGACTGGCTAGCCTACACGCAAATAGGTTGCAAGAACTATGTGCAATTTATTTGCATTAGCCTCTTCCTCCTCTCCCGAATAGCAATCGCCAATCCTTACAATTTAGCGCCGCCGTGCCTGCTGGCACCGCTGCGGGTTTTGGGGCGGCGGCTATGCGCCCGCGACCGGGTCGGGCTGCGGCCCCTGCTCCCTGCCGCACCCAACCCCGTCGCTATTGCAACGCATTCGCTTGGTTGAGGAAACGCTGACCGTTAAACTGGATATATGGAGCGATATAATCGGCAAATTCCTTCCTCAGTTCATTGGCCCGCTGGCGCGACACCCCATGCTGCCGACCGACCCAGGAGGCGGAAGGGCGCTTGCATGGCAAAAACTGAGAACAGATGCAGAGCACGACAATATCGGCGCGTAAAGCCCGATTTGTGACACCACCTCGCCCGCGCGTAATCCATTCGCAAACACAGGTCAAACCACCCTTGGCTAAGGCAAAGGCCAGGTTTCTTGCACTTTCAGCGTGGTCGGTACGGTCGAGTTTTTCCGCCGGATCGTCGATGTAGGAGCCAGGCGGAGCAATTCGTGGCATAATCATGACGAGGCTCCCTTCCGTATCATTTGCCGCAGGCGGTGCGACGACAGGCGGCGACTATTGACGAGGTAATCTTTGATTTCCTGTGGTACGAAGCGGACAGCGCCGCCGAGCTGGACGAAGGGCAATCCTTTCTTGCGCAGGTTAAACACGGTCTTGAGGCTGACGCGGAGATACTTGGCAACGTCCTTCGTCGTCCATAAGTCCGAATCTTGGACAGGTGATTTGATATTCTCGGAAATCGCAGGATTTTCGAGGCTAGTTGCAGTTGTTGAAGAATTCATAAGGTGAAGAATGACCCACGAGCAAACGGAGTCTCGGAACGACTTTCATTTTTTTGTTCCGAGATTCAATTTGGCTGCGGGAATAAAAAGGGTTGAGGTTGGGTGTCATATAAGCTACTAGTAGCTACTTAAGCTGCTATTGTCAAACGCGATTTTTCCGGCCATTTTCCACCTATGCAACTCAGCATTAAAACTCCGCCTGATTTGACCCTGCCGATCCTCAAGAAATGCGCGGTGCTGGCCGAGCCGTATCCGAGTAATTTTACGATGGCGTGCACTTCGCAATGTCTCAAGGCGATGGATACGCCTCATGATCGCTTTCGAATCCTGGAAATTGTGGAGAAGTTCTACCGCGCCTCGGGCCGGGAGAATGAAATGTTGCCTCACTCTGAGAAGGCACACGATTCACTCATTCAAGAGATAGCCGAAAAAGACCGGGCCAAAAGGGCCAAGGAAGCAGCCCGGCGGCTCGCGGAATTTCATGCCCGGCTAAAGAAGCAGCCGCCCGCCAAGCATCTTCACCTCAAGATCAGTGAGGGGATAGACAACCTTCCCCAGCGCATTAGGGAGAAGGCCCTATGGTTGCGCATTTCGCCGAACGCGCTGGTGACGGCTTGTTTGCGGGATTGCCTCACAGCCATGGATGATCCCAGGAAGGCCTCTCTTCCGTCGCCCATCGTCATTGATTTTTGGGCTATCTCGCACACCAAGTCAGGTCGCAAGACAGCAGGTGCTGTTGATGCCATGGTGATGAAAACCATTGGCGGCACGTTGCGTCAGCGCAGCGGCCCCATTCTGGATACCATTGTCCGGCTGACTCTTGCCGGACAGTGGGATGTCACGCTCGAACAAATTTTGCGCGAGGCCGATGTCATGACCGAAAAACGGGAATTTAAACGGCAAAGATAGACAGGGGGGATCGTCTTTCAGCCGACTAATCCGCAGCCTTCTCGGTAATTTCGATTCGCGTGACCGTGGGAGTGGTTGGCTTAGGCGAGGTTGGCATTTCCCGCACCCAACCCACTCCAAATAGAGCCACCCGCTCATGTAAATGATCGAGATTCGTTCCGTGAATGGTCACGAGCCACTCGGTATAGTGAATCTGGAGTTCGGTTTCTTTGTCGTTCACGTCAGCGTGAAGCAACCAGCAGTTGGGAATGAAGCGCCGACGAGATGGCAGATGAAAAGTGATGCCGACACTTCTATCGTGAAAATCGAAGGGATAGGGTTCTGATTCTAACATAGGGTTACATGCTCATGCCCTGACCCTGCCGAGGCCGATGCACGGTAGGGGCATAATAGGGGGATTGTTTCTGCTTCACGGAAGGCTTAGGTGCAGCCTTTTGCTTCTTGGCGAGGGCTTCATCTCGCCGTTGTCGGAGCTTTTGCGCCATATCCTCTACGGAGGGTGTCAACCGTTCCCCCGGTGTTTTCCTCACGGTTTCGTGTGCAGGTGTCAACTTTTCGGCCGCCGCTTCCTTGACCGTGGGAGCGATCTTTTCGGCCACGGTTTCCACCGGGCGAACGCGCAGTCCCTCAAACCGGGCGACCTGCTGGCGAACCTGTTCCGCCACCTTCTGACTACTCACGCGAGTCAGGAACTCCCAGCCCCAGGTACGCACCTGCATGAGCAGCCTGCCCTTGTCCACGGCGAGCGGATAAGCCACGACAGGAACAACCGGCACGCGCTCCAGTTGCAGCGCGGAGAACTTCACGTTGCTGCGCTGGATGGCCTCGACATAGAGGCTCTTGTTTTCGACATGGAGAACCACGTTTTGAACATGTCGAGTCCCTTTGACATGGAACGCTTCCTTGTTGGCCATCGCCATCGCGGAACCATTGTCTTCGATGCCGCGCACTTCCGTGCCCTTGATGCCCTGTGCCTTGTAATCGGTGAGGCATTCACCCTGCCGGACGCGCCCATCATCGACGCTCAGCTTAAGGCCGCTGGCAAAATGAACCGTCCCGCCGCTGACATGGGAAATAGTCTGCCGCGATTCCTTTTCAAAGATGCGGTCAGCCTGCTTGACCTTTTCTTGCAGGAGGAGCTTTTCACCCGGACCGCGCTCGATGCGGGAGAGATCGAAGACCGCCCGCACCTGCCTCAAAGCAAGCTCATGCGCTTCGCCATCGCGTTCGATAACGAGGGTGTCCGGCAAAACGGACGTGACCGGAGCGCGGACAACGGCATCGTCCTGCTTGAACTCGACCACATCCCCGACCTTGTAAAATTGAGAGGAGCGCAATTCGGCAGGCTGCAAATCCCTCTTCACATGGACATCGAGAGAAGTTTGACCTTCCCGACCCATCTTTTCGACATGGAGATCATGGACGCGCTCCGCGAGAGCGTCACTGATGCGATGGACTGAAGAAACGGCCACGACCTCTTTGCCGCCCGCGCGGGCCTCGACGATTTCCTTGGCAACTTTCTCCACCGCATCATCGGGCGGGGTTTCGCGGATCATGCCCCGGTCGAACATCTGCCGGACGGCTCCGACAAACTTCTCCTCATTGCCGGACGACAAATCAGCGGCGAGTTTCTTGTCGGCCACCGTCAGTTGCCGCCGCGAAATGGAAGCGCGGGGAACGTGCATTCCCAGCCCAAGCTCATTCTGAAGGAGCTTCACCGGCTGGCCCCGGCCCACCGCTGCCATTTGTTCCGTGTCGCCTTGAAAAATCACCCGAGCATCGACCCGTTCCGCTTCTCGCACCAAGGCGAGCGCCTTGGGAGTGTCGAGCAGACCCGCCTCATCGACATAGATGTCAGCGCCGCGAAGCGGCAGGGGATCGCGCCGCGCCTGTGCTAGCAACGCATCAACGGTATTGGCCTGTGCGAAAACGCGGGCGACTTCATGCTGACCGGAAGCTTCCAGCCGGGGAGCTTCATTCCGCAGGGTGACACGGGCCTGTTCGCCATAGGGCGCACAAATGAAGACCGGACGACCGGCCTTTTGACTTTCGCCAACCAATTGTTCGAGGCAGAAAGTCTTGCCCGTACCGGCCCCGCCACGGATATTCAAAAATTGATCCTGTGACGTGCAGACATAGCGATGGATGGCCGCGAACTGATTGAGCCATTTATCGGCCTGAGCCGGGGTCAGCTCCTCACCACGAAGACGGGCCTGTGTCACCAGCTCGTCAATCCGCTCTGGCGTAGCGACCAGGGCGGCAGGCGGGACATAATCCTTTTGCAGCGGTTCACACTG
>JABDGH010000050.1 GCA_013286145.1 Verrucomicrobiota bacterium
CGTAGAGGACGAAGCCTCTTACTTCCCATGAATCGCCCCTCCCCTCATCACGGACAGATGCGTCGCGGCATGGTGCTGATCGAGGTGGTCACGGCTTTGTTTATTTTCACCATGGTCGCCTTCTCGCTCGTCATGGCGCTGGACACGGCGATGGATGCGGCCAAGCAACGCAATGCCATCGAGGCGGCTCTTAGCGGCGTGGAAAATCAACTAAACCTGATCCACTCCACCCCGGTTACTCCCGTGGAGAAGGATTTGCCCGATGACGGTTCCGGAATCACCTATCACCTCAAGGTTGAGCAGGAGCAAATGAAGGATCAAAAAAATCAACCCGTCCCCGGCATATTCCGCGTCACCATCGCAGCCCAATGGAAATCGATGACGTAGTTCCGATGCTGGTCGGAGCTTTGCAACTGCGCGGTCTTGACCATGAGCGAAATCTGACGGGCATCAGCGCGCACCGCCTGTTCCGCAAGAGCGGATTGCATGGCAGGTATCGTTATGGCGAAAAGAAGCGCGATGATAAAAAGAACGATGCACATTTCCAGCAGGGTGAAGCCGTGCCGGGATTTGTTCGATGCGAGAGACGATTGCCCCGGACGCTCCTGGGGGTGGGGAGCGCCATGATGAATGGGCGCGTGTCGTCTCATAAAAAATGGTTATGGATTCGTGGCGGAAGTGGGAGCCTGTTTCCAGTTTCCGAGATCGTCCTCGGTGTCGGGTAATCCATCGGGTCCAAGAGAAAAGATGTCGTATTCGTCCGAACTGTGTTTAGCCGGATACCGATATTGATAGGAATGATCCCAGGGATCTTTTGTTTCTTCTTTCGCGTAGGCGTGCCAATTTTGTGGAATAGGTTCAGCCGTCGGCCTGCTCCAAAGTGCCTTCAGTCCCTGCTCAGTGGTAGGTAAACAATGACTGTTCAGTTCATAGAGAGCCAACGAGTCCTTGAAGGTAAGAATGTCGGCTTGCACCTTTTGTCTTTCAGCCGTTTCTTTGAAGCCCGTGAGATTGACGATGGCCAGTCCCATCAGGAGTGCGATGATGGTCAGGACGATGATCATTTCCATCAGGGTGAAACCGCGGCGGGAGGATCTTAAGGAGGAATGGGAGAAGAGGGGTGATTTCACGGTGTAATGGTTCGGTGTAGGTTGATGGGGTTGTTAAGGGGAAAGGGGCGATGGCACCGACGAATCGGTCGATGAGGCAACCGGTGTCGGCGAATCGGCCTGCGGGGTTGTGGACGGTGTGGAGGGCGCGGGCGGCTGGGGTGGCGGCGGATAGTTAAGTTGAAGCACCACATCCTTGATGGCCATGGGTGAAAGCGATCCAGTCGAGGCGTAGCTTGAATTTTCATTCTCTGAAAGCGCATCATTTTCCGCCGAGAATTGCACCGCGTTAACACCCGTTTTAAGCAGGGCAACCGGCACGTAAAACGATCCATCGCGCCAGCCGACGTAACCGCCCGGCGAATTCGCCAGCGCAAGAAAACCGTCGTCCAGCAAATCGGGCACGGCGGGACTGATGGTGCCCGCGCGTTTTTGGTTGATCCATACGACGATGTGCTGGCCCCAGGGCAATCCCGTTTCCTTGAGCGCCAACCTGGCCGAACCGGGGGCGTGATCCAACTGCACGCTAAATTCGACTCCCTGCTCGATTCGTTCCGGCAATTCGGTGATGGGAACGGTGACGATTTGATTGTGCCAGACCGCTTCATCGGTCTGCCTGGGTTGACCACTCAGTGCCGGGGAGGGCTGGGTCAACCCCATCGACGGCGTGACGAGAAGATCCTGCAGGAGTGGTGAAACAAGACTTGCGCGATTTTCCAGCCATTCGAGCCTGATGCGATGGATTCCCAGAGCTGTGCCATCGCATTGAAAATGGAGTGTGCCTTCGCCCTGCAATGTCTCCGGCGTGATAAGCAGGGTGCGCTGGTTGTTCATCCCGATGCCTTCGTAAAAATTATCCGACAACATTTGCGCGGCTCCTGATTGCTGCCAGCTGATGCGAAGAAAACCGCCTTCCTTTTCCTGGAAATAAACCGTGACTAATAGTGATGCGTCCGGGTCAGGAGGAATGATCGGCAAATCCAGCGTGGCGAAGGCATGATGCGGCGTTTCGGGATGGCCGAGCCAGATGGGTGTGGCCTGGTTGGCTTGAAAGGGGAGATCGAAAGTATAGGGCGATGGCAGATCAGACGCCCGTAACAGCGGACAGGCAATTGAAAGCACAAGGAAACAGGCCCACCTCGAAAATTTGAGGCGAAACTTCGGCAGGGCCGAAAAATAAAAGTTGAGTGGCAGTTTCACGAGGCGGTTTTAATCTTGTAGCCTATACTTATAAGATTCACATCACGATGTTTTTACAGTTATGCAATGTTTAGTAGTGCTTCTGCATATCCATGCCGTGCATGACTGCAAAGATGCCCGCGAGCATCGACCAGGCGATCAGCAGAACCATGACGCCGAGCGCCATGATGATAACGATGGGAACGAGAGACATGATGCGGTCGATGCGTTCCTGAATAATTTTCTCATAACGCACCCCCACTTTTTCCATGGTTGAGCCGAGATCGCCGGTTTGTTCGCCGACTTTGACCAGGTCGCGCAGATTGGCGGGAAAATGTCCCACGGATTTCATGGAGCGGGTGAGTGAAGCGCCTTCGCCCACCAGATCGGTAACGCGAAGCACCAGCGCACGAAAGAAAGCATTTCCGGTCGCGCGGCTCATGAGCTTGAGCGCGGTCAGCAAAGGCAATCCATTTTGCAGCAGATTGGCCATGGTCTGGCAGAACTGCGCGTAGAACGAGGCGCTCATGAGCGGGCCCACCAGCGGAATTTTCAACTTGGCCTCGTCCCACCAGCGACGACCGTTGGGCTGGCGGATGTAGGTGACAAAAGCGGCGATGAGCGTCGCGAGCACGACGGCGACTGCCAGTCCGTACTTGTGCGTCATATTGCTGGCTTGAACCAGGATATAAGTGGGCAGCGGCATGACGCTACCCTCTTTGTTGAACATCTTGGTCATCTGGGGAACCAGCACGGTCATGAAGACAGTCATCGCACCAAGTCCCGCAAGGACCAGGGAAGCGGGATAGATGAGGGCCAGTTTGATGCGGCTGCGCAAATCCTGCATGGCAACGAGGTAGATGGCCTGTCGGCTTAACAGGGGCGCAAGCGCTCCGCTGACTTCGCCTGCCGCCACGAGGTTGCAATAGAGTTCGCCAAAACTTGGGGAGACCGTTTTCAGCGCCTCGGAAAAGCTTGTGCCATCCCGCACTTTTTCGCGGATGCGGGTCGCCACGGTCTTGACGGGAGAATATTCTTCGCGGTTCTCGATCAATTGCAGTGCCGGTTCGAGTTGAAGGCCGGAATTGAGGAAATCGGCCAGTTCGTCGGTGAAGAGAATCAACTGCGCGTTCGATAAACGAATTTCTCCCGTTGCCTGAGTTTTCTCACGACGATTTTTTGGAGTGGCGCTGGTTTGATCCCGCGCTGCTTTCTTATTCTTGCCTGGCGCTTCATTCGCTTTCGCAATCAACGAGAGGGGCTGGATGCGATCCGTCGCGAGGCGACGCAACGCTTCCGAACGGGTGGGAGCTTCCACTTCACCCGACCGGCGTTCGCCACGGTCACCTGTTCCCTGATAGGCAAAGACAGCCATAATAATTGATGATAAAAAAAGGGGATCGAGGTTTATTCATCAAGCACGGAGAGATCCGACGCCGTGACGCGCACCACCTCTTCGACCGTGGTTACTCCCGCGATCACGCGGTTCCAGCCATCCTGGCGCAACGGCACCATGCCTTCCTGCAACGCCTTGGCGCGCAGGGCCTCGCCTGATTTTCCCTGGGAAATCATGTCCTGCATGGCGGTTGTGACGAGGCAAATTTCAAAAAGAGCGGCACGACCCTCGTAACCGGTCTGGCGGCATTTTTCACAGCCCACCGCCTGCTGGATGCGGTCCGCGTAGGCCATAGGGAATCCGATTTGTTCCAGGAAAGGCCGACGATGTTCCGCTGGTTTTTTACAACTGGGGCAAAGGACGCGCACGAGACGTTGGGCCAAAAAAGCGCGCACCGACGATGAGACCAGGAAGGGCTGCACGCCCATGTCGATGAGACGGGTGATGCCGCCGATGGCATCGTTGGTGTGGAGTGTGCTGAAAACAAGGTGACCGGTCAGCGCCGCGCGGATGGCGATTTCGGCCGTTTCAAAGTCGCGCATTTCTCCAATCATGATCACGTTGGGATCGCCGCGCAGGATACTCCGCAACGCCGTGGCAAAGGTGAGATTGATCTCCGGCTTGATCGCGATCTGCATCACGCCGGTCAGCTTATGCTCGACCGGATCCTCGACGGTCACGATGCGTCGCTCCATCGTGTTGAGCATCGAGAGAAAGGTGTAAAGTGACGTGCTTTTGCCGCAACCAGTCGGGCCGGTGAGAAGGATGATGCCGTTGGGTAGGGCGATCAGATCGCGGATGCTTTTCTCGGCCTCAGCGGTAAGTCCGAGTAACGAAAAATCGAACCGGTTGCGCGCCAGAAGTCGCAGGCTGATGCTTTCGCCGCTGACGGTGGGAATGGTGGCCACGCGAACGTCGATGGGCTGGCCTTCCATCTCGAGATTAATACGGCCATCCTGCGGCATGCGTCGCTCGGCGATATCGAGATGCGCCATGATCTTGATGCGGGAAAGAACGCTGGCCTGCAACATCTTGATCTTCGACGGCACGGGCACTTCATGCAGCACGCCGTCGATGCGGTAACGGATGCGCAGGTCATTTTCCAGCGGCTCGACGTGAATATCGGTGGCGCGTTCATCGAGTGCTTCGCGCATGATCTGGTTTACAAAACTGACGACAGTTGCCTCGGGATCCTCTTCATCAACGACATTTACTTCCTGCTTTAAATCGAAGGTTGCGTCATCGACTTCGCGACCTTCAAGAATCGCGTCAAAAGTTTCCGCGCCCACGCCGTAGCCAGCACGTAATGCGGCAAGAATATTTCGGCGCGTGGCGATGCACCAGGTGACCGGCTCGTTCATGGTGTGGGCGATTACCTGTCGTGCGGTGAGGTTGAACGGGTCGTAGGTCAGCAGGTAAAGATCGTTCTCGTTCAGGCGGACGGGATAGACATGATAGCGGAGAGCAAGGCGCGCCGGGAATTGCACACGCAGTTTTTCATCCATGGCGGGGAGTGCGGCATCCCACAGGGGCAAACCGAATTCAGCGGCGAGATGTCGCAGAAATTCCTGCTCGTTAACCAATTGTTTTTCGAGCAGTTCACCAATGACCGAGCCTTGTTGCGACAGGTTGGTTCCGACCGTTTCGGAAATAAGAGTTTCGTCTCCCAAACGGGATTCTACCGCCAGTTTTTTCAGTACGGTGCCGGGCACGCCGATTACCATACAGATTTCGGACAATTTTTACAGTTAATTCCGGGTAATGTAAGTCATTCTATACAGAATGACTCGTTTGCCGGTCTGGGGCATGGTACAAGTGCTTCCCGTCCCGATTTATGAAAAGATCAGACTTTATCGCATTTATGGCCAGTTTTCTGGTTTTTGTGGTGACGAGCGTGACTTCCATATCTGCACCGGCACCAGCAAAAATTTCAGGCCATTACGAATTGGCCGACGCGAAAGCTGACCGATCATTTTCGCTCGATATAACCCAGGCCGATTCCCATGCGGATATCTCTTTTTCTGCTGCGATGGCAGATGGTTCCGGCGCAGCACCGGACGGCGACGGCAAGGGGCAGGTTAATGCCGCGGGTGTTCTCTCTTTCACTTTCAAGGATAGTTTCGGCAACGAAGGTTCGGGTACGTTTGAATCCAAAAAGAATATGTATCACCTCAAAATGAATGTCACCAAGGTGGCCGAGCCTCGGCCCCTTCGTTTTTACGGAGACATTCTTCTCAAAAAGACGTCGAGCAAACCTCAGTAGAAAATTTCTGTTGAGCGGTCAGGGCTTGACCGTGAAAAATCATTCCGGTACAAAGAGCATTATAGTTATAATCTATTATCCCCTATTGAAAACAGGCAATAGGGGATAATATTTTTTTAATCATCGATTTCCTGTCTTTCTTGTTCCCCGTCTTTTGCATTCGGGTCTAACTCTTCGCTCTCGAGTCTAATTCATGGAAGTTTGTTCCCGGATTTTTTACTCACCCCGTGATCAACGCAATTTCCCGTTCCTCCAACTGCTGACGCCAACGCGCCAGGTAGGAATATTTTCGATAAACCGTTTCAAGTGCGCCGAGATCCTTGTCACCTGCGCGCCAGCGAGCGTCGAGGGCCATCAAGTCGCCTTCAAGTGTCGTGTTCAATTTTTCCAGCTTGCCGCGTAGCGACATTGATGTGTCCTGCAAGGTTAATTCCTCGCTCATGAGCGTGGCTCGTTCGAGTGCGCCATCCGCCGCTCGTTTACGTTCCATCAATTGATCAAATTGCTGGCAGATCTGTCCCACTTCGATGAATAGATCCATCGTTCCCGGCGGAATTCGCTGCACGTCGCGCGGTTTTTCGCCCTTGGTCAATTCGTAGAGGGCCAGCAGGCGTTGCCGGGGATCGATCAGTGTTTGGTAGGCGCGATTTAATTCCGCATAACGTGTTTCCACTGCGGTGCGTTCCACCTCGGGTGCCTGCTGGAATTTGTCAGGGTGCGATTCCGAGGTCATGCGCGCAAAACGTTCCTTCAGCGCATCGGCATCCAGTGCCGGAATTGGTTCCAATTCAAAAAGCGCGAAGGGATTGAGACTCATGATTGAATGTAATGATCACGCAACTTTGGGGCTTGGGTAAAGTTTATCAAGAACCATGCACCGCTTAAAATCGCCTGAATTTGGACTGATTCTAAAGTCTTTAGTATTCCTTGGGCTTGCACTTGGTTCTTTGCCGTCGGCCAATGCCAAAACCGTCCATGTCGGGGATGGCCAGGGAACGATTAAAATAGATTCCATGAATGGCCTCGAAGCGGGCGATACGGTTATCATCGCCAAGGGTGCCTATTCGGGAGGCACCTTTACCAATCTCAATGGGATAACGATTGTTCCAGAGGCAAAGGCCGTTGTTTTTAATGGCCCCGTCACCATTGGCCATGACAATAAAATTACCTTTGATGGCTTATCGCCGGACAAACCTCAAAATCCAAATCAGGCTACTGATAAATCGTCGCTTTATGGCTATACCTTTTCAGGATTTAATGGCAGGGGATTTGTTCCCATTGGGAACAATCAGAATGTGACCATCCAAGGCGTGTGGTTTGACAATATTTCAGGTGCGGTGGAGGCGGGGGGCAAGATAATAACTTATAAAGGAACGCCTGAGACCACCCTTTTTTATAATTTGACCATGGATACGGTCAAAATCACCGGCAAAACCACTTTATATAGTGGAACGTGGGAACCTCCGAAAAGTTATTGGAATGTCAATATTGGCATGACTCTCAAGAATGTTCTCTGTGTAAATGATGGCACGGGAAACACCATCAAGGTATTTGGGCATTCTCTCTACAAAATGATGGCAGACGGCTGGAAAATTACCGGCCCCACGCTCAACGATACCGGAGACACTGGCGTTTTTAGTATTTTTGGAAACGTCACCCTCAAGAATATTTATCGGAATGGGGGCTGGGGTTACTTGATGCGGCTATACATTGTCAGCCTGGGTGAACCTACCGATAGCTACGTCTATAATTGTGTGGACGTCAATTCCTCCAACTACGGGACGATCGATTCACGGGTTGATCCCGGATCCCTTGCCTTAAGTGACACCACGCCCCTGCCCATACCTCTCGTCGGCGGCAACATGCACATCTATAATGTGACCTCGGGTGATAAAAGAAATTTCACTCACTATATCACTGTGCTCCTGGTGATCGGGAATATGACCGATGGTAAAAAGCAATACGTCACGGATATAAAAAACTGCGTGGCCTTCGATGGCACGCAGGGGCAGGATCACGGCAAACCGGGTGCGGATCATGACGCGCGCGGCTATCTGGTGCAGTTCAATGGCTTGCCGGGGACTGTCTTAAATAAATCCAATAATGTGGATTTAAACGGCCCCGCGCCCGACAGTTATTTTATCGATAAGGATAAATTTTATCCTGCGAGTGGAAGTCCCCTGATTGGCAAGGGCGTGGTTTTACCCCAGGTGACAACGGATATTTATGGTCAGGCAAGAGGCGACACCAACGATGTCGGAGCCGTACAGCATCGAGAAAAAGTCTCGGACACGAACAAAATGGGCGCTGGCGCTAATTCGGCTGCGCCAGCGAATCCTAAATAATACCCATTTGCAGAAAAGGGTATTAAGCCTCTTTTTTCTTCTTCGCAGCTCGTGAAGCTGAAGCGGCCTTGGTCTTGGATTTCGGCTTGGCTTTGGTCTTGGTTTTTGTTTCTGCGGCAGGGGCGGCTCCATTTTCTGCCGGAGCCTCTTTCTTGCGGAAGAAGGATTTTCTCGGTGGAGCGCCATCTTTACGCGGCTCGAATTCAAACGAGGTGCGGCCATCCGCAGCCATCACGAGATAAGCGGAAAACTTGCGTCGCGTCCGTTGGGAAACGAAGCCCCGCAAGAGATCGGTTTTTTTCTCGGTCAAAAGCTTCATCACTTGTGTGCGGTCGATGTCCTGCAAAAGGATTTTCTTCCCGATCTTCATTTTGCAGGTCGGTGCGTCGCCGAAAGTGTTTTCACAGGCGAAGGACATCATCGTCTCGAAAATTCGTCCGCCGCAAATGGGACATTTGGCTATTGGTTCCTGCGTATCGAGATCAAGCTTGGTGCCATCGGCGTTGATCGGGGCGTTATCAAAAACGAATTCGGTTTCGTTCGCATCGTTCAATTTCAGTGCAGCGGCAAAGGGACGCCCCAGCCTGCTGCGAAATCCTTGCAACGGCCCAATCAACCGCTTTTCGAGCAGTTCCTTCGCTTCGAACGGTTCGAGCAATCGTCCTGCCACCACTTTTCGCAGTTGGAGCGTTCCGTCATTGGCCTGGTAATGGCGCAATGTCTCCACCATCGGCTTGCCATTCGGCGCGTTAAATCCGAGTTGCTTCGGCTCAAAATTAGACTCCTCGAAGTTTTTCGCCTTCTCGACGATCTTCTGCGTCAGCCCGATAATTTCTTCCATGAAGCGGCTGCGCGCCAATTCTCCCCGCTCCATTTGTTTGAGTTTATATTCCCACTCGCCTGTCATTTCGGGCGAAGCGAGCGCGGGAATATCGACGGCATGGAGCAATTCCATGAGCGCCATCGCCTTGGGCGTGGAAGTGATTTCACGTCCTTCGCGTCGGAGATATTCTTCTGCGAGCAGTCCTTCGATGGTTGCCGCGCGCGTGGCCGGTGTGCCGAGTCCTTTTGCCGCCATCGCTTCGCGTAATTCTTCATCTTCCACGAGCTTGCCCGCGCCTTCCATCGCGCTGAGTAGTGTCGCTTCCGTGAATTTCGCCGGAGGCCGCGTCTCGAGGGCCTTGACCTCAATTTCGTTGGTTTTCACGCTCTCGTTTTCCTGAACAGGAACCAGCGAGGCTTGATCGTCCGCGTCCTGTTCCTCGCGGCCATAAATTGCCAGCCAGCCTGGGACAACCAAAATTTTGCCATCCGTCCTAAACGGTTCCTCCTCGACGCGGGTAATGCGCGTGGTCACCTCGAATTCCGCAGCAGGGAAAAACACCGCCAGAAACCGTTTCGCCACCATGTCATAGACTTTGCGCTCGATCTCATCCAGCTTGTCGGGCGTTTCAATCGTTGGGGTGATGGCGAAGTGATCGGAGATTTTGGCATTGTTGAACACGCGCTTGGTCGGCTTGACCCAGCCTCGTTGCAAAATCTCAGTCGCAAAGGGACGAAGGTGGTTGTCGCGCATGTTGCCCAGGATCTGCTTTACCGTGTCGATATAATCTTCGGGCAGTGCACGTGAATCAGTTCGGGGATAGGTCAGCACCTTGTGATGCTCATAAAGTCTCTGCGCAATTTGAAGTGTCCGCTTGGCCGAAAGTCCGAGGCGACCGTTGGCTTCGCGTTGCAGCGTGGTTAAATCATAGAGGGGAGGGGAAAGTTGCGTGGCCGGTTTTTTCTCCTCGGTGACGATGCCATCTTTGCCACGACATTTTTCCTCCAGTGCGCGCGCTGCCTCCTCGGTCCAGAGCCGTTCCGGCTTGGCATCGAGATTGGCTTCGTCCTTGGCAAAATCTTCCTTGAACCAACGTCCCGGATAAGTCCCTGCCTTCGCGCCGAAGATCGCGTGGACTTCCCAATAACTTTTCGGATCAAAACTTTTAATTTTGAGATCGCGCTCCACAACGATGGCGAGCGTCGGCGTCTGGACACGACCCACTGGTGTCAGTTGAAAACCGCCGTTGCGGGAATTGAAGGCGGTCAGGGCGCGCGTGCCGTTGATACCCACGAGCCAGTCGCTTTCCGAGCGGCAGACAGCGGCACTGGCCAGCGATTCGAGTTCCACGCCGGGACGAAGATGGGTAAAGCCATCGCGGATCGCGGTCGGAGTCATCGACTGGAGCCAGAGCCGTTCGATCGGCTTTTTGCATTTGGCCAGCTTGACGATGTAACGGAAAATCAATTCGCCTTCGCGGCCAGCGTCGCAGGCATTCGTGAGGCTGGTGACATCCTCGCGCTTCATCAGCTTCTTGAGCAGGGTCAGCCGGGTCTGGGTTCGCTCGATCGGTTTCAGGCTGAATTCTTCGGGAATAATGGGGAGACTGGCGAAGCTCCACTTCCCCTTTTTTTTGTCCAATTCGGCGGGCAGGCAAAGCTCGACCAGATGTCCAACGGCGGAGGAAAGCACGTAATCCTTGCTTTCATAATAGGCCTCCTTGCCATCGGTCACTTTCTTGAAACCGCCCAGCGCCTTGGCAATATCACCAGCGACACTCGGCTTTTCTGCAATGATAAGAGCTTTTCCCATAGTTAGTTATGAAGTCCGGGCAAAAACCTTGCCCGATAGCTGGCGAACCAGCTTCTTCATTTCCAAGCCGTGCAACGTAGAAGACATGACTGCCGATGGCAACCCGCATTTTTTGGATACTGCCGTCAAACCCCTCCATTTGAGACCTTCCGAACCAAGCCATTTGCCTTTCCTCATCACCAAACTCCGCTATGAATGCGGGAGCGAAAGAAAAGTACGGATGACACTTTATATTATGAAAAATGGGCAGCGTTTGGGCCCGTACACTCTCGCCGAGGCCCAGGCGCTCGTGACGGCAGGGACGGTCTTGACCACCGATTGGGCCTGGTATGAGGGCCTTTCCAAGTGGATTCCACTTTTTCAGATTCCCGGTTTCGTTTCTTCCGGCTCGGGTGCTTTTCCCCTGACGGCTATCCCAGGCGAACGCCCCCCGTTGGTTTGGATCATCTCCATTTTTACCATCGGCTATTCGGGTTTCAGACTATTCAGCATGATCTGGATGTGGGCTAACTTTTTGAAATCGACCCAGGCTCAAGATGCCCAACGAGACGCATTTCACTCCATGGGTTATATGAGTTTTGGCATCGCCTTGCTTATAATTTTCGCCCAGATGGTCGGGGCGGTCCTGCTCCTCCTGCTCAAGCGGTCTGCACTTTCTCTCTACGCGGGTGCTTTCGTCATTTCCCTGATTTGGGCGGGTTATAACATCGTCATAACGCGGGGAAGCATACTTTTACACTTGGAATTTGATCTGAGACTCGCTCTCGCCTGGGGAATCAATCTCGCGATTATTTTTTACATTTGGCATCTCTGTAAAAAAGGCGTCTTGCGATAGAGATCTCTCTTGCGAAGAACTCGGGCGAAACGATTTTCTTCTAAAGCATTTTCGATTAACACAAACGCACTTCGCTCCTAGTCATCCTGAGCGGAGCCGAGGCAAAAAGTGTTGGTCGAGCTTAAGGCTTACCCGAGGCGCAGTCGAAGGACATGGCTTGATAAACCAAACGTGAGGCTGGCGTCACAATATTTTCAAGCATCAGAAGAGCTTCCCGCTTGTCGCTCATGCGAATAAGGAGAGTCATAACGAGCGCATAAATCTTTTGCCGTTGCTCGGATTTAACCCAAATTCGAGCCATATCCCTCGACTGCAGTTCGGGTTGACGCTGCGCTCAAACAGGCCTTGGGATTCACCTTCGCTCGGGATGACAGCTTGTTGATCGTGAGTTTTGCAGAGGGTTCAGCTTCTGCTGTGTCTATCTAAACCGAAAATGCCTTACGAGGTCCGGACAAACATTTTTCCGGGCAACTGCCGCACCAGCTTTTTCATTTCGAGGCGCAGCAACGTCGAGGAGACGGTTCCCGATGGCAACCCGGTTTTTTGCGTAATCGAGTCGATGGGCGTTTCATCCAACTCAATCGCCGCGTAAATTTTTTCTTCCTCGTCGTTTAAATTCGTGGGCAGGGGACGCGGCGTCATCATGCTTTCTTTCGGGATCAAGAATTCAAGTTCGGTCAAAATATCTTCGACGCCCTCGACCAGTTTTGCGCCGTCCTTGATCAATTGATGGCAGCCCTGCGCCTGAGGATTGTCGATCCGTCCCGGCACGGCAAAGACCTGGCGGCCCTGCTCAAGCGCCTGCCGGGCTGTGATAAGCGCGCCGCTTTGTCGTCCGGCTTCGATCACCAGCACGCCAAAGCTGAGACCGCTGACCAGTCGGTTGCGCATCGGAAAGGTGCGTTTGTCGGGCGAAGTTCCCAGCGGCAATTCGCTGATGAGGCAGCCGCCCGACTCGACGATCTTGGCCGCGAGCGCATCGTTTTCGGGGGGATACATTTTATCGAGACCACAGCCGAGCACGGCCCAGGTCGTCCCTTTTGCCGCGAGCGCACCGAGATGCGCGGCGGTATCGATCCCGCGCGCCAGGCCGGAGATCACCGACACGCCCGCGTAGCCCAATTGGTAACTGAGCTTCTTTGCGGTTTCGAGGCCATAGTGGCTCGTTTCGCGTGAACCGACCACCGCAACGCCGCGCGGCCATGTTTCCGGAATCTTCCCCTTGATATAGAGAACGAGCGGCGGGTCGTAGATTTCGCGCAGCGATGCCGGGTAAGCTTCATCTGCGAATGTGAGTACGGTCAGTCCCAGTTCCTGAACCCATTGGCGCTCTTTCTCAACTTCGACGCTCGTTTCCCACGAGGCGAGCGTTGAGGCCAATTCCGGCCCAATTCCTTCCACCGACCGTAAATCGGACTCCCTTTTTAGAAGAGCCATATCGAGGGAGCCAAAGCGTTCCCGAAGCCGTTTTGCCTTGACTGGGCCTATTCCAGACACTAAGTTAACGATAAAATAAGCCTCGGATTCAGTCATTTAGCTATTTTAGTTAGAAAGTGGCTTGTAAAGCAGGTCGATTGCTTTTTCTGCATCTTGCGGAGGTACTTCATGTCCCGCTGAGGCTTCGCCAACCCGTTTGAGAAGAACCCACTTATTCTTTCCGTCAGCAGTGACTTTCTTGTCATTGCCGAGCGCGGAAAGAATCGTGGCGCGGTCAATGTCGGGTTTTAGGGCCAAAGGCAAGTGATTTGCGACGAGTGCCGCTTCGATCCGGCGCGCTTCGGACTCGGGTAGGCCTGCCTGCCACACGGAGAGCCAGGCTGCGGCCCGCATCCCGAGGGAGATGGCCTCGCCATGCAGGTAAGTCTGGTACTTCGTTGCTTTTTCAATCGCATGACCAATCGTGTGGCCGAAGTTGAGCAAAGCGCGCTGGCCCTTGGTTTCAAATTCGTCTTTTTCAACGATTCGCGCTTTGATGGCGACGCATGTGGCGACGATTTCGTCCAAATCGGCGTCGTCCAGTTTCACGCCTTTTGCCACACGGTCGAACAAAGCCGAATCCAAAATTACGCCAGCTTTAATGACTTCAGCCATTCCGGCGCGACTTTTGCCATCACC
>JABDGH010000051.1 GCA_013286145.1 Verrucomicrobiota bacterium
TCAAGCTACAATTGTTTATTATCACACGGGTCAGGGTTACAAGGTTTCGATGAACTATACAGGCGGGGGGACTTCCAGCGCCGCGTCGACAGGTTCAGTGCATTTGACGATGGCGACGGTGAGCGGAAATTATGAGGTCACGGATACGCACGGCAACAAGGACATCTTCAATTCGACGGGGCGCCTGATCGAATCGCTGGATCGCAATGGCAATGAACTCGATTACACCCGGGACGGCTCCGGGCGTTTGATCAAGGTGGAAGATCCGGTTCACAGTACCTACATCACGTTTTCTTTGGATACCAATGGACGAATCACCTCGATCACCGATTCGACCGGTCGTACGGTAAGCTATTACTATGATTCCTATTATGATTTGATCGCGGTCAAACATCCACCGGTTACCGATTTTCCGTTGGGAACGATGTATCGGTACGGTTACGACAGCGATGCACGGTTGGACGCGGTCAAGGACGGGCAAAATCACACGGTCTTGACGAATATCTACGGTACGGTAGGTACCGCGCATGAATTTAGCCTGGCGAGTCAATCCAAGTACAACGTTACGACGGGGACGTGGGGCACGGCGACTTTCACCTATGATGACACCCACAGCAAGGTCACCTATACGGATTATAACGGTTTTGTGACCGATTATTTTAACGACGGGAATTTTAATATCATCGAAAAACTGGTTCATACGGCAGGGCTGCACAGCGGCGAGCCGAGCACCTACGAGACGGACTACGCTTACGATGGGAACAACCAGAAGACTTTGGAAACCGATCCGAGCGGTACCACGATCGCGTGGACATACGACAGCAACGGTAATGTTCTGACGGTGACGAAGTCAATGCCCTCGGGGTCTTCGGTCGACAGCACGAAGGGAACCCAATCGTTAACGGCGGTGACGACATTCACCTACGAGTCGCGGTTCAACCAGGTGGCATCGGTGGTCGATGCGGACGGCAACGAGACGGACTACGATTACGGGACATCGATGAGCAATCCTCCGGGCAATCTGCTGACGGTGACCTACCCGACGACGGCGGCGGGAACGGCGACGCAAACATTCACCTACAACAGCCTGGGGCAGGTGCTGACCGATACGACGCCGGATGGGGAAACAAAATATACTTATGACGGTTCGACGGGCTACCTGACGCAGATGATTGGGGACTACAGCTCGGGTTCGGGCCATTTCAACGCGACCTGGAACTACGCTTACGACAGCTACGGCAATATTGCGAGCGTCGAGGATCCGAACAGCAATACAACAAATTTTACGTGCAATGCGCTTAACGAGATGACGGAAATCGATGGAGCGTCGAGCGAAGTGGAGTTGCGTTCCTACGATGAAAACCGGAGATTGATCGTCGATAAAAAGCAACTGCCGAGCAGCCAATGGCAGAAGGTGGAAGACGTTTATTACCTGAGTCAACTGCACCACAGCCGGGCTTACACTGGCTCGACGACATACCTGGAGACGACCTATAGTTATGACGCCAACGGCAACGTGACCAAGGTGACCGATCCGCTGGGACACGGGACGAAATATGCGTACGATGAACGGAACAAGGTCTATCTACAAACCGACGCGCTGAGCAAGACGGCGACATACGATTATGACATCAACGGCAACCTCACCAAGCTCACCGACGAGTTGACCCATGCTACCACTTACGCCTACGACGGGATCGACCGACTCAAGCAAAAAACTTTCCCCGACAGCAGTTACCAGACGTGGAAGTACGATGCCGAGGGGAATATCACGAGTCTGCGCACGACGGCGGGCAACACGATTACGCAGACATTCGACGCGCGCAACGAGATGCTGACGCAGAATTACGGATCGACGATCACCAATGTTTACGACTTGATGGGACGGCTTTATACCTCGACGGAAAACAGCACGTCGCTCACCTACGCCTACGACGCGCTGGGCCGGATGACAAGCTTCACCGACCAGGCGGGTCGTGCGAGCAGCTACACCTACGATTTGGCGGGCAACCGGCTCAACAGCACCTACCCGACGAGCGTGGTGGTTAAATGCGCCTACGACAGTTCCGGGCGGCTCTCGACGCTTAAGGACGGCAGCAACGTTACGCAGGCGACGTACAGTTACGACATTGGCGACCGGGTGACGGGAGTCACGCGGGCCAACAGCACGAGCATCGCCACGAGCTTCGATCTGATCAACCAGTTAAGCTACGTCCACAACACGTTGACTTCAGGTAATCGCAATTACAGCTACGTTTACGACGATGCGGGGCGGATCACTTCGATCACCGAACCTCGCGGGACGGTGGGCATCGGCAGCTACAGCGTGCGCGACGAGGTGAAGGGGATCACCGAACCGGGCGGTTCGCCGTTCGCCGACCAGTCGTTCACGTTTGACGCGGGGTTCAACCGGGCGACCTGGACGCTGGGTGCGACGACGAAGACCTATACCGCGAACAACCTGAACCAATACACGGCGATCACCAGCGTGACCGCGCCGACGTGGAACAGCGACGGCGGCCTGGCCACGTTCTCGGGCAATACCTACACGTACGATCACTTGCAGAGACTGACCGAGGTGGACAATTCGAGCAACAAATGTTACTTCACCTACGATCCGTTTGGACGAAGGGTGAAAAAAGTGATCAAGGACTCGACTGGAACCACTACGCTGGCCACGTATGAATATCATTACGACGGCGGGCAGGTCGCCGTTGAATACCGGCCCTCGTCGCTGACGTGGACTTACTACGGGGGCCTCATGCGCGTGGACGGCAGCGGCAACAAGCAGTGGTACTATGGGGATGGCCAGGGCAACATTTCGGCGGTGGCCGACAACTCGGGCAACCTCGTGGAAGCCTACGAGTACAACGCCCAGGGCGTGTTCCAGATCACCGACGCCAGCAGCACCGTCCACGCCACGACGCAGATCGGCAACGACATCCTCTACGCGGGGTACCGTTACGACGCCGAGACCGACAACTACTTCTGCAACGCGAGATATTACAACACCACCCTCGGAAGGTTCATTTCCCGCGATCCGCTCAGCGGAGCGGAGTTCAGCCAGGGGACTAACCTGTACGCCTATTGCGGCAACGATTGCGCCAACGCCACCGATCCCTCGGGATTGGCGGGGCATTTGCAGACAGGCTCGATGGGGGTCAACGGTGGAACGGGACCCATGACGACCGGCTTTAGCGGGTTTGGCGGCTACCAGATGTGGGTTCAGGATGCCCAAGCCGCTCACGTTAGCGCCGTCGGGCCGTCGGCTACCTACCATCCTTCGTTGATTAATGAAGGGAACTATTGGGATGTCGTACAGGCAGGGTTGTCCGGTGCTAGTTTGTTTGCTGGTGGTGAGGGGCTTGCCGGAGAGCTTACGAATGTCTCTCGGTGGGGTCGTGCGGGGCTGAAGGAGGGCGACTGGGTGATGAAAGGTGCAGCTAACAGGTGGAACTATCTCAAATCGTTCAAATGGGAGAAGACTCCTTGGAATCAGCCTGCACCCTTTAGCTCTGGACAATCTTTTCAGGTACCATCTTCTAGCTTACAATGGCCAAGCGGGTGGCAGGCATTTAAGGGATTTTTTGGACAGAGAATTTATAATCCTTAATATAATTTATGCAACTATTACTGTGGGCTCTATCTATAGCTTTTTTAAGCCTTGGATTGCTTATCTCCGGCTATAATGGATTTATTTTTTTTAAAGCATTGTTCACAAGAAAGGAGGGTCCATCTTGGATTCCTTTACTTGGAGGAATCTTAACTGCTGTTGGAATGCTGTGCATGCCGATTAATGGAACGGCCATCTGGATGTGGATACCATTGTTTCTAGATTATGGGTGCATTCCGGGAATAAGTTATTCGCTATGGTATCATTTTGTGCGTTCTAAGAATTAAATGCCGCAGAGAATTGTGGACGTGCCACCTATACCTTGTATCACATGGCCACCGGAAACAAGTGGGGGCATTTCTTCTCGAAAGTCTCCGAGGATGGAATTGATACATTTTTGCATGGCACTCGTCTGCCGAGAATGATGACCATAGAAGCAAATTCAACTCTGGCTGGGTACCGAACCTATTTGAACATCCTGAGTGGAATTCCGATCATAAATCCAGGTGCGGCCGCCACTTCTGATGGTAGTTATTATAACTGTTTTACTGCCGCGATGAGTTCACTTGGTCGCGGCATGGAGTTATAATGATGAGCGCAATTCCACAATATTACATTCCTATTGAAAAAATAACTGCGTTGGAAAGCTACTTCAATGCAGTACAATTGCAGCTAACATGTACAGGGCCACGACATTTGCAAAAAGATGAAATTTCCCATTATACGGCATGGGAAGTACGAGACTCAAAAGGATTTCGGACCAGCATGTGGGCCATAGAAAATCCGTCCAAAGGTACCAATATTGCCGCCTTTACGATTGGCTCTTTGGACGGGAAAAAAGGATTTCCATTGCTTAAGGAAGTGCAAAAGATATTGACCGATCTTTCGGTTAAAATTGATAATCCAGAGAACCAACTTCGCTAGGGAGATTCCCTAGGAGTTGAAGGGTGAAAAAAGTGATCAAGGACTCGACTGGAACCACTACGCTGGCCACGTATGCCCGCTAAAGCCATAGGTTGACGGCACACATTTCCTGGAAGTAGTATTTCGGTGCAATTAAAAATAGCGGCTGCTCTTTTACCGCCGACCTCGCGTTACTGACATGGCTACTTTTCTTCATTTATCAGATCTTCATTTCACGACGACTGACGCTGGCACACAATTTGACAGGGATACCCGAATTAGGGCCGCTATTCTGGACGACCTGGGAAAAGATGGCCGTACAAATTTTGATGCCATTCTAATTTCAGGTGATATCGCTTACCATGGTCAGGCGGAGGAATTTGTTCGAGCGGGAAAATGGTTCGAAGAAGTTAGAACCAAAGTTAACGTCCCGGTCGAGGCTGTCTACGTCATTCCAGGCAATCATGATATTAATCAAGTGCATGTTGCGCAAACGTCCATGCTTTTCGATGCACATGAAAGAATAAGAGGTTTCCAAGATGTCAACCAAAGGGATGAAAATCTCCAGAAAAAATTACAAGATACCAGTTATGACTTCCTGCTTCCGCTAACCGAATTCTGCAATTTTGCCGCTGAACGCGGTTGCCCCACGTCCACACAGAAATTAGCTTGGGTATCACAGTTGGAAACCCGCCTTAACGACGGCACTTCTGTTCGGTTGCACGGCCTAAATTCCGCTTTGATTTCCGATGAAGGAGATCGTCGGTCAAACCTTCTCGTTGGGCCTTACCAGCTCAACCACTTGGCCGTTCAAAACGACTGTGTGAATGTTGTCATGTGCCACCATCCTAGTTCCTGGTTAATCGATGGAAATGAAGTAGATGATGTTTTTCGCCGCCATGCTCAAATCGTGCTTACGGGGCACGAACATAACTCCAGGTGCTTTCAGCAAGGTTCCGGACTCAGGATTTGCGCCGGAGCAGTGCATCCGAGCCGTGGAGAGGGCGAGTGGCAGCCAAGTTATAATGTGATTCATCTTACGGTTGAGAACTCCACGAGACGGACTCTCATTACACGGGTTGAGACGCGATATTGGCATAAAACTGACTTGGTGTTTGTACGCTACTTCTATTCGGGTAATGATGGACTTCATGAGCATCGCCAAGACTTACCGGCTAGGGTTGTTGCCCAAGATCGGGTTGCCTTGGATAATGGTCAGGCCGTGATAACTTCACCAACGGTTCTTATACCCGTGTCTGCCCCCGATAACGAATTGAACTTGGCTTTTGCTGCTTCTAGGCGGCGTCTTATTGTGCATTTCTTCCGGTTAGGAGTGATAACTCGGTATAATGTAGCTGATTCTCTAGACATTTGGGACGAGTCGGACGAGTCTTTTCAGGGACAAGCCAAATGGACACGGGTCTTTGATCGAGCGGAAAAGGCTGATAAATTTCATGAACTTTGGAATGCAATTGCTAAGAGCGACCAATCTCTCATAGGACAGCCTAATCCCTTCAATAAAAAATAATGCATACTCATTTTTACCATTGGCATACTCATGCGGAAGCAAAACCTGAAGTCGCTATTCTTGAATCTCGTTGGAACGCGGCAGAGAAGTTTGGCGAAGAGATTTCCAATGTTGATATTAGTTCTCTTCTAAGCTTGGCGCTCTTCGGTGAAGGAGAGCCTGAATTCATCAAAAAGTTCAGCGAGTTTCTTGTCACCGAGGAGCCTACCTTCCCACCGCAAGGGAACACTGAATTGTTGCGGGTTATGGCTACAGCTTGCCTATTTAGTCAAATGGAAGAGTCTTCCCTAGATGGAGATGCAATTGCACTCGGAATCAAGGCAGCTTTATTCCCGGTGGATAGAATCCAGCCTATTTGTACTGAGATTATCACTCGGGCTGGCGAATACCTTTCCGAAGAGAGCGAAAGTGTGAGACCTAATATCCTTGTTGGCTCTGTCGCGGAGCCTGAAACTTCCTTGGACAAACTTCAAACAGCCACGAATAATAAAACGCTAGCGGTCGATGCGCCAGGACTTAAGATGTTGGGTGATAGTCTTCTCGAAGTGAGCACCGCAGTGAAAAGCTTGTCGGAAGAGAATCAGTTCTTGTGGTGGCTCGTGGGCCGACGTAGTTCATCCTTGAATAAGCGGCGCGAGGTACTCACCCGATCAGAGTATACTTTGGTAGCCGCAGTCGAAGCGTCACAGAGGGTTTCCTTGCTACCTCCGCCAGCCAGCGCTGAATCTTTGCTTGAAGAAGTTATCAATCAGTGTCCTCCAGAAAAACCCGCTCGGAATAATCTTCTACATTTTGTTGAAAAGGGGCTGGCTGGCTTGGCAGAATCTGGAATCAAGCAGGGGACACTGACTGTATTGACTCCGGTCTGCAGCCTTATCTCGGCGCGGATTTCCGGACGTAAAGCAGATGCTGCCTTGGCGAAGCATCTTCGCATTTCTTTCAAACACGAAGTCTCCGCAGAAGAAATCGCTAAGCAGTATTTCTCGGAGTTGATGTTCCTCAGGGCGTTAACAAACGTCTAAACCAGATTATGGCTGAATGCCCCCAAGCTGGATGTCGCTTTGCTGAGACTGGAGTCTGTCTTGAGGGGTATGGGATCGATTGTCCTCACCTTAACCGTGTCAAATCAGTTGCAGAAACTACTCCTTCCGACACACTGGCGAAAGCTGATACGACGAGTAGCGAAGATGAATACCGTTTCCACACGGGGGAAAAGCTGACCGTTTCCGAGACTTCGCAACTCACGAATGATCATCCCGTGAGAGTTATTCTATGTGCAGGAGCGCAGCGAAGCGGGAAAACAACCTTTTTGGCGCGTCTCGGGGAGATGTTTAGCGATGGATCATTTGAAAATTACAAGTTTGCTGGATCACTTACCCTTTGTGCATTCGAGCGGCTTAGTTGGCGTGCCACCATTAATAGCGGTGTGAGCGAACCAGATACAAGGCGGACTGATCATCGTGAAAATGACACTTTTCTTCACCTTCATGTGCAACCCTCCGATGATACGAAGGTTAGCCTTCATCTTCTGGTAAGTGACTTGGCAGGAGAGACCTTCCCGAACGCAGTTGCATCCGCCGACGTCTGCGGGGAGCAGTATGCTTTGGCGCGAGCGAATCACCTAGTCATTTTCTTGGACTCTTTTTGTTTATGCAGTCCCGCTTCAAGACACTCGGAATGCGATAACATCCGTATGTTCCTGCAACGGGTCATTGGAGTAAAATATGATTGTGCGTCTCTCTGCGTCAGCGTCGTGTTTTCCCGATACGACTATATCACGCACCATGCAGATCACTCGGAGATTGAGGAGTATTGTTTGGAATTTCAGGAAGATTTGAAGCGCCGCTTTGTGAGGTTCTTCGCTCAGTTAACCTTCCGCTCAATCGCGGCGCGGCCATCAGGAGGACCCGCTACTGACACTGAAATTCAATTGTTGTTGGGTCACTGGTTGGAAACTCCTATCAACAAAGCGACAACCATTGTCCCTCGCTTGCTCCGACCTGCTCGCGATTTTTCTTCATATGGACTCGAATGACCAGCATTCCTAATACAACAATTCCGCTACTTGGTTTGTCGGGCACAGGAAAAACTACTTTTCTAGTAGCTCTTGACGTGGTTCTTGATGACCAAACAGATAAAAATGGATTGGTACATTCTGGCTTAGCCGCAGATCGGGTATATCTCCAGCCTTTGAGGGAAAAATGGTTGCGGGGAGAGGAGTTGGAACACACCAGCCGCCAAATCCCTCCTCCACCACACCAGCTTCTAGTCCAACATCAAGCAAGTAACACCGTTACAGGCTTTGATGTTCCTGACCTTGCGGGTGAGACCTTTGATTCGCAATTTGAAACAAGATCATTCTCCCGCGAGTTCGGAGCCAAGCTCAAGCACGCAACTGGTCTCCTTCTCTTTCTGCATTGTGATGGTAATGCCGCTCACGAGATCCTTAATGAGCCAGCGCTTATCGATTCGGCAACAAGTGACAACACCGCCAGCGAAAGAGCCGAAGATATCGAAGAATGGGTGTTGAGTAATGCTTCTCAGCAAACCAAGCTGGTTGATCTTCTACAATTTATTGCTGAACTTCGGCCTCTCGGCGCTCCGATGCCAGTCTCTGTCATTATATCTGCTTGGGATAGGGTTGAAAAGTTGCCAGATTCATCAGCGGCCGAAATGCCTAAGAAGCCCCTTCCTTTTCTTCAGAAAAAATGGCCTTTGCTTTTTCAGTTCCTATCAAATAATTCCGGAAAGTTCGGTATCCGGGTGTTCGGTGTCAGTGCACGGGGAGGCGGCAGCGATCCAGTAGAAGTGAAGCGCCTTACTCGCATAAAGAGGCCGAGCGAAAGAGTGCTTGTGGTGGATGATTCGCATCGCTCAAATGACATCACTCGCCCTGTGCAGTGGGTCTTAGGATTACTGCCAATAACCGGATCTACCGATGCCTGAAAAAATAAAGATCGCACAAGCACTTTTCGGATATCGCGATGGCCATCATCTTGTCGCAGCGTCAGTAACACTTGAACCGCGAATTCGACAGTTTCTCGCAACTGTAACTGATGGATCCGGGCCGGAAGAACGAGATGGGTTCAAGGAAGCTCTAACGGGTCTGCCTGTACCAGATTCCAACTACTATGCCCTATTCTGCACTTGGCCAGCACCGGAAATGGCTAGGCCGGGATGTGTCTGGAGTCACGTTTTGCTTTTAGACATCGCAGACCTGGCTCAAATTTCCGATCTGAATAAATTACGGTCTTATTTTAAACGGCCAGACTCGATTTCAAAGTTTGAAAACATTAAACTTCCGCTGGATGTTTCGGTGTCAAGTTTCGACTCTCGCTTATCACCGTTGCATGATCTTAGGCGACTTGAACTACTACTTCGCAACCTTTATGAAGAGCCCGATCAAGGCATTGTTATACTTGATGAGAATTCCAAGCCTTGGCTCGATATTGTCTTCAATGTCTGGTCACAGCAATGGCCGAAATTACGTCGTACTTTTGCGTTTTCTACAGCATCCTTAGCTGACAGACGATTGTCGGGCGTGAAATTTGATCTTCAGATCGCGCCCCTTGCCAGTGCTCGCCTTTGGCGACGAAACGAAACGCCGACACTTGTGGTAGCTGCCTCTATTCCAAATTCTGACTCACCCAGGCCTATTTGGCTAGAGATCGCTGTGAACGATTTAACTGCAGCCATGGGGGAAAGCGTCCGTAACTTCCTCTTTCTTTATGGTAGCGACGTTGAGAAGCCGCGGCGCGCGTTTTCCTCTCTTTGTCTTGCTTACGATCAACTTGAGCAACATCCCAACCCCGATTTTGTGGAGAGTCTGAAGCTCGTAGGAAGGCTTTTCCCAAACAAGGCAGAGGCTTTAAGGCTCAAGGAGTCCGTCATCATTCCCAAAGGTAACCTTGAGCATGCGGCAGCAGCAGCGACGTTTCTTTTTGAAAACATTGAGGCGCAGGCATATTCCGAGGTTCCATTTGATCATGCTGGCCTGGCATCTACTCTTTGGGAAAAGAAACGAGAGTGGGTCGTTTGGCTACTAGGGCACATGGTTCAGCAGGATGGCAGCCCCGCAATCCGATCTTTTGCTGCGTCTATTGCCAAGCTAGTTAAAGCCTCGGATCTTAGAGAGATTAGCGACAGACATCCGCAGTTGGCTCCGCTGCTGGTTAAATTTAACCCTCTTCTCGCATTCGAGGTCGATACATGGCATTTGCCAAGTCGAGTTCAGTCGGAAATTATCGAAGTTTTAAAGGAAACCATTCAAAATCCAGAGGACTGGGCAAAGGTGGTAGGGGCAATGTTCATTTCAGCGACTTATGTGTCTATACATACATCGGTGGAAAAGGCTGGCGATGCAGTGATGTGGGGAGCTTTTCGTTGGCTAAAAGAGGAGATTTCTTCCCAATCCCTCCCCTCACAACCGTGGCGAGAAGCCTTGTCAAAGCCTGCATTTCGACTTCTTGCGAGTGAAACTTCATTGCCGCCCGATTCGCTCGCTCTATGTGCCTGGTGCGTTCAATCTGACGCAGTCTTCGAGGTTCTTTCGGCGTCTCGACCAGACATTAAAGCACTGGCTGAGCAGGTATCCGGCGTCGTTCCAGTTCCGTTGAGAATGTCCACATCGTTTTTATTGATGGCCCTCGGCTTGAGATCTGCGAATGAGGATGGAGTTCGACTGATCGTTCACACCTACTATTCAGTTAACGATAGCTTAGCATCAAGAAATTATTCATCAGACTCGTGGGCTCTACTTACCTCGGAACTTCCAAATCTTGGGTGGAGATGGGATTGGGATCGTTGCGAAAAATTAAGGCGAGCCGTACATCAAGTTTTGTCGCAATATTCTACCGAACAAAAAGCATCCATAAAGGGTGTCGATAAGCATGTTTTCAATGAACTTTCGAGTCTCGTTCGCGTGGAAAAAAATGATTCCAATGATTTTTCAGATTAGCTAAAAGCTAGCGACTTATTTTTGCTAGCGAGATAAACGATGTAAGAAGTTTATCTGATCACTGTTGAATGCGGAAGAGGTAAGACAGAACCCCATCCGTCTCTATAGACAATGCAGGAATATTTCGAGTGAAGCGCAATTGATGGTCGTTCCGTGTTGCCGATTGATATAAATGTCACCCTGATGGTAGAGGGCTTTTTTTGCACCCTCATTGAGCAGCTTCAATTTACCCTGGAGGATGGCTACTGCTGATTGAGACGCTGAAGAGTCGTGGTGAACAAAATGGCCGAAAGGGACATCTCTTTCCGACAAGAATCCATACCAGTGCAAAATTCCCATTCCGCGATTTTTCAGACGGTGAAAGAACGGAGAGCCTGGCTCCCATCTTCCCAAGACGCTTGCAATAATTGTGTTGGCGAGGGCATGGGCCATAACTATCAACGCATCGGCGGGAGGCTCCGAATCCGCACCCATATTCCCATCACAGGGAGTTTCAAGGATAACATGGCCATTTTTGAGACCGTACCGCACAAGGTCATAGCGCGGGTTAATCTCACTTTTTGGGGGATCAGGACAAGTGCAAATTGCCCATATTTCTGGAGCAGGCACGACATGCCGCTCGATACCGACGTTTACGCAAAAATATTTCGTGCCGCCATGGAAAAACATTCCCTCGTGCTCCACTTCCAAACCTAATTGTGTCCGTGCTTCGGCTGCGGTAAGCGCAGGCTTTAATTTCGGCATGGGCAGTTGACGAGCAAAGAACTCGTAGCCCATACCGATCTTTTCGCACAGGCGTTTTCCCCTCACAATGTCTTCGACCGCTTCTGAGATTTCTTCGTCAAACGGGTCAAATGCCTTCTCGTGACATTGAAAATTAATCGGGCGTATCCACTGCGACATGTCAGGTATATTCATGCGTCAAACGGTGAATATGCGGTTGGCCCTAACTCTGTTATTGAGACGGCGGCTGATTTTTCGCTATTTTTTCAGCCATTTTCTCCGCGATGAGGGTGGCCTGTTCCACCATCATCTCCTTTCTAAGGCTAAATCCCGCATGAGCAGCCGCCACGATCCAAAAGAAGGGGGCAACGGGCAGACCGACGATGGAAAGAGCAAAGAGACAGGCCAGCCCGTAAAAGATTGAATTGATGATGAAGCTCACCCACTTGCCTCGAATGAGGAAGTAGAGAGGTGGAATGAAGACTGCACAGAGGTACATCATGGATTTTCTCGCTCCTATTTATTGGCTTTGGGTCGGGTTTTTCGTTTACGGGGACGACGTTAATACCCAATTATTTGTATGTCAATAAAAGAGCTATTCTGGCTTACACTACTGGGTGACGGATCACCAAATTACGAAGATCGTCGGTGCCAACGTCCGAAAAGCCAGGCTACAGGCCAACATGACGCAAGAATGTCTGGCCGAGCTTATCGGCATCGAGTGGAAGAGCATCAGCAACCTTGAAAATGGCAGAAACTCCCTGCTTCTACCCAAGATCGCAAGGATTATCCAAGTGCTGGACATCAATCCGAACGCTCTGTTCGATGGCTTGCCGGAGCCTGACCACAAGGAGATAGAGAAAATCAAAAAAGCACTGGCCAGAAAAAGGAAGTCTAAGAACAGTTAATGTACTAAAGGAGTTCTTTGGCAAAAATCGGCACCGACGAGCCTTCACAAATTAGCTCAATGACAAGTGGGGCACGGAACCTGATTCGTCAGAGGAGAGATGAGTCTCCTAAAAGCTGCCTTTTTGGCCACTTTAAGCCATAAATGGCAGAAGGGGAACGAACGGTCTAGGCTCCACGTTAAACCATTTTCATTTCTTCGCTTTCCATTAATTCCGCAGTGCCGGTCTTTGCCCCGACCCGAACCAGGGCCACCGACTCTTCTGTTCCGGTAAAAAAAGCTACATTCCAAACCGGCTCCTGTCCGTCTCCACCCTGCGTAAGCTGATATTCGACCGAGGAAATATCCTTCAATTTTGAGAAGGTTCGCGCCTTTTCAAGGGCATGATCCGAGTCGATTAAAAGTTTGTTTTGCGAAATAACGGGGGAAGATGCCGAGTTTTTTGGCTTGAAGGAATTGAATGCCTCGACCGTATCGGGATGTTCCGAGGAAGTCTTTGCGGCAACGGTTACCACGCGGCAATTTCCGACGGTTTCCGGATCCATGAAAACAAACCGCCAGGCTTCGGGCTTGAGACTCCCGTCGGTTCGGGCACTGGAGACGCCCAGGAGTTTTGACCGTACTTCAGGGCGCAAACGACGCTGGGCGATTTTCAGGGCACGTAAAGCCGTCAAGGTTGTCTGGTTATGTGGAGGCGCAAAGCCGAAAACACATCCGAAAGAAAAAAGGGAATGATGCGCTGCACTCATAAAATCTTGTGGTTACTTGCCGTTATCGGCATGGCGACGAACTATTTCACCGATTAGTGATGAAAAAATGGTGTTGTAAATCATGACAAATATTCCTTTTTTTCGGCATCGCCCGTTTCTGCAGCGATTGTTTGCCGAACCTTGTTTTAGCTATCCCCTTACCCACCGATCAGGCATTCCCAAGCTATTAAAATAGCGCCTAATCCCGCGATGGATGCATTCTATAATGAGCTCGGCACAGACGGCAAATATTTTTCTAACCTGCGATCTATAGGTTGCCCTACTCCGGGCCTGCCACGACATTGAGCACCCGTGTGCCGTTAAAATTAACCCGCA
>JABDGH010000052.1 GCA_013286145.1 Verrucomicrobiota bacterium
GCTCGTCGGAGGCTTGATTGTTCGCCTTGTCAGATAAACCCAGGGCCATCAAATTATAACCCATCGCCTGCGAGTGGAAGTCCTCGGCAGACACGCGATAATTGATGATAAGCTGTCCCTGTTCGTCGATCGGAATGGAAATCTGCGAGCCGTCCGGCTTTTTAAGCGTGATCTCGTGGCCGATATTGACGGTGACCTGATCAGGATCGATTTCCAAGTATTGCATCAAGATTTGCAGATCGAACGACGGCAGCACGAGGCCGTTGATATTGATCACCAGGGGAATCACCCGGCGACCGCCGCCGCTTCCCCCTGAATCGCCGTTTTCATCGACAAAGCCGAAGTGGCTTTTCTTGCGCAAAGCAGGGAAGGGAAGCTCGGCCGATTTCGAGGAGAGAAGCGCGTGAATGTCTCCCTGGACATTTTTGAGGGGACGCGTGGGTAAAAGATCCGCTTCCTGGACAGGAGCCAATTCCTGGCTTCGCTTTGAAGCGGCGACGGCGTGGGGAAAAAGGGCAAGTCCATCGACCAGGGACTGATCGTCCGGGTGCAGGGGGAGAACCCCGTCAACCGGCTGGGCATTCGGATCGGGGGCCTTGGCCTCGGTGAAGAGAATATCCCACGCGACCACTTTCGGTTTTTCCGGGGCCAGAAGCTGGAGAAATTGTCCATGAACATAGCGGGGGAAAGGCCACGCGCCGACCTTGGGATCGTGGATCGAATTTTCATCAATCGCGACAAAAACAATACGGGGATCGGGAGGTGTCTTCTGCAGGTGATGCCGCAGATTGACCATCTCATCGCCAGTCTGCAGTTCCTTCGAATGGAAGAACGATATTTGGAGTAATCCAGCCACGAGCAAAGTAATCGCCCCGGAAATAATCACCGCGATAACCGTATTGGAGATCGATTTCATGCGTGGAAACGAACCTACGGTTGCAAATCAAAAGCAGTCTGGCAAGGCGTCCGCATGGAAGTCTGCGTCCCATGGTAGCCGCCTCGGGCCCCGAGGCGGTGCCTTCTGGTAGGGACGCGAGTCCCTTCGCGTCCCATATTAGCATTCCGTCATCCTTCGGTAGCCGCGGCAGCAAGCCGCGCCCTGAGTGAAGTCGAAGGGGAAGTCGAAGGATCAGTTCAGTCTGTCTTACGCTTTATGAATTCCGAGGTAGCCGCCGATGGCCCATCGGCGGTCGGAAAAGAATACGGCTCCAGCATCCACCGTCGCTGGGACAGCGACGGCTACCCCGGCGGTCATCGACCGCCGGAAAAGCGGCTGCCTCGGGTAGGGACGCGAGTCCCTTCGCGTCCCATATTAGCATTCCGTCATCCCTCGGTAGCCGCGGCAGCAAGCCGCGCCCTGAGCGAAGCCGAAGGGGAAGTCGAGGGATCAGACGCGCGAAGGACAATCGACAAGTTGGTAGTGTCCTAAATTGGGTTATAGGCTTAAAGCTGGTGTATTTCTGGAATGGTTAGTTCACCCAGATCGCGTTGACCGATTTGGCGAGTACCTGCATGAGGTAGTCAGAGCTTATCAATGCGAAATGCGAAACATCTTTGTAAATCAAACCGTACTTCTTCTGCCATTCCGCCCCTTCGATAATCAGCAGCGGGAATGTCACACCTGGTCTAAGCATTGGTAGCGGACTCGGTGGGAAATCAAATCCCGGACATTCCTGCTCAAAATGGATTGCCGCTATGTCTGAAAATTCAAGGAGCAAATTCCTTTGCCCCAACCATATTCACCGACAGATGGGCGTCTTGGAATGAGTATGAAATGGTATCGAATGGACTATCGATATCGGATAGTGGCTCCCATTTATTTTTGGTGATACTTTCCATTTTGCACGAAGTTTTATGGTTCAGAACCTCAAATTAGGACACAATCGACAAGTTAGACAGCTTGAATACGATGGCTTTCCGTGATCGCCTGGCTTTTGGATAGTATCCTAATTTAAATTTGCATGGCTCAGTTACCCGCGCCGCGCGGCCTCGATGGTGGCGACGTCGATCTTTCCCATCGTTATCATCGCCGCAAAAGCACGTTTCGCCTCCGCGCCCCCGGCCGCCATGGCTTCCGTAAGCACACGCGGAGTGATTTGCCACGACAGTCCCCAGCGATCCTTGCACCAGCCGCACTCGCTTTCCTCTCCGCCATTACCGACGATGGCGTTCCAGTAGCGGTCCGTTTCTTCCTGGGTGTCCGTGGCGACCTGAAAGGAGAACGCCTCGCTGTGCTTGAACATCGGGCCGCCGTTGAGACCGAGGCAGGGAATGCCCAGGACAGTGAACTCGACCGTGAGGAGGTCGCCTTCCTTGCCGCCCGGAAAGTCGCCCGGTGCCTTATGCACTGCGGTCACTTCACTGTTCGGAAAAGTTGCAGCGTAAAAGCGCGCCGCCTCAAGCGCGTCCTTCTCGAACCAGAGGCAAAGGGTGTTCTTCGGTTTCATCTTTGGTTTCCTCCTGGTACTTGAGCGTGAAAATGCCGGACTGTCAAAGCAGCCACCTCGCGAAGCATTCTTAACCACCCTTCCGACCTAATTTTAAGACCGGCTCTGATTACGGTTGCGAAACTCTTCGCAATCGCGCACGTTAAATGATCGGACAATTCTTAATTCCACCCAGGCTTCCGTGAAGAAAAATAGCATCCCAAACGTTACTGTTGGCCAGATATACACCAACCACGCCAGTCAATTGCAGTTGAAGCTGCTGGCGGGCGCGGGTGGTTTGCAGCGACGCATTTCTGAGGGCGCGGTCAATCGGCCCGGTTTGGCCCTGGCAGGATTTTACCGCTCATTTGCTTTCCAACGGGTTCAGATCATCGGCAGTGGCGAGACGCAGTATCTTAAATCGCTGCCGGAAGCGGTCAGTCGCCAGCGCCTGCGGGAATTATTTCAGCATCGTATTCCCTGCGTCATCTTTGCCCGCAGCATCAACCCGCCGCGCGTGGTACTGGAAGAGGCCGAAAAACAGAATATCGCCGTGTTCAAGTCGCCCTTGACGACAATGCGGTTGCTGAACACCGCGACGATCTGCCTGGAGTTGGATTTCGCGCCGATTGCCAGCGAACATGGCAGCATGGTCGACATTCTCGGCATCGGTGTCCTTGTGCGCGGAGCCAGCGGCATCGGCAAGAGCGAGTGTGTTCTTTCCCTGGTTGAGCGAGGGAAGGGAGCTTATCGGCACTTCCGCCGATCTTTCCCGCTTTCACATGGAAGTGCGCGGCTTGGGCATCATCAACATCGCGAGTATCTACGGTGTGCGAAGCATCCGTTTTGAAAAACGCCTCGACATGGTCGTGACTTTGCAGGACTGGCATGAAGTTCCTGAAATCGACCGGATCGGGCTGGAGCAGGATTACTACGAAATCTTGCAAATCAAAGTACCGCATGTGATCATACCTGTCCGGCAGGGAAGAAACCTCGCCAATTTGGTCGAAGTAGCCGCCCTGGACCAGAAACTTAAGGGCATGGGCCAGAATTCAGCAGTTGAATTTAACGAAAGATTGTTGAAAGCTATCGGAAATCAGGGTAATTAAGCATCTTACAACAACGTCCTCATGGCATCCGCAACAAAAAATAAAGAATCAGGCACTCCCTTGGTGCGGGATCTTGTCATTGCTAATAAGCTTGGCCTGCATGCACGGCCTGCCGCCATGTTTGTCCGTATCGCCAATCGTTTTGCCGCGGATATTCAAGTGGAAAAAGATGGGGAGGAAATCAACGGCAAGAGCATCATGGGCCTCATGTTGCTCGCCGCAGGATGCGGTTCCCGTCTCAGGGTGACTGTAACCGGGAGCGACGCCGCCGACATGATCAAGGCTCTCGAGGAATTAATAGCTCGCAAATTTGACGAGGAGTGAGAAGTTTGGCACCGATGCCTGACTCGTCATCGGATCACCCAACACCCACGACAGAAGTAAGATATAAAGGGACTCCCGTCTCCCCAGGCATTGCCGTGGGTTCGTTGATGCTTCTCTTTGCGGATGAGCACATCGTTCGCAAGCGCCGGATTCGACCCGAAGATGTTGCAGGTGAAATCACCCGTTTCGAGGCTGCGCTGCTCAAGACCCGCCAGCAGATTCAGGCGATCCGAAATCAACTGGCCAGTTCGATAGGAGAAGCCGAGGCCAGTATTTTTGATGCGCACATCCTTTCGCTCGAGGATGTTTCCCTGATTGAATCGGTGAAGGAACAGGTGCAAAGCCGGTTGGTCAACGTCGACTTTGCCTACGAGCAGGTGGTTCGTTCCTACACCCGCAAGATGCGCGAACTGAATGATGATTATTTTCGGGAGCGGGCAGCCGATTTTCTTGATGTTTCACGTCGCGTGTTAAGAAATCTCCACGGGAAGGCGTCGGCGGAACTGCAAAATCTGGACGTGCCCTGCATCGTCCTGGCGCATGATTTATCGCCTTCCGATACCGCCGACATGGATCGCAAGCTGGTGCTGGGCATCGCGACCGAGATGGGTAGCCGCACGTCGCACTCGGCCATCATGGCGCGCTCGTTGAATCTACCCGCCATCGTCGGCCTGCGCGATGTAATCAATAAACTCGAGCCGGGAATCGAAGTGTTGATCGACGGCTATGCCGGCCTGTTCATCGTCGCCCCGACCGAACAGACGAAGTTTGAGTATGGCCAGCGCGAAAAAGTTCACCAGGAAGTCGAAGTCAAACTCGACGCTTTGCGCGAGACCCTGCCGGTAACGGTCGATCAACATCGCATCATCGTTTCGGCCAACGTGGAAATTCTCGATGACCTGCCCTTGGTCAAGGAGCATGGCGCCGAGGGTATCGGATTGTTTCGCACCGAATACCTGTTTCTCAACCAGGACGAATTTCCGAGTGAGGATCAGCAGGTGGAGGTCTATCTCCAGATGGCGCGGGCTTCCATGCCGCATCATCTCATCGTTCGCACGCTCGATATCGGAGGTGATAAAAAGCGGCCTCATCTTGGAATCGAGCAGGAGGTCAACCCGTTCCTCGGTTTTCGCGGTATTCGCTATTCACTGGGTCGCCCCGATCTTTTCCGCACGCAGTTACGCGCCATTTGCCGCGCCAATGTCGAAAACAACGTGCGTGTCATGTTCCCCATGATCTCTGATGTGACAGAGTTGAAGCAAGCGCGTCGCATCCTTGATGAGGTGAGGGAGGAATTGCGCCAGCAAAACATTCCGCAGGGCAACAAGCTCGATTGTGGCGTCATGATCGAGGTGCCCTCCGCCGCGTTGACAGCCGATACTTTGGCGCGCCATGTCGATTTTTTCAGCGTCGGTAGCAACGATCTCATCCAGTACACCCTGGCGATTGATCGCGGTAACGAAAAAGTTTCCGGGATGTATCAGCCCGCCCATCCGGCCGTATTGCGGCTGCTGCAAACGGTGGTCGAGGCGGCCCATCGCAATAATATCTGGGTGGGGGTTTGCGGCGAAATGGCTTCGGACGTGGTGCTCATTCCTGCGTTGGTCGGGCTTGGCGTGGACGAGCTCAGCGCAGGTGCTGCTTCGATTCCCAGGATCAAGCGTGCCATCCAGACTCTAAACTACGCCGAGGCTAGGCAACTTGTAGCACGCTGGGTACTCAATGACTCTTCCGAGGAAAATCAGAAGGAACTCGAGGAGATCGCGCGGCGGCTCTATCCCGAAATCCTTTAATTTTTTCACTTCACCATTCCGTCATCCTGAGCCGTTCCCGGCGGTGAAACCGCCGCTGGCAAAACGTCATTCTGAGCGACCTCGAACTTGCTGAGAGGGAAGTCGAAGAATTGTCGAAGGATCAGTTCAGAGGTAGCCGTTGCGCGCCGCGCAACGGTTGGCCGCAAGGGTCTGCGGCTACCTACGTTACTCAGGATAACGAAAAGAAAGATTGCGTTCTATTCTTGCGCCTTCTCTCCTCAAGCTCTAAATCGAAGGTTCTATGCAGGTTCTTATTCTCGCCGCCGGATATGCCACTCGCCTCTATCCACTCACGTTAAACAAACCCAAGCCTCTGCTGCCAGTGGCGGGTAAACCGATGTTGGAGCATATCATCGACCACCTCGCGACGGTACCCGATTTGGGCGAGATGTTTATCGTCACCAATCAAAAATTTGCTTCGCACTTTACGGAATGGTCCGAAAAATATAGCAGGGAAAAGACAGCTTTCGATTTCAAGATCATCAATGACGGATCGACCAGCGATGCCGATAAGCTCGGCGCGATTGGCGATATTCATTTGGTCATCACGAAGGAAAATGTGAAGGATGATCTCGTTGTCGTGGCCGGTGATAATCTTTTTGATTCTTCACTGGCGCCGTTTGTCGAATTTGCCCGATCCAAAAAAACGGCGGTGCTGGCGACCTACGACGTGGGCGACTTGGAGCAGATCAAGAAGTACTGTAGCATCACGCTGGGCAAGGACGGTGTCATTACCGCCTTTGAAGAGAAGCCGAAAAATCCGACCAGCACATTGACCGGTATTGCACTCTATTATTTTCCCGCCGAAGTCGTCCAAATGATCAAGACGTACATTGCGGAAGGGAATAACCCGGACCAACCGGGGCGTCTTATCCAGTGGCTTTATCCGCGAGTGCCGGTGCATACTTGGCGTGTGCCGGGACGTTGGTTTGACATCGGCAGCAAGGAAACGCTGGAAGAAGCCGACCGTATTTTCGGTCAATAATATCTTCACGCCATGGCCATCCGCTTGATCGCAATCAACTCGACACGCGGAGTTAACCTGACGGAGCAGGGGCGCGTGGCGGATAATATCCTGACACGCCTTGTCGGTCTGTTGCGCGACGACCATCTCAAGCCGGGCGATGGCTTGTGGATTATTCCGTGTAATTCGATTCACAGCTTTGCGATGCGATTCCTTTTTGATGCGGTCTTTTTGGATCGAAAACTCCAGGTTGTGCATCTGATTTCTGAAATGAAACCATGGCGCGCGTCAAAGATGATTCTTTCGGCGCACAGTGTTTTGGAGTTACCGGCAGGTGCTCTTTTGACCTCCGGAACGCAGTTGGGAGATCAATTGGAAATGAAGCTGGAGGATGTCGAGGTTCCTCGATAAAAATCACTGGCACGGGACGGCAAGCAGAGCTATTTTTTCCTTATGTTGATGCGACTTATCTGGCACTGGTTGATCCTGGCTTTTGGACTTTATCTGGTCACGCTTATCAAGCCGCTAAACATATCGTTTGATAGGGTGCAGGATCTGGCTTGGGCCGCGTTGATCCTGATCCTGGTCAATACCTTCATCAAACCGATCCTGATTTTTATCAGTCTGCCGCTGGTGCTGCTGACGCTGGGTCTTTTCCTTTTGATCATCAACGCGATCATTCTTTATACGCTGCCCGACTTCGTTCACGGCTTCCATGTGCCAAATTTCACCTCGGCTTTCTTTGGTGCGCTGTTGCTCAGTTTGATTACTGGTTTTTTCAGCGGCTGGGAAAAGCGCCGTTCCCGGCGAATGGACGTCAGTCCTCGTTCCGGCAAGGTGATTGATATCTAGGCGTCGGCTTTTTGAGCAACGCTCTGTTCGGATAAGGAACCCAGCATTTCCTCTGCACGTTTTTGCGCCTGCTCCATTTTGGGATAGCGGACTTCGCGATAGCCGGTCACCTCCTCCGGCAGGCGGAGAATCTTGAGCCATGTGGCGTAGGAAGCCGAGTCGGTCGGGGCGATAAATTGATCGGCAGTTTCAAAGTACCAGTCGCGGAAAGCGCGTTCCCTGGCATGCCACGCGGGGAGGAGTCGGCGTAAAAATTTGGCGCGGCGCATCAACCGCAACATCCAGGGCTGGGTCTTGAGACGGAAGCGAAGCGTCCGTTCGCCAAAAGTAAATTCTGGCCTGTTGAGATGGCGATAAATCATTCGGTCGCCAAGTTCGGGCCGGACGTTATAGCGCTCGCGATCCCGCTCATGTTTTTCCTCGCTGCTGAGTAGGTAGGCGACATAGACCTCGTCCTTGATGGCCATGACGCGGTGCAGGTTCCAAAGTGCGGCCTGGGTTGCGGCATAGCCGAACACGGGGGAATCTTTCGCGTAAACCTCCAGAAGACGTGAGACGTAGTTCTCGGCGTAAGCGAGATCTTCGTAGCGTATAAGATCGTAAATGCGTTGGGCCAGGAGCGACTCATGCCGTGCATCGAGGGTCAGCTTTTCCCGCGCTTCAGTAACGAGTTTCCAATAGTGTTGCGCCAGTCGTTCACCTTTTGATCCGGAACGTTTTAACCGCGCCGATTTTTCCGCGACGATGTCATGGTAAGAGGCATCCGTTGCGGCCAGGGGAGTCGATGAGGCCTGGGCTTCATGAGCGATTTTACGGCCCAGCTTGAACGCGAGCCAGTTTTCCGTGGCCGCCGCGCCCATGGTTTCCTGGATGCCATATTCGAGGCTGTCGAGGGAAAGCGGCAGTTCGCTGCGCTGGAAGGCGATACCAAGCATGATGATGTTGGCGTAAAGCTTGGTGCCAAAAACACGCTCGGAAAGATTGGAAATATCGGCGCTGAAATAACCAGATGCGTCCGTATTTTTACGGAGTAACTCTTCCAGGGTATCAACACAAAAATCGTCCGCACCAAGAAGAGCATCGACGGTTGGTGTCTTTTGCCGGTTGACGATGGCGCGCGTCTTGCGGCCACCCACGCGAAGATTTCCCTTGGGATCAAGCCCCCGCGCTGCTTCCAAAATATCGATGCCAAGCATGAGATCGGCTTTGCCGTAGGGAATAATCGGTGAGATGTGATTGCAGCCCGGCTTGAGAAACGTGATGTGCGAATAGACGCCGCCGTTGCGGATGGCGAGGCCGTTCTTATCGCTGAAGACAACGTCGTACCCTTCGCGATGTCCTGCGCGAACCAGCGTCGCGGTGGCAACGCCAATGCCCATGCCGCCAACACCAGCGAGATAGGCGTGCCAGGCGTGATTGAAATCGCGCAGGACAGGCGGAGGAAACTCGATCTTTTCCAAGTCCGGCAGGCGCGAAAGGGGCTTCTGCGAACGAACGACCACAATTTCCTCGAAGGCCGGACAGGCATCGAGCTTCGTGCAGGCGGTATCATTGACGCACCAGGAAAGATCGGTTTGCACTTTGCGACCAAAATCGGTCTCGGTGAAAGTCAGGCCTGGGCAACCAGTGGCGCGGGTGCATTCGAGGCAATATTCGCAGGCATCGGTGGCCACGCTGATATGGCGCTTCGTCTCGACGAACCCTTTTTCCCGCACTTCGGCCCGTTCTTCACGATTGCGACGGCGATGAAACGTGATGCCGCATTCCTTGTCGGCGACGATAACTTTCACGCCATTCTTGAGCACAGTCGATTCGAGCAGGCTGCGATAGGTGGTGCGTTGGGCCGGGTTGGTGCGAATGACCTCGACCGATTTGTCCTCGATCATGGCCTCGATAATTTTTTCGATCTTCTGCACGAAAGTCTCCTTGCCGAGAAGATCGTAATCGAGTCCCGGCGTGGTCTGTTGACCGGTCATCGCCGTCGTTTTATTGTCGAGGATGATGTACGTGATGTCCTGGCTGTTTTTGATCGAGTTGGAAATGGCGACCTGGCCGCTGTGAAAAAAAGTCGAGTCGCCCATGAAGACGACCTGTTTGTTCGTGATGAAAGGATCAATGCCGAGCCCCGTTGCGCCACCCAAGCCCATGCCGCTGTAATTGTGCATGAGATCCTTGTTCGGCTCGAACATCAGCATCGTGTAGCAACCTGTGTCGCCATGAAAAACGAGATCGACCGGCTCGCGACGATGGGTCTTGCGCATGTATTCGGGTTCACGAAAAGCGCGTTTGATTTCACCCAGGACGCTGGCGGAATCGCGATGCGGACAACCGGGGCAGAAGGTCGGAGTGCGCGACGCAAGATTCACTTCGATGGCTTGATTTTCGGCCAGCAACGCGAGCTCGCGATCAATGCGCGTTTGATCGAGTTTCAGCTTGGGCGAGGCTAATTCAGTAATGAGCGGCGCCAGTAACTCGACGAGAATTGAGGAGTTAAAACCACGCGAGGAGGGGAGTCCTTCGCGTCCGCCGGGAAACATTTTTCCATAAACCGGAACGGCGATTTTTCCGGTCAGGGCGCGGCGGGCGATAAGCTGCACAATCTGCTCTTCGAGAAAGCCGCGACGTTCCTCAACGATGACAAGGTTCTCGACCTGATCGGCAAAAGTTTCGATCAATTCGGGATCGAGCGGATAAGTAATGCCCAGCTTGAGCAGCGGAAAAGTGTCCGTCAGCCCCATCTGTTCCAGGGCATGTTCCAGATAGGAATAAGCGAGCGCGGAACTGATAAACCCGAGCGGTGCGCGGCCCGTGGCCCGACCCGGCGTGATCCGGTTGACTCCGAGTCGGCGCGCGCTGGCCCAGAGACGGCGATAGCGGGCCGGAAATTCCTGTTCGCGACGCCAGGTGCGCGGTGGAAGTAGGACGTTCTTTTCAAAATCGACCTTCGACGTATCGAATTGAATCGGATTATGCGTGTTGACCCGGGGGAAATGATTGCGCGCGACTTGAACAGACCCGCCGCCATCGGCCTGGTTCGTCGTCACCAGATAACCGATGTAGAGTTCACTTTCGCGGGAGAGCCTGAAAGCGAGATCGACCCAATCCTTCATCTCCTGGTTCGTGGTCGGTTCCAGGATCGGCATGTAGATGTGCTTGCACAAAAAACGTGAATCGGCGGGAACCTGCGTCGAGTCGCTCCACGGGTCGTCGCCCATCACGACCACCACGCCGCCTTCCGGATGCGCCCCGGCGAGATTTCCAATCGCAAGCGCATCGGTGGCTACATGGAGACCAACGCTTTTCATCACGCACATCGCCCGCAGCCCGTGCATCTGGGAGCCATTGACCATCGCGGCGGACAGTGCTTCGTTGTTGGCCAGGACGGCGCTGATCCCATACTGGTTGGGGATTTCCTGGATCGCCTCGATGCAATCGAAAAAGCCGGAGACAGGAGAGCCGGGATAACCGGTCCAGAGATGGGTACCCCCCTCGGTTTCGAGCAGCCCTTTGACGAGCAGTTCGTTACCTAGAAAGACTTCCGTGCCTTCTTCCTTGAGAAATCGTGGATCGACTTTCAAGTCTCCTCTTCGGTTGGGGTGAATAAGGACGCATCGACCGTCTCCTGTTTCGGTCAATTCCTAAGGCGGTAAGGCTAGGCCAATAAGCACCCAAGTCCAAGGGAAAATCAGTCCTCGTTCAGACGGTCAATGAGCAGGCGCAAAAAGCCGAAATGAATGCGGTTAAAGGTCAGGCATAAGCGCGGCAAATGGGCGACCTCCGTCTCTTTGCTTTCCTGCGGCAATGCATCGCGCTGGAACATTTCACCCGGGGGTGAAAAGATGCTTGCGAATTCCTTGCGAAGTTCTTCCAGTTTGTGTTCGCTAAGCGCGCGCTGGAGGCGAATGACGAGATAAGGGCCGACGTAGCGGTAGGAATGAAAATTGTGGTAAAAACGCAAAATTTCGTCGCGCGCCTCGGTCATGCTGGTCGTGAGCTTGAACAGGTTGAAGTCCTCCGGCGAGATCAGTTTGTCACCCATCAGATGTTCGCCGACGTACTGGACGAAATGCTTCCAAAACGTGCCCCGAGGTTCGTCGATCAAGACCATCGGGATAAGACGGGCCTTTCCGGTTTGCATCAAGGTCACCACTTCCATGGCCTCATCCAGGGTGCCGAATCCGCCGGGGAAGGCGGCGACGGCATTCGTCTCGCGTAAGAAAGTAAGTTTGCGGGTGAAAAAATAACGAAAGGTGACGAGCTTGGGATCGTTGCGAATAACTTCGTTGGCGTGTTGCTCAAAGGGCAGGAGGATGTTGAGCCCGAAACTTTTCTCTGCACCCGCGCCTTGCTGGGCCGCATCCATGATGCCACCGCCCGCGCCAGTGATCGTCATGTAACCAGCCTCAGTCATCAGTTTGGCAAACTCAGCCGCGCAGGTATAAGTTTTCGCCGGGAGACGGGTGCGGGCCGAGCCGAAAATGCAGATTTTTTTAACGTGCCGATAGGGCGCGAAAACTTTTTGGGCATAGCGCAGTTCCGCCAGGGATCGCTTGAAGAGGGTCATGTCGCCTGAGTTGATGTCCTGCTGGGAAAGCCGGTAGAGCGAGGCAAACATCTCGATGAAATCGTTGGAAAATCTTGGCAATTTCCATTTGGCCACGAGCTGGAGAATATCCTCGTTGACCGCCTCGTCGTCGGTGAGCCTGAGGCCATTTTTTCGTCGATTCATGAGAGGAACAGGAATAGATTGCGCGATTAGGCGGTGCATGTCGAGCAGCGGTCATGGGCCACCGTTATAAACTGAATGACAGTATTCTGGTTAGCGCAGCGCATAGATAATCCCGAGCGATAGCGAATCTAGCAGTTTACTGATAGCCCTACCCGTCATCCTGAGCTTGTCGAAGGATCAGCCCCCGGCAAGCATCCGCCTACAGGGCAAAGTGTACACTTTCTGGAAGCTGATCCTTCGACAAGCTCAGGATGACGGATGGTTATTTTGGAAATATTCCCATCATTCCTCAAATTAGTACTCTACAGAAAACTTTAAAGCTGCGGTCGCGCTCCACTACGGTGTTACAAATTCTCATTGGACTGTAGCCAATCTTGTTGAGAAGATCAAAGGATGAGCGAGCGGATCAAACAGCTTACAGAAGCGACCGAGACCGCCGCTAAAATCGCTACTGTGACGCAAGGGAAATAACATGACTCCCTCACCTGAAGAAATCAAACGGGAAAAAGAAGCTTTTAAGCAAATTGAAGCTTATAAAAAGTTCTGCTCTCGCCGTAAGGATCGTTATAGCCGGAGGATATTACTGGGTTTGGTATTTATTTTCTCCATGCATACACTTGGGGCTGGATGGATCGAGTGTATACTCCTGATTCCACTTTTCATTTTTCCGACGCCATTCATTGACTACTGGTTATGGAGAAGGAGCAAGCAAGGTCTTGCAATCATCGAAGACCTTCGTGGGAAATACGGCACCGCAATAGATTTTTCAAATTAAGACACTACCGATTGAACCGATCCCTCGACAAATTTGGGGTGACCGGTGCAAGATAAGCCGAGCTTCTTATGGTAAAACTTCTCGATGTCCTGCATGAGCAGGTGATTTTGGGTGATGGCGCGACTGGCACCTATCTTTACGAACTCGGCGTGTCTCAGAATCAATGCCTGGAAGAGTTGAACCTGACCCGGCCTGAATTGATGACCCGCGTTTATCAGGAGTATGCCGATGCAGGCGCGCGGGTGATTGAAACGAATAGTTTCGGCGCAAATCGTATCCGCCTTGCGCGTTTTGGCCTAGGACATCAAGTGAATGAAATCAACTGGCGCGCGGCCAAGGTTGCGCGCGAGGCGCTCAAAGGCCGCGATGTTTTTATCGGTGGATCGGTTGGCCCGCTTTCTCTTCGCCCGGTCGATGGCGAGTATTCA
>JABDGH010000053.1 GCA_013286145.1 Verrucomicrobiota bacterium
CTCGATTGGCTTGGCCTGACCACTTCTGGAAAGCCGCTTGAAGTGGGCGATCCGGCACCCGAGGTGGTGTCATTAGATGAGCATGGAAATCAGGTACGCCTGACCGATTTTTACAGTGAGGGTTTGACGCTCGTCTATTTTTATCCGAAGGCCGATACGCCCGGTTGCACGAAGCAGGCTTGCAGTCTGCGTGATGGTTTCGAGGATTTAAAAACGCATGGAGTACGAATCATTGGCGTAAGTGCGGATGGCCCCGAAGCGCAGCTTCGCTTTAAGGAGAAATTTCATCTTCCCTTTGTCTTATTGGCCGATAAGGAAGGCGCGGTGGCGCGGGCTTTCGGCGTATCGACGTTTTTAGGCATGACGAGTCGACAATCTTTCCTCATCAAGAGTGGCAAAATCGTCTGGTGTGATTTGAAAGCCTCGACGCGCCAGCAGGCGCAGGATGTGCTGAAGATCGTGGAGAAATTAACAGCTTAAAATCAGGAATATCCTCAGTCTGTCATCCCGAACTTGTCGAGGGATCAGACGCGTAATGGATGATTCACCAGTTGAAGAACTTGGGATCGGTTAGCTTTTTGTAATCACCCAGCTTGCTGGGTAGTGAGGATGTGTCCGATCCCTCGACAAGCTCGGGATGACGGCAGTGTCAGTCCAACGTCTCCAGCTTCCAGCTATGGGAAATGGAGTTGCTGGCACTCTCCGCATTTTTGCTGAACCAGAGCGACGGATTTTGAATCCATTGCACATGCTCATCCGGTTTTTGCGGAACAGCGAAGTGGAAATCGGTATCGGTGTGCCACGTAAAAAAATAACCGGGTTCGCGTCCGAAAAAGTTGGTGTCGGCGTGGCCGGGCACCTTGAGTAACGTGGAAGAAATATCCTCCGGTATCCAGCCGATCTGCGGGTCGAAAAATTCCGCGATGACATGCGACTGCCGCCCTGTCAGGTCGAGGGTTTTATCGGCCAGTTCGCGTGTTTTAAACCATTGTCCGACCAGAAGCCGTGCGGGAATTTTATTGGCGCGGCAGGCTGCCGTAAAAACCAGGGAGAAGCCGCCGCAATCGGTATGCAGGTGGTGACAGATCGCTGCGGCATTCCAGGCGGTTTCAGGCGGATAACTGTAGCGGCCATGTGCCTTGAAATAATCGAAAACCCGTGCGCCATATCGCGAGGGCGTTTCGCTGGCAAGGCGGCGCAGTCCGGAGGAATCGAGCCAGCCTTGAAAAGCATCGCTGTTCCAATTGATCGATTCGGTCGAGGCGAGGAATTCATTCGGGAGAGGCGCTGGGATGAGGTTCTTGGAAGGCGCGGCAGATCCATCGACAAGTTGGTGCGTCGTGAAGAGGCCGGTGATCTGGATGCGCCAATGAAGTTCGCGTTCATCGCCGTTATTATGATGAAGCGTCGCCGTCAGGACCCGATGAGGTGGAATGGCTTGATCGGTTTCGACCTGGCCCTTGAGCGTGGAGCTGAAATGCTCGATGTGTTGCGTGCCGGTATCGGGCGGGATGGGGAGATGAAAGGTTGCGTTGTAACCACCGCCCCGGGGCCAGACGACGGTGAAATCGTATGTGAGGCGTAAATGATGAGTGCCTGTGATTTCCAGATGTTGCTGCGAAGGGACTGGCTGCTCCTGCGCATTCAGTCCGGTTCCGGCCAGAACCATTGGTAAAAGCAGCCTGAACCCACGCCTGATATATGGATGAATAAGAGCCATGATGGAGAAATGCCGAGTTATTTATTTACCGTCAGGGCTTAAATTAAGCAAAATTGTTTCGTAAGCTATTCAAAATCAACGGGCTTGAAGACGATGTTTTTAAGTTGTGCCTGCCTCCACATGGCTTAATATAGAGTGCTTATATGCATCGCAAATTCCGTTTATCAATACCCGGTCTTCTCTTCATCATGATGCATGTGGCATGTTTTGCTGTGTTTTGGACCGGTATCAATCTGACAGCGGTGGCGTTTTGCGCCTTCATGTTTTTCATTCGCAAATTTGGCATCACGGGTGGTTTTCACCGTTATTTCTCCCATCGGAGCTATAAAACGAGCCGCGTTTTTCAATTTGTCCTCGCATTCCTGGGTGGTGCGGCAGCCCAAAAAGGAGCCCTTTGGTGGTCGGCCCATCATCGGCACCATCATAAACATTCAGATACGGATCAGGATCTTCACTCAGCCAAGCTCGAAGGATTTTACTGGTCCCATGTTGGCTGGGTGCTTTCCCCTGAGTACGAGGAATATGATTCGAATGTGGTCAAGGATTTGAATAAATACCCGGAATTGGTCTGGCTCGATAAGTGTATATTTATCCCGCCGATCGCGTTTGGCCTTTTCGCATTTTTGATGGGAACCTGGCTTGGAATCGGCAGTTGGATGGGGCTGGTGGTCGGCTTTTTCATCAGCACCGTGATTCTTTACCACACGACTTTCGCCATCAACTCGCTCTGCCATATGTTCGGGACGCGCCGTTACGAGACAGGCGAGGCAAGCAAGAACAGCATCTGGCTGGCGCTCCTCACCATGGGTGAGGGTTGGCATAACAATCACCATCATTATCCGCTCTCAGCGCGCCAGGGTTTCTTTTGGTGGGAAATTGATATCACCTATTACATTTTGGTTGTGCTCGAGAAACTTGGCATTGTCTGGGATCTCCAGGCTCCGCCGAAGAAGATGCTTCAGCCCGAAGCCATGACCGCGATTTACAAGGCCGAGCCCGCAGTGCCCGAAGGCGCAACGATTGAAGTTGCTTAAGGAGTTTTCTAAAAAAAGACCTGTCATCCCGAGCTTGTCGAGGGACCTCTTACTATTCGCTCGAAAAGCCTCTCTCAAACAAAATAATTAGAGGTTCCTCGACAAGCTCGGGATGACAGATTTTAAAAAATCTTTTCGGCAAGCGCTTAACTTACTTCTGCTTTGCCAGCAATTTTTCACGGCTGATTCTATAATCATCCGGTAGCGGTGCTTCGAGGTGCAGCATTTTCCCGGTAAGGGGATGGGCTATTTCAAGCAGTGAGGCATGCAACATTTGTCTCGGTGGTTTGAATCCATCGGCCAGTTCACGAGGGCGTCCATAAAAGAGATCGCCCCAGACCGGATGACCGAGATGGGCCAGATGGACGCGAATCTGGTGAGTCCGTCCCGTGTGAAGGGTACACTCGACTTCCGCGCCTTGGGGGCCTTGTTGCAGCACACGATAGTCGGTATGAGCGGCGCGTCCGCCGGTCTTTAGCACCGTCATTTTTTGCCGATGCACCCGGTGACGTCCGATAGCCTGGCGGCATTCACCCGAGGCGCGGCGAAAGATACCCCAGCAGAGAGCGCGGTAGATTTTTTTTACTTCCCGCTCGGCAAAGGCATGGGCGAGTCGTTCATGGACTTCATCCGTCTTGGCGATGATCATCAAGCCGCTCGTATCCTTATCCAGGCGGTGAACCAGTCCGCTTCGTTCCTCTCCTCCACGCTGGGCCAGGTGGGCGCCGAGGTGATGGACGAGCGCGTTGACGAGAGTTCCGGTACGATGTCCCACGGCGGGATGCACTACGAGTCCCGGTTGTTTGTTGAGCGCAAGGAGTGCCTCGTCTTCGTAAATGATGTCGAGTGGAATGGCTTCACCGGAGGGATTATTTGCAATCGGCAGTGGCGGAGCCTGATGAATGGTCAGGGTGTCGCCTTCGCGCAGGCGATAACTCGGTTCGGCTTTTTCGGGATGCGGATCGAGATGGACAAGTCCCTGCTTAAGCAATCCCTGGGCGTGGTTGCGTGATCGCTTCAAGGCCGTTGCCAGTAAAACATCGAGACGTTGTCCGATAAAGGGACGTATCTCTTCACCCTGAAAAAGTAGTGGTGGGGAAATTGGCTTCATGGTTTCAATAATTGCAATTTTAACCTACAAGTGGCAATTTGACTAAATGGAAGATTCCGCGGCTGAAAAAATAGTCACAACTGTTTGTGGCCATTGTGGGAATGCCATTGATGTGACGGGGCTGGAGCCCGGTGATGGCATTACCTGCCCTTACTGTGGCAAGGAATTTCCCATCACGCGCCAGTTTGGGAATTTTCTTCTGAGTCGTCATTTAGGTTCCGGCGGCATGGGGACGGTTTATCTCGGGCACGACATGACCTTGAACCGGCAGGTCGCTGTGAAAGTTTTGAAACCCGAATTGGTTTCCGACCAGAAGTTCATGGCGACCTTTCTCCGGGAAGCAGAAATTACCGCTTCGTTGAATCATCCGAACATCGTACAGGTTTATGCGTTTGGTCATCATGAGAATGTTTACTACATTGTGCTCGAGTATATTTCAGGGGGCTCGCTCGACGACAAGATTATGAACCGGGGCCGGATCACCGAACTGGAGGGAATCGAGATCGGAATTGCCGTGGCGCGTGGACTTGAGTGCGCGCAGCAACGGGGGCTGATCCACCGGGACATCAAGCCAGGCAACATTCTTTTTAATGCCAACAATACGCCGAAGGTGGTCGATTTTGGTCTCTCGTTGTCGTTTGAAACTGCGGATCATTTCGATGGCGAAATTTGGGGAACCCCTTACTACGTCGCCCCGGAAAAACTGGAACGACGCCCGGAAGATTTTCGCAGTGATCTTTACAGCCTTGGCGCAACCATTTTTCATGTGATTTCAGGCCGGCCTCCCTACGAGGGAGATGACCCCAACGACGTCGCGATGAAGCACCTCAACGGAAACGTGGTTTCATTGAAGGCCTTTGTGCCCGATATTTCCGATCAAACCACTTATGCGGTGAGCAAGGCGATGTCCCGTCACCCGGAAGACCGTTACGAGTCTTACGCGGCGTTCATCGCCCAGCTTGAAGATGCCAAGCGCCGCATCACTGATCCCCATTTCCGCGAGAAACTGCATCAGGAAGTCGTTATTCTGGAAACAGCCGATAGTGCCAAATACAAGGGGATGCTGATCCTGGGCGTCGTGATCATCATGGTGATTTTACTGGGAGTTTTTATCGGGAAAGAATTATCCCTTTTCCCCCAGAAGAAAATCAATAGCACCATTGAAACTATACCTGACGAGTACAAACCCAAGGATCCCGCCGGTCGGTAAGTAAAAGATTCCTGCCGTTCAGGCAGGACGCGGGCAATCAAGTACCGTTATCGCCGATGGCTTCGACGGGACAACCTTCCATGGCTTCCTTGCAAAGCTTCTCCTCATCAGGAGAGGTGGGTTGCTTGAAAACGTAGGAATAGCCGCCATCATCATTGCGGCCAAAATTACTTGGAGCGGTCTCGCGGCAGAGATCACAATCGATACACTGGTTATCGACATAATATTTGCCAGAGAGGTTTTCGGGGTAGCGGTTTGCGACGTCAGCCATAATCTTTTGGAATACCAAGCATATACGGGGCTGTGGGCTACGCAATATTTTTTCTGTTGTTTTTGCGTGGCTGTAGCAAGGTGGCAGGTATTCCATTCATTCCGCCAGCGTGAAATGAGGACAATTCCATGACCTGGGCCACACGAATCACCATTCTCCGTCTTATCCTCGTACCGGTTTTTGTCACTTTCATCATCACGTACGATGACACGACTTTTCAGGGCCGACCGGAAGAAATTTGGCGATATGCCGCCATTGCGGTCTTTATCATCGCCTCGGTCTCCGACGCGGTGGACGGGTATTTGGCGCGTCATTGGAACCAGGGGAGCGCGTTGGGCGCGTTACTGGATCCCATCGCGGACAAATTGCTCCTGCTGGCGGCATTGGTGACGCTTGGCATGGTTCCGTTGGATCATTTGCGTTCCTTCCCGATTTGGTTCACGGCCATCATCATCAGCCGGGATGCTCTTTTGCTGGGGGGGTATTTCGTTTTGCGCCATTTTCTTCATCATATTGAGATCAAACCGCATTGGATGGGCAAGCTCAGCACCTTTTTTACCTTTTTGGCCATTGGTGCTGTATTGTTTAAATGGGGCCATTGGATCACTTGGTTTTGTGTGCCGGGCGCCGGATTTGCCTTGGCTTGCACGGTGATTTACGTGCGGCAGGGATTGAACCTGCTGAAACATAGCGGTCACACGGAGGCGCAGTCGTCAGTCAAATAGGAAAATTATGGAACATACTGTTGCAATCGTGGGACGTCCCAATGTGGGCAAGTCAGCCCTTTTTAACTGCCTTGCCGGTCGGGATATATCGTTGGTTTTCGACCGCCCGGGAACGACGCGGGATCGCTTGGTGACTAGTGCGCGCTGGGATGAACACCGGTTGACGCTGATCGATACGGGCGGGATCGGAGTAGAGGATCGTGAAGGCTTCGCCGATGCCATCGCCCATGAAGTCGACCTGGCGCTGGCTGCTGCGACTGAGATTATTTTTGTGGTCGATGCCCGGGAAGGGTTGACGCCGCTGGATCAAACCGTGGCGCGTCATTTGCGGAAGAGTCAACGGCCAGTCTTTGTGGCGGCCAACAAAGTTGACGGTGAGAAACAGGCACATCTCGAGGGTGAATTTTCACAACTCGGGTTCAAGGGTGTTTTTCCCGTTTCAGCCGCCCATCGGCGCGGGTTGGACACGTTGCGTAACGCCATTGTTTCAGGATGGGCTGAACCGGCAGAGGAAGAATTGGTTCGCCCGGCGCGTCCCACCCGCTTGGCCATCGTGGGTCGTCCCAACGTGGGTAAATCATCATTGATCAATACCTTGATTTCCGAACCGCGGGCCATTGTCAGCCCGGTGGCGGGGACGACTCGTGACGCAGTGGACATCGCCTACACCTGGCGTGGGGAACCTTTTCTTTTTATCGATACGGCGGGAATGCGTCAGGAGCGTCGGATGCAGGACGAACTGGAGCGTGCGATGACCGGACGAACCGCCCATACAATCAATCGCGCCGACGTCTGCATTTTAGTGGTTGATGCCTCGACCGGGGTGACGATGCAGGACAAGAAAATCGCAAGCCTGATTCAGGATGCCCATGCGCCGTGCATGATCGTGGTGAACAAGTGGGATTTGGCGCGCGAACAGGGCGACGCCAGCCGGGCCAAGGAGCGTGAATATTACGAGCAGGTGCAGCGCGACCTGTTTTTTCTTTCGTATGCCCCGGTTCTTTTTCTCAGCGCGCTAACGGGTGAACGGATAGAGGGACTGCTGAAGACGGTGGGCATGATTGCGAAGAATCGCAGCTATCGTTTTCAGACCGGGCCGCTCAATCGCGTCATCAGTCGTGCGATGGAAAAATATGCGCCACCATTGGTGCGGGGTCGGCGATTCAAGGTACTTTACGCGGCGCAACAGGCTGCAAAGGAAGGCGCTCGCGAGATTCCAACCCTGCAACTTTTCGTCAATAGTTCCGAGTTGCTCACGCCCGCCTATGAGCGTTATTTGGATTTGCAGTTACGGGAAGCGTTTGAATTGCGAGGTTGTCCGCTCCGTTTCATTCTGCGTGGTCGCACCACGGGTATGCGCGATAAAACCCGCTCCCAAGTCAAAACACATCCTGTGGCGAAGCGTCGCGAACCACGACGTGTTTCAAAAAAAACTTAAAAAATTCACGCGATTTCTATGATGCATGCGTCTATGTAGTTAAGAGTCCAAATCGATGGTAAAGTTCTTCCTCTCCATCCTGATCGTGTTGATACTGGCGTTTGGCAGCCTTCTATTCGCACAGCAAGCCAAGCCTGCGGATGCTCCTTTAACCAGCGACTCCGTGCAGAGCCTGAAAGCTCTCACATCTGCCGATCTTATTACAAAACTTCAGGAAGAATCAAACGAGGGGATTGGATTCGACACAATGGCATGGGCAAGCGGATTTATTGCCATTGACGAGGAACCCCAATTTCGCGGAGGAATCATGGGTTCTCCCAAGCCGAAAGTTTCACCAGTTATGCGCGAGCTGGTTCGCAGGGGTCTTGCCGCGCTTCCCATGCTTATCGACCATCTGTCCGATGCGCGTTCCACGAAATTGATCGTGGGACGAGGGTCTATGGGTAAATGGTTTGATGAGGAATATGACCCGAGAGAACAACGCATGAGTAATGAGCCATCTAGAATAAAAATGATCGAAAAGACCATGATGAACCCTCAAAAAAGTTTTGATCAATATACGGTGAGGGTAGGTGACTTATGTTTTGTGGCCATCGGGCAGATCGTCAACCGAAATTTAAATGCAGTGAGGTATCAACCGTCACTTTGTCTTGTGGTTAACTCGCCTGTGGAGAATCCGGCACTGGCGGCTGCGGTGAAGGCCGATTGGAGTGGTCTGACGTCAGCAGATTTTGAAAGATCGCTTGAGCAGGATGCATTGAATCCCGACGCATGGGGAGCAGAGACAGATGCCATGAAGAGGCTTTTGTTCTATTACCCGGTAACAGGCAATCCCCTCGCCATTAAAATGCTGAATCGATCTTTTTACGACTCAAACCTCGCCTATCGTTTTTTTAACAAGAGCCTTGTACATGCAAAGGATGTCAAACAGCAGGACAAACTCCTGGCCGATTTTCGAAAGGAAAATGGCGAGTTAAATTATCGCGCCATCGCGCGATGTCTGATTCAAGTTTCAACTTTCCCAAAATCACAGATGACGCCTGAGCGTACGCGAAACAAGGTTGTTGCGGATCAATTGCTCGCTCGACTTTTTCCCGACGTCGATCCGGTACATCCTCCATTTATGGATATTGTTGACGTTCAAGCTCAGCGCAGCTTGGTCAACGGTGTGGCGGCCTTTCATTCGCAAGAGATGGATAAAGCTATTTTTCAGGTATTGCAACGAATCGTGGCATTACGCTTCGATAAGTATGCTGATAAGTTTGAGCAGTGGGAACTGGCTTATGCCTGTGCCAGGCAATTGGTCAAACCGGAGGAGCGTGAGGCTTTGGCCCTTTCGCATGAAAAATTTTGTTCAGAAGTCGGGAAAGCCGAGGCGAATTCGAAAGATACTTTTGTTGAGAAACGGGTGGAAAAGTATTTACAGGATCTGATTAAGCAATTTCCCTCTTAATAAAAGGCACCTTATTTCTTCTGGGGCAAGCCAGGGGCTGCATTCGTGGCAGGTGCAGCGTTGGTCGCGGGAGAGGGAGTGACGGGGGGCGTGTTCGTGCCGGAGAGAATATTGGGCATGGCTTGAAGTGAACTGGTGTTGAGGAAAGTATAATCGGAATCGGAAATTTCAAAAATGGTGGGTATGCCCTCCACTTGCGCGGCATAGTTGTGATCAGGAAGGGAAGCGCCGATATGCAGAACAGTCGGGGCAGGCTTGTCGGTTTTCGCCGAGATGGTGAGAATCGGTTTGTTCAGCCCGTAAGAAGGTTGTACGGGTCCGAGCCAGGTCTTGGCTTGCAACTGGGCAAAGAGGCTGGCCTGCGTGTTGGCCTTGGTGGAATCGACCATGCGATCCTTGATGTTGGGAGTGCTCCAGGTGCCTCCAGTGCTGCGCGTGAGGATGACCGGCGGCTGCGAGCCGCTCGTGATCGTCATGCTTTTAATATCGGCCAATGGAAGATTAATGGCCCGGCTATCAAGCAGGGCAAGATTGCCATTGGGAAGAAAGTCGAAGGTGTTTTCCGGGACGGTATAAATAAACGGTTCCATTGAGGTGCGTACATAGCGGAGCTTGTTTTCCACTTTTCCAATCAGGAGAGTAAGCGAGGGTTCCGGTTTGAAGTCGGGCGACTCAATGGTGATTTTACCCTGGGGTTTATCGAGGCCGAAGGGTTTCAGGTCGGTGACAGAATCTTTCAACACCGGGGTCGTTTCCAATTGAGCAAGCCGGGAAAGAATATCGGTTATTTGTCCGACGTCGGCCCGGCCTTCCGACTCCTTGACCGTGTTCCAGAGATGATCTTCGCTGCGAACCTCTCCCTTTTTGTTGCCGAAGGAATAACTCAGGCTCGTGGCTTTGCCAGCATTGAAAGGAAGGATATGCCGATCTCTCACATTGGGCAAAGCTTGGAAAAGTTCATCCACGTTATTTTTGGCAAGCGTGAAAACGGAATTGGAATGAAGCCGCTGGGCATAAACCTGGTCGGTCTTATCCGGCACGGGGCCGCCGATCTGAAGCACGAGTTCCTCCTCGGATTTAGCTGCATCTTCAGGGGTGACTGTGACGGATAGAGTTGCGCTCGGGGAGGTTAATCCATACGGACTGAGGTTGCTGGGGGCGTCGGTGGCAAAAGTGGTTGCGCGCAGGGTCAGGATTTTACTGAGAAGATTCTGTACATCGGTCTCGGATGCCCGGGCGACAATGGGTTTCTGAAGCGTCCATTTGCGATCCTTGAGATCAACTTCGTATTCCTGGGCGGGAGTGCTTCCGATGCTGGCGGTTCGCGAGGCGATTTTGGTCGCTTTGCTTACTTCAAAATCGAAAACATTGTGACTCCTAAAATCGGAAAGATCTTTTTGCAGGGCGACCTTGACTGAATTGGGAATGATTCTGACCGGTTCTTTTTTACGGCCCGACGTGCGGGCATAGACATTGTCGTTAATCGCCGTTTTGCGGCCAACAAGAAGCTCGTACATCTGGCCCTTGGCATCTTTGTCATCCTTGGTGTGGATGACCACGCGCTCGGCGGCGGGTGCGAGACCCCATTCCTTGAGATTGGCCTGATCCTTGTCCGAACCATCGACTGGAATGACGCGCAGGGGCTGGGCGGAGGCGATCTGATGAAGGACTTCATTCACCGTCGCAGTATCTGCGAGGGTCTTGATGGGTTTTGTAATTTCCCAATGATTATTATTTTTTTGGAATATGAAAGCATCGTGGACATTGGAGATTTCAAGCACGGTGACATCGTCGGGATTCAACTTGAACAATTCCATCTCAGCATCTTCCCGATCCTTGGTGCCCGGAAGTTTTTTGTCGATGAACAGGAAACACAGTAACCCCAGGGCTACTGCCAGATAAATATAAGTGGAACTGTTTCGGAACATAACGGGAACGTCAGGTTATTTGCGCCGTGAGAACCACGTGAAGATTCCAAGTATAAGCGCCGCTCCTGGAATAAAAATCAGGGCGCACCACAAAAGAGTCCTCATTTGCATCGGCGAAAGGGAAATTCCGTATTCCTGGGGTTTCTTCGGGCTGATATCGAGAACGGCATCCTTTTTAACGAGCCAATTGATGGAATTGGTGAAAAAGTTAATTCCCACCGTTTCAGCGGCATCATTTGCCAGGAACTTGGAGGAGCCGATCATGACGATGCGGGTGGCAAGCAGGGTTGCCTTGGAGTTTGGATCGATGGTCGTGCCACCATCGTATGCCGCAGCAACGGTCACGGGGCCAGCTATGTCGGTGGCCTTATCATAGGTGCGATCCTTGAAATCAAGCATCGATCCCGTGGATGTCGCCGTATTATTGACCCAGCCAAAAGCGTTTGGGTCGGTTTGAAGCAGGAGATTGTCTTTGGGAGAATGTTGACCTTTTTCATCCGTAACCAGTGAAAGGGAGCGGGCACCGACGATCTGCAATTGAAGTTTGTTCTGGCTAAATTTGGCGGTAATGGGATGTGACGAGAAACCGCCCTCATAAATAAGAGCCAGGGGTACGGTCATTTGCGAACCGGTGGTTGTCATGGCTCGATACAGAACCAGGTCGTTGTCATATTTTAGACCATATTTCTTGAACAGATCCTCCAACCCGGACGTGACATAGGGATCGAGCAGAATCAACAGCTTGCCATTGCCATCGAGATATTTTTCCAGGGACTGGGCCTCAATAAGCGAAAAAGAGATGGCAGGGCCGGCGATGACCACCGCATCCGCATCGGTCGGCACTTCACCCTTGGAGGCGAGATTGAGATTGGACGTTTCTATATTTTCATTTTTAAGACTGGCCTCCAGAAGTGCATAGCCGTTTGCCGTCTGGCTGTTCTGAAGGGAGTGTTCGCCGTGGCCTTCGGTGAAATAAACCTTGGAAGCCTTGCCTTCGATGAGGCTGAGGAGCGCGGAAGTAAACTGCTGCTCTCCCTTGAAAGCGCCAACCTGCCCGGTCATGGGATTGATGTCAAAAAGGTCGTCCTCTTTAACGAAACGGTTCTTGTCCTTGTACACAAAGATGACCAGATGATCCGCCCCGTCGAAATGAAGCTTGTTCTGTAATGCAGTGGCCCGGGCAATGTCGTAGGCGGGGTCAATATTTTCCATGGCGACATTCTTGCCGCCCTTCTGCTGATATTCCTTGAGCAGCGTGGTGATTTGCTGAACCTGGCCCGCAGCTTTTTCATCCAAAAAAGTATAGATGGTAACGGGTGAATCGAGTTTTTTGAGAACGTCGATGGTTTTGGGTGAGAGTGTGTAGAGCTGGGACTCCGACAGGTCCTTGTGCACGTAATGCTTGAAGGCGAGATAATTGAGAGCCAGCAGAATGAACGTGAGTAAAACGAAGGTCAGCAAGTTCTGAAGCCCGGCTGATCGACGGGATGAACGGGAGGAAGGGGAATCTGTTTTCATGTCGAAATTATCCTTTGAGACGGCGTCCTTGCAGGATGCGTTGCGTGAGTGTCAGCATGAAGGCGGTCATCGTTATGTAGAAAACGAGGGGGCGGGAATCGAAAAGACCCAGCCCGGCGTTTTGCAAGTGTTCCGGGGCCGAAGTATAGGAAATCCAAGCCAGCAGATTGGCATCGGTATGTTGAATCCAGCGCAGCATCGCA